>NZ_JAUSOE010000051.1 GCF_030656255.1 Brevundimonas sp. | reverse complement strand
AAACTGGGGTTTTCTGTCGTGGCCCCAACCAGGGTGACTACCCCGGCCTCCACGAAGGGCAGGAAGCCGTCCTGCTGGGCGCGGTTGAACCGGTGGATCTCGTCGACGAACAACAGGGTGCTCTGCCCCGCCGCCCGGCGCATCCGCGCCGCCTCGAACGCCTTCTTCAGATCGGCGACGCCCGAAAACACGGCGCTGATCGACTGGTATTCATAGCCCGCCGCCTGGGCCAGAAGCCGGGCGATGGTGGTCTTGCCGGTGCCGGGCGCCCCCCACAGGATCATCGAGCCCAGCCGCCCCGCCTCGATCATCCGCCGGATCGGTCCGCCAGCGCCCAGCAGATGGTCCTGGCCCACCACCTCGTCCAGCGTGCGCGGGCGCAGACGGTCGGCCAGGGGCGCGTCGGGGGGCAATATGCCGGAGGCTTCGAACAGGTCGGTCATTGCGACCTATGTAGTCGTGCCTAAAGCGGTTTTCACCCGTTAGTATGGGTCAGCGCTACAGAGATCGATCATGACCGACGCCCATCCCAACCAAGGCCCGACCTCCGGACTGACGCCGCACCTGACGATTCCGTCGCGCGGGGCCTCGGCGGCCATCGACTTCTACATCATCGCCTTCGGGGCCGAGGTGCTGGATCGCCGCCTGGCCGACGACGGCGAACGACTGATCCACGCCCATCTGAAGATCAACGGCGCCAGCCTGATGCTGAACGACGAGTTCCCGGAATACACCGGCGTTCAGGACGTGCGCCCCGCCGGCGTAACCCTGCACCTCCAGGTCGCCGACCCCGACGCCTGGTGGACCCGCGCCATGACCGTCGGCGGCGCCGAGCCCGTCATGGATATGGCCGATCAGTTCTGGGGCGACCGCTACGGCGTCCTGCGCGACCCCTTCGGTCACACCTGGTCGATCGGCGGGCCGACGAAGGGGTGAAACCCTCAGAGCGCTTTCACCCGCGTCACAGCCCAGCTTAGGGGCAGACCAACGAGGATCATGATCGCTAACAAGCCAAGCATTCCGCCCCATTGCGACGGAAAGCGACTTTCCGCGAGCAGGAAGATCGCAATCATTCCAAAGCCCAGAAATAGAGCCTGAGATTTAGGGACGACCAGTTCCTTCCCGCAATTGGTGCACGCGAAGGCACTGCCCAGTCTAAACTGCGTCTTGAGAAAAGGCACGCGCGTGTCGCATTCCGGGCAAGTGGGTCCAAAGGCCATCGAATGCATACCCTATTCCGCTAAATGCCTGTCTCTTCTAAAGCCATAGCAACTCGGGCAATGCGCGCTGTCAATCCGAAGTCGTTGCGAGTCGCGAGTAGCGACGAACACCCGGGCTCCTTTTTTATCTCAGCACGCCCCTGATCTGACGCCCGCCACGATTGACGACGATCTCCCACGGGCCGCGGCCGGCGCCGGCGGCTTCGACGTCACGCGCCGAGGCGATGGCCCGGCCGTTGATGCTGACGATCAGGTCGTTCTGGCGGAAGCCGGCGCGGGCGGCGTAGCCTCGACCCGAGACGCCGGTCACGATCACGCCGGTGGCGAACGGGTCGCCGCCCAGGCGGTCGGCCAGGGCCGGATTCAGGGCCACGACCTGGGCCCCGGCGAAGGGACCGGACTGGATCAGGACGCCCTGACTGGGATCGGCGTCGCCCGGCAGGGTCTGGACCCGCGCCGTCAGGGTTTCGGGCCGGCCGTCACGCAGGATGGCGACCTGGACCTGATCGTTCGGATTGCGCGAGCCGACGCGGTAGTTCAGCCCGTTCTGATCGTTGATCTCCTGACCGTCCACGGCGGTGATCACATCGCCCTGGCGGATGCCGGCGCGGGCGGCGGGACCATTGGCGTAGACGTCGGTGACCACCAGCCCCTGGGGCCGGCTGAGCCCCAGGCTGCCGGCGATGTCGCCGGTGACGGTGTCGCCCTTCACGCCCAGCCACGGCCGGACCACGGCCTTGGCGCCGCCCAGGGCGCTGTCGACCACGCGCTTGACCATTGCGGCGGGCACGGCGAAGCCGACCCCGGCCGAGGAGCCCGAGCGGGAGAAGATGGCGGTGTTGATGCCGATCAGATCGCCGTCCATGTCCACCAGGGCGCCGCCCGAATTGCCGGGATTGATGGCCGCATCGGTCTGGATGAAGGAGCCGCTGTCGGAAATGCCGGTCTCGGTCCGATTCAGGGCCGAGATGATGCCGTTGGTCACCGTCTGGCCCACGCCGAACGGATTGCCGATGGCCAGGACCAGGTCGCCGACCTGCTGTTCTTCCTGATCGTCGATGGCCAGGACCGGCAGTCGGTCGCTGACGTTCTCGAGCCGCAGCACGGCGATGTCGCTGCGCTCGTCGGCCAGGATGACGGTGGCGGGAAACTCGCGCCGGTCGTTCAGCACGACCTTGATCTGCTGGGCGCCCTGGATGACGTGGTTGTTGGTCACCACGATTCCGTCCGAACGGACGATGACGCCTGAGCCCACGGATTCGGCCACCCGCGCCTGGGGCATGCCGCCGCCGAAGAACTGGAAAAAGGGATCGGCCTGGACCCGCTGCACGCTGCGGGCCGAGATATTGACCACGGCGGGCGCGGCGGATCGCACCACAGGGGCGAAGCTGGACTTCATTCCCGCCGCGTCGCTCGGCGCCGTGCGCGTCGGCTGGGCGAACTCGCCCTCCTGCGCCTTGGAATTGGTGGGATTGCCGCAGGCCGACAGGGCCAGGGCGGCGGCGAGCACGATCGATCGGGTCTGCATAATCATCCGAGGAGAACAGGCTTCAAGCCACACCATACCGCACCGTGTTTCGGGCCGCATCAAGGCGTCGGCGCGACATCAACGGACAAGCTTTCAGCCCGTTCCCTCGGGGATCGTGCAGACGAACGGACGCGCTCCGTCCTTTCGGCGGAGTTGGAGGCCCTTTGGAAGCGGAGGGCTGGGCGGGGCACCGGGCCTTCGCCCGGAGTTTTGTGTTTTGGTTACCGTTTCGACGAAGGTTTGACGCCCCGCGCGGAAGGTTGGCCTGCAAGCTCGGGGCGCCGAGCGGTGGCGGTCTTATCGCCTAACCCCATAAGCCTGCGACGGGTCGGCAGGGTCTGCGAACCCTGTCCCGAGTGCGAT
>NZ_JAUSOE010000043.1 GCF_030656255.1 Brevundimonas sp. | reverse complement strand
TCCCGTCCTTCCACTCGACCGTCTGCTTCCGGTCGATGGCCGGCTGGGCCGCCGTGAAGCCCAGCGTCCCGCCGCCGGCCGCCTTGGCCACGGTCTCGAACTTGCCCGCCGCATGGATGATGGCCTTGGACGGAATACAGCCGACGTTCAGGCAGGTCCCGCCCAGCCCGTCGCCGCCGTCCACCAGCACAGTGTCGAGGCCCAGCTGGCCGCAGCGGATGCCGGCGACATAGCCGCCGGTGCCCGCGCCGATGATCAGGACTTTGGTCTTGAGGACTTGCATCATTCGTTCCGTCATATCCCTCCCTCTCCCGGCGGGAGAGGGCTTGAGCGCACGACGGCGTGCCGTCGTTCTGGCGCGAAAGGGTGAGGGGCGGGGTGGTGCGAGCTGGCCCACCGGCGGTCCCTCATCCGTCTCGCTACGCGAGCCACCTTCTCCCCAGGGGAGAAGGACGAAAACTCACCCCATCCACAAGGTCGCGGGCTGCTCCAGCAGTCCCTTGATCCGCTGCACGAACACCGCCGCGTCATGCCCGTCGACGATGCGGTGATCGAAGCTGGACGACAGGTTCATCATCTTGCGCACCACCATCTGGCCGTCGCGGACCACGACCCGTTCGGCGATCTTGTTGGGACCGACGATGGCGACCTCGGGGTGGTTGATGATCGGGGTGTGGACCACCCCGCCCAGGGTTCCCAGCGAGGTGATGGTGATGGTCGAGCCGGACAGCTCCTCGCGCTTGGCCGAACCGTCCTTGGCCGCGCCCGAGACGCGGGCGATCTCCAGCGCCGTGTCATAAGGATCGCGCGCCTCGGCGTGACGAACCACCGGCACCATCAGGCCGTTCGGCGTCTGGGCCGCGATGCCGAGATGGACCGGGGCGTGCTGGGTCAGGACGCCGGCCTCGTCGTCATAGTGGGCGTTGATCTGGGGCTGGTCGCGCAGGGCGACCACGATGGCGCGGGCGAGGAAGGGCAGCAGGTTCAGCTTGGGCTGATCCTTCGCCTTGGTCGCGTTCAGGTGGGCGCGCAGCTCCTCCAGCGCCGTGACGTCGATCTCCTCCACATAGGTGATGTGGGGAATGCGGCGTACGCTGTCGGCCATCTTCTCCGCAATCTTGCGACGCAGGCCGATGATGCGGACCTCGGTGGCTCCTTCAGCGCGGGCATAGGTCGAGCCGCCGCCGGAAGGCGTCGTGGCCGGAACCTGGCCGCCGCGCGCGATGAAGCCGTCCAGGTCTTCGTGGGTGATCCGTCCGGCCGGGCCGGAGCCGGGCACGAAGGTCAGGTCCACGCCCAGGTCGCGCGCGCGGTTGCGCACGGCGGGCGATGCGGACGGGCGTTCGCCGGCAGTGCGACCGGTCAGGGCGGGGGGAGCGACGGACTTGCCCCCCTCCCCCGCTGCGCGGGCGCTCCCCCCAGGAGGGGGAGATTTCGGAGCGGGCGTCGGCGCTGATCCTTCCCCCTTGGGGGAGGTGTCGCCGGAGGCGACGGAGGGGGCCTGAACGGGGGTCTGAACATTGCCAGCGCCCGCCACATCGAACGCCACCAGAGGCCCGCCGACCGGAACCTGCTGCCCCGTCTCGCCATACAGGGCGACGACGACACCGGCGACCGGCGAGGTGATCTCCACCGTCGCCTTGTCGGTCATGATGTCGGCGATGATCTGGTCTTCCTCGACCGCATCCCCGACCTTGACGTGCCAGCCGACCAGCTCAGCCTCGGCCGTGCCTTCGCCCACGTCGGGCAGTTTGAAGACATAGTTGCCGGCAGGTGACGGAGCGACCGCTTCCGCCTTGGGCTTTTCGGCTTTCGGCGCTTCAGCAGGCGCCGGATCCGGCTTGGCGACCACCGGTGCGGATGCGGGCGAATCCTCCGCATTCCCGTCACCCTCGACCTCGAACTCCACCAGGGGTCCGCGCACGGGCACCATGGCGCCGGGCTCGCCGTGAAGGGCGATCACCTTGCCGGACACCGGGGCGGTGATCTCGACGGTGGCCTTATCGGTCATGACGTCGGCGACGATCTGGTCCTCGGCGACGACATCACCGACCTTGACGTGCCAGCCGACCAGTTCGGCCTCGGCCGTGCCTTCGCCCACGTCGGGCAGTTTGAAGACGAAACGACCCATCTTATCGACCTCCCGTCATGACGCTCTTCAAGGCGTCTGCGACCCGTTGCGGCCCGGGGAAATATTCCCATTCGAAAGCATGGGGATAGGGCGTGTCCCAGCCGGTGACGCGCGCGATGGGCGCCTCCAGATGATAGAAGCAGCGCTCCTGAACCAGGGCCGACAGTTCGCCGCCGAAGCCCGAGGTCTTGGGCGCCTCGTGCACGATGACACAGCGGCCGGTCTTCTTCACGCTGGCCTCGATGGTCTCGATGTCCAGCGGGACCAGGGTGCGCAGGTCGATGACCTCGGCGTCCACGCCCGCGTGTTCGGCGCCGGCCAGGGCCACCCAGACCATGGTGCCATAGACCAGGATGGTGACGTCGTTCCCCTCGCGCATCACGCGCGCCTTGCCGATCGGCTCGACATATTTTCCGGTCGGAACCTGGGCCAGGCCCTGCGCCTTCCACGGCGAGACCGGCTTCTCGTGCCAGCCGTCGAACGGGCCGTTGTACAGGCGTTTCGGTTCGAAGAAGACGACCGGATCATCGTCCTCGATGGCGGCGATCAACAGGCCCTTGGCGTCATAGGGGTTGGACGGAATGACGACCTTCAGCCCGGCGATATGGGTGAACAGGCTTTCCGGCGATTGACTGTGCGTCTGGCCGCCGAAGATGCCGCCGCCATAGGGCGAACGCACCACGATGGGGCTGGTGAACTGGCCGCCCGAGCGATAGCGCATCTTGGCCGCTTCCGAGACGATCTGGTCATAGGCCGGGTAGATGTAGTCGGCGAACTGGATCTCGACCACCGGGCGCAGACCATAGGCGCCCATGCCGATGGCGGCGGCGACGATGCCGCATTCGCTGATCGGGGCGTCGAAACTGCGGGTCAGGCCGTGCTTCTGCTGCAGCTTGTCGGTGACGCGGAAGACGCCGCCAAAATAGCCGGCGTCCTCGCCGAACGACAGGACGTTGGCGTCCTCGCTCATCTTGACGTCGATGGCCGAGTTCAGGGCCTGGATCATGTTCATCGGAACAACGCCGGAACCCGTCGCCTCTGAGGCGGGGGCGGCGTTCTGGTCGACCATGTCCGGCTCGACGCCGTCGTTGCGATCGGCGTCGGTGAAGGTGGTTTGCTCAGCCATGGTCAGACCCCCACCTCGCGGCGCTGTTCGATCAGCCGCCAGTCTTCGGTCGCATAGACCTCTTCGAACATCGTCTTCACGCTGGGGCGCGACTGGCCCAGGGTGCCGATGGCTTCGGATTCCTTGCCGGCGGCGCGGACCTGTTCGACCGCCTCGCGCAGGGCCGTGGCGTGGCGCTCGTCGTCCCACTCGCCGATCACGGTCAGGTGCTGGCGCAGCCGTTCCAGCGGGTCGCCCAGCGGCCATTTCTCGTGCTCGTCGCCGGGGCGATAGCGGCTGGGGTCATCCGAGGTCGAGTGCGGGGCGCCGCGATAGGTGAACAGTTCGATCACCGTCGCGCCCTGGTTCGAGCGGGCGCGTTCCTCGGCCCACTGGGTCGCCGCCCACACCGCCAGGAAGTCGTTGCCGTCCACCCGCAGGGCCGGCAGGCCATAGCCGATGGCCTTGGAGGCGAAGGTCGTCTCCAGCCCGCCGGCGATCCCTTGGAAAGAGCTGATGGCCCACTGGTTGTTGACGATGTTCAGGATGACCGGGGCGCGATAGACGGAGGCGAAGGTCAGGGCGTTGTGGAAGTCGCCTTCGGCCGTGGCGCCGTCGCCGATCCAGCTGATGGCGATCTTGTCGTCGCCCTTGTAGGCGCTGGCCATGGCCCAGCCGACCGCCTGGGGCACCTGGGTGCCCAGGTTGCCGCTGATGGTGAAGAACCCATAGTCCTTGGCCGAATACATGATCGGCAGCTGACGGCCTTTGATCGGGTCCGCGGCGTTCGAATAGATCTGGTTCATCATCTCGACCAGCGGATAGCCGCGGGCGATCAGCAGACCCTGCTGGCGATAGGTCGGAAAGCCCATGTCCTCGCGCGACAGCAGCATGCCCTGGGCGACCGCGATGGCCTCTTCGCCGGTGCACTTCATATAGAAGCTGGTCTTGCCCTGGCGGTGGGCGCGGTGCATCCGGTCGTCGAAGGCGCGGGTCAGGATCATGGCCTTCAGGCCGCGACGCAGGGTCTCCGGATCCAGACGCGGGTTCCACGGACCGACGGCCTGACCTTCATCGTCCAGCACCCGGATCAGCCGGAACGCAAGGTCGCGCATCTCGTAAGGCGTCGTCCCCACCTCGGGCCGTTCGACGGCGCCGGGGACGTCCATCAACAGATGACTGAAGTCCGGCGCGTCGCCCGGCCGGCCCGCGGGCTCAGGCACGCGAAGCGACAGCGGCCGGCTGTTCTTTTGGCTCATTTTGTCGTTCATGCGGGCGTCCATGTCCGTTCGGGGGTCCGTCCGAGTTTCCTCTGGACGTTTGATAACACGGCGCCTAAGCAGGCGCTCGCTCAATTTGACCTTGCGAAATCCCGATTTAGGGTATTTTATTTCGCCATAATAACAATCGGAGAAACGCATTGGCGGACGAACTCGATCCCATCGACGCTCGGATCCTGGATATCCTGCAACAAGACGCCGGTCTGTCGGTCGCGGAAGTCGCGGATCGCGTCGGCCTGTCGGCCTCGCCCTGCTGGCGCCGGATCAAGCGGCAGGAGGATTCCGGCCTGATCACCAAGCGGGTCACCCTGCTGAACGCTAAGTTGCTGGGCCTGGACTTCGAGGTCTACGCCATCGTCAAACTGATGCTGCCGTCGGCCGAGAATCTCGACATCTTCGAAGCGGCCGTCGCCAAATGGCCGGAAGTGGTCCAGTGCGCCACCATCACCGGCCGCGAGGATTATGTGCTGCGCATCATCACCTCGGACATGCACGCCTTCGACAAATTCCTGCGCGAGAAACTGCTGGCCCTGGGCATCGTCTCCGACTGCGAGAGCCATATCGTCACGCGCGGCGTGAAGAATGTGACCGCCCTGCCTCTTGGCATAGTGACCCCTCACGTCGGATAAGACCGTTCGGCGGGCCTTTCCACTGAGGGCCTTGGTCCGCCGAGGGGATGCCGAACATGATCGAACTGGTGATCGACGCGCGCCGCAAGGACCTGGGCGGGTTCGAGGTCGGCCGCGTCCTGCCCTTCCATTCGCGCCGGATGGTCGGGCCCTTCATCTTCCTGGACCAAATGGGGCCGGCAGAGTTCGCGCCGGGATCTGACGCCATCGATGTGCGCCCGCATCCGCACATCGGCCTGTCGACCCTCACCTATCTGTTCGAGGGCGAGATCATGCACCATGACAACCTCGGCTATAATCAGGTCATCCGTCCCGGCGAGGTGAACTGGATGACGGCCGGCAAGGGCATCGTCCATTCCGAGCGCACCGATCCGCTGAAGAAGAGCCGGGGCGGGCCGATGCACGGCATGCAGGCCTGGATCGCCCTGCCCTACGAGGCCGAGGAGATCGATCCCTCCTTCCATCACCTGGGTGAGGACGCCCAGCCCGCCTACGAGAACGGTGGCCTGTTCGCGCGTCTGGTGGCGGGCGAGGCTTACGGCGCCAAGGCCGGCGTGCCGGTGTCATCACCCCTGTTCTATGTGCACTGGGAGCTTCAGCCCGGCGTCCGCACAGCGCCCCCTCCGGGCAAGGGCGCCGGAGGAATGAGTGAACGCGCCCTGTTCGTGGCCAAGGGCTCCATCGAGGTCGGCGACCGCACCTTCCACGAAGGCCAGATGATTATCCTGGAGCCGACCGCCGAGCCGACCATCAAGGCCCTGGTCCAGTCCACCGTCATGGTCATGGGCGGCGAGCCCGTCGGCGAGCGTCTGATCTGGTGGAATTTCGTCGCCTCCAGCCAGGCCCGCATCGATCAGGCCAAAGCCGACTGGAAGGCGGGCCGGATGGCCTTGCCCAGCGAGGACGATCTGGAGTTCATCCCCCTCCCGGACGAACCCGCCAAGGCCCAGGCCGCACCAGCCCCGGTCGAGCCTTCGCCCACCGACCCGGTTTGAGAATCTCCCTCCCCCTGCGGGGGAGGGTGGTCGAGCCGTAGGCGAGACCGGGTGGGAACGGCAAGGCGACGCCTCACAGACCTGTCTTATCTTAAAAACGTGCAGCCCTGCCGGGCCGCCCCCGCCCCGTCGCTGCGCGACGACCCTCCCCGGAACGGGGAGGGAGAATGTCGGTGGTCGCCTCGCCCATTTGCCCCCGCCCCCGCAACCCGCTAACGCGTCCCGCATGAACTTCGATTTCGACGCCCAGGTCACCGCCGCCCTGTTCGACAGCACCGGCGCCGTCTTCGCCCTCGGCGACGGCTCGGTCCGGTTCGAGGATGGCGCGAAGGTCCAGGCTCATGACGGCGCCGTCCTGTGCGCCGCCGTCCACCCGTCCGGCGACGGGATCGTCACCGGCGGCGACGACGGCCAGGTGGTCTGGAGCCGCCGCGGCGAGGACGCCCTGGTGTTGGCCACGGCCAAGAACCAGTGGATCGACTCTATCGACGCCTCGGCCGCCTCGGGCCTGGTCGCCTTCTCCTGGGGCCGCACCCTGTCGGTGATCGATCCGAAGGACGCCGGCTTCCGCCGAGATTTTCAGCACGAGCGCACCGTCTCCGGCGTCGCCTTCGACCCCAAGGGCCGGCGTATCGCGACCTCGACCTACGGCGGCGCAGCGCTCTGGTACGCCCGGATCGAAAAGCAGCAGCCGGTCAAACTGGCCTGGGCCGGGTCTCACACCGCCGTGGCCTTTTCGCCGGACGGCGCCTTCGTGGTCACCACCATGCAGGACAGTCAGCTGCACGGCTGGCGGCTGAAGGATGCCAAGAACCTGCGCATGGGCGGCTATCCGTCGAAAGTCCGGTCGCTGGCCTTCCTCGCGGGCGGCCAGTTGCTGGCCACCTCGGGCGCCCAGGGCGCCGTGCTGTGGCCCTTCATCGGCTCGAACGGGCCGATGGGGCGCGAGGCGAGCGAGATCGGCTATGACGACACCACCCTGGTCAATCTGGTCTCGGCCCGGACCGAACACGGCCTGCTGGCCGCCGGCCTGACCGACGGCCGGGTCTGGGTCGCCCATCCGGCCGCCCAGGGGCTGAACTTCGTCAAGGCCGAGAAGGGGCCCTCCATCGTCGCCCTGTCCCTCAGCCCGGCCGCCGACAAGGTCGCCTGGGCCGACGAGGACGGGACCGCCGGCGTGGCGATCCTGTAATGGCGGGCGGGCGGAAAAAGGGTTGGTTCCGCGCGGCCCTGATCGCCCTGGCGGTTCTGACCCTGCTGCCGGTCGGCGGGGTGCTGATCGTCGCCGTCCTGCCGCCCGCCCCGACCATATTGATGCTGCGCCAGGCCGTGCGCGGCGAGGGTCTGGACTATCAGTGGCGCGGGCTGAACGACATCTCGCCCAATCTGGTCAACGCCGCCATCGCCGCCGAGGACGCCCGTTTCTGCAGCCACCAGGGCTTCGACATGGAGGCGATCCAGAAGGCGCTGGATCATAACGCCGAGGGCGGCCGCATCCGCGGCGGCTCCACCATCAGCCAGCAGACCGCCAAGAATGTCTTCCTCTGGCCGGGCCGCGACTGGATTCGCAAGGGGCTGGAGGCCGGCTACACCGTCCTGATCGAAACCGTCTGGTCCAAGCGCCGGATCATGGAGGTCTATCTGAACGTGGTCGAATGGGCGCCGGGCGTCTATGGCGCCCAGGCCGCCGCCCAGCACTGGTTCGGCAAGGACGCCGCCGACCTGACCCCGCGAGAGGCCGCGCGTCTGGCCGCCATCCTGCCCGCCCCGCGCCGCTACAAGGCCGCCTCACCGGGTCCCTATGTCCGCAGACGCGCCTCTCGCATCCAGGCCGCCATGGGCACGGTCCGCAACGACGGTCTGAACCCCTGCGTCCGGCTCAAGTAGGCCGAAGGCCGATAGCCCACAAAATGTCCGTTGAACGGCGTCGCTTGACGGCGGATCAGGCCTGACCTCTCCTGCGCCCGCTGTTCAGGAGATCCCAATATGAAGCGTCAGATGATGACCGCCGTCGCGGTCTGCGCCCTCGCCTTCACCGCCGGCTGCGCCGCCACCACGACCCCGGACGAGGCCCTGCCGATTCAGGTCGACGGCGGCGAACAGACCTTCACCCCCGCGCCGGTCACAGCCACCGGCCTGCGCGCCGACTATCCGACGACCGTCGAAGGCGCGACCCAGTTCGTCGCCGATGCCGAGGCCAAGATGCTGACCTTCGGCGAATACGCCGCCCGGGTGCAGTGGGCCCGCGCCACCAACATCACCTTCGACACCATGTGGCTGGAATCCAAGGTCAACGCCGAGGCGACCGAGCTTCAGGTCCAGTTCGCCAATCAGGCGGCCAAGTTCAATGATATCGCGGTCGATCCGGTCGTTCGCCGCAAGCTGAACCTTTTGCGGCTGGGCATCGTCCTGCCCGCCTCCAACCGTCCCGGCGCGGCCGAGGAGCTGTCGCAAATCACCACCCGGCTGGACTCGACCTATTCGACGGGCAAGTTCGACTTCAAGGGTCAGCCGATCACCCTGGACGAGGCCTCGCTGATCCTGGCCGACAGCCGCGACCCCAACGAGACCAAGGCGCTCTACGAAGGCTGGCGCACCATCTCGCCGGTGATGAAGAACGACTACGCCCGCATGGTCGAGATCGCCAACGAGGGTGCGCGCGAACTGGGCTTCGCCGACACCGGCGCCCTGTGGCGGTCGGGCTATGACATGCCCGCCGACGATTTCGCCAAGGAGACCGACCGCCTGTGGGCCCAGGTCAAACCCTTCTACGAGAACCTGCACTGCTATGTCCGCGCACGGCTCAACGCCAAATACGGCGACGCGGTCCAGCCCGATCACGGCCCGATCCGCGCCGATCTGCTGGGCAATATGTGGTCGCAGCAGTGGGGCAATATCTATGACGTCGTGGCCCCGACCAGCGGCGGCGCCTCCAGCTACGACCTGACCGAACTGCTGAAGACCGCCGACTACGACCCCGTGAAAATGGTCAGGACGGGCGAGGGCTTCTACGTCTCCCTGGGCCTGGATCCCCTGCCCCAGACCTTCTGGGAACGCAGCCAGATCGTGCGCCCCCGCGACCGCGAGGTCGTCTGCCACGCCTCGGCCTGGGACCTCGACAACGCCGACGACATCCGCATCAAGATGTGCACCAACGTCAATGGCGAGGACTTCTACACCGTTCACCACGAGCTGGGTCACAACTACTACCAGCGCGCCTACAAGAACCAGCCGATGCTGTTCCGCAACGGCGCCAATGACGGCTTCCACGAGGCCATCGGCGACTTCGTCGGCCTGTCGGCCCTGACCCCCACCTATCTGAACCAGATCGGCCTGCTGAACACGACGCCGGGCGCCGAGGAGGACATTCCCTTCCTGCTGAAGATGGCGCTCGACAAGATCGCCTTCCTGCCCTTCGGCCTGATGGTCGACCGCTGGCGCTGGGACGTCTTCTCGGGCGCCACCACGCCGGACCAGTACAACGCCGCCTGGACCGCCGACATGTTGAAATACCAGGGCCTGGTTCCGCCGGGGCCGCGTCCGACCAACGCCTTCGACCCGGGCGCCAAATATCACGTGCCGGGCAACACCCCCTACACCCGCTATTTCCTGGCCCACATCTACCAGTTCCAGTTCCAGCGCGCCGCCTGCAAACAGGCGGGTTGGACCGGGCCCCTGCACCGTTGCTCGGTCTACGGAAACGAGGCGGTCGGCGCCCGTTTCAACGCCATGCTGGAGATGGGTCAGTCCAAGCCCTGGCCTGAGGCCATGCATGCCTTCACCGGCGAGACCACCAATGACGCCTCGGCCGTGGCCGACTATTTCGCTCCGCTGAATGAATGGCTGACCGTCCAGAACCGCGGCCGCGACTGCGGCTGGTCCGAGGCTTGATGACGCGCGCCTGTTAACCCTGAAGCTTCAGCCTTCCCTTAACCGCATGACGGCATTCTGTCGTCATGCGGGCGAGGTGCGCCCGGCGGGGAAGCGACGACCTTGGCCTCTCAACTGATTCATCGGACGATACGACGCCTCCGCAGCCTCGGCGCCCGGCTGCGCCACGACCGGCGCGGAAACGTCGCGATCATCTTCGCGCTCAGCCTGCCCGCCATCGTCATGCTGACGCTCGGCGGCGTGGACCTTCATCGGATCACCACAGCACGGTCGCAGCTTCAGGACGCCCTGGACGCCGCCACCCTGGCCGCCGCGCGGTCCTCAGAAACGACTTCCGATGGCCTAAAAAGCGTCGCCCTGGCGACCCTGCATGCCAATCTTCAGGACACGGAGGTGGAACCGATCAATGACGCCGATGTCAGCGTGTCCATGAACTCCAACAACGTCGTGATCGCCACGGCCCAGGGTCAGGTGAAGACCTTGGTCGCCAACATCGTCCTGCCGCCCTACGGCCAGCTTCTAGACGACACCTTGTCGATTTCGACCCGCTCCGAAGTCAACCGCTCGTCTCGTGACGTAGAAGTTGCGCTGGCGCTCGACATTACAGGTTCAATGGACAACTGCACACGGAACTGTCCAGCAGTAAGCAAGATTGCCGCTTTGAAAACGGCCGCCAAGGAACTCATCGATATTGTCGTTCAGACAAATCAGTCTCCGTATTATTCCAAAGTGGCGCTCGCGCCCTATTCAATGGGCGTCAACCTTGGTTCTTATGCCGATACCGTGCGTGGCCCTTTAAGTTCCACGACACGATCCGTCACTGCAGCCACCTGGCTAACGGGCTCGGTCAAGACGATTACCGGTGTTTCGCGTGCTTCAACCGCCACCATCACCTCTTCCAATCACGGCTTTGCGAACGGCGATAAGGTGGTGATCTGGAGTTCAGAGAGAATGACGGCCTTGAACGGGGTCGCCCTGACAGTTGCCAACGTCAAGTCGAACACATTCGATTTGGTCGGCGTCAACAGCCGCAACTACAGCGCTTTTTCCGGTGAGGCCTATGTCGCCAAATGCGCCCGTACGGATTGTGCAATCGTGATTACGGCGTCTCAGCATGGGCTGTCGAACCAGGGCGACGCCGCCCATCTATCCAACATGGGCGGGCTCGCTCAATTGAACGGCATTGGCTTCCGCGTCGCTCAAGTCACCGCCACGACAGCGACCTTGGCTCTAGACGCCTCGGTTTCGGGCCTCTCCACAGCTGCGAAAGGGGGCGCAGCCTATACGTCAGGGGGATTGCTGGCTTGTGGATACGACACATGCACTCAACGCGATTTCGTCAACGCCACAGGCGAATGGACCCGTTATGCAGCAACCAATTGCGTCAGTGAACGGGTTGGGTCTGCAGCCTACAGCGATGCGGCGCCGACCTCGAGTTCGGCGCGGGTTGGCCGAAATTATGCATCACCCAGCAACACCTGCCCGTCTGTCGGGATAGTTCCATTGACCAATGTCAAGAAGACGCTGACGGATCAAATCGACAAGCTGGTCGCCGCCGGATCGACTGCGGGCCATATTGGTCTGGCCTGGGGATGGTACCTGGTTTCGCCGAATTTCGGGGTCTGGACGGGCGCCTCCGCCCCGGCGGCCTACGACACCAACCGCACCCTGAAGGCCGTGGTCTTGATGACTGATGGCGAGTTCAACACGCCTTATTTCCGGGGCGTCATCGCATCGAATGCGGGTGACGGCAGCGGTGGAAGCGACACCCACATCAATCAAACAGCGACGAACGGATCGTCCTTTGCGCAAGCATTCGAGCTCTGCCAAAACATGCAGGCGGCAGGCGTCATCGTCTACACAGTTGGATTCGATATTCCGGATCCTGACAACATAGAAGGCGACATTGATTCCGCCGGAGAGTTGATGCAGCGTTGCGCCTCAACGCCAGGCCGCGCGTTCCAAGCGACAAGTTCGACTGATCTTTCAGACGCCTTCCGCGATATCGGACACGACATCACCCGCCTGCGGATTTCGAAATAGTCCTCAAAGCAGGCGAATTTCCCGCAACCGTTCAGTCAGATAGTCCTCGGCGGTGATGGTCTTGCCCGCATAACGATCAGGATTCTCGGCCGTGACGGCGCTCGGCAGCGTCTCGATGGGGAAATCCGGGTTGAAATGCAGGAAGAAGGGCGTGGAATAGCGGGCGAAGCCCCGCCGTTCCGGCGCCGGATTGACCACGCGGTGCGTCGTCGACGGCAGGACATGGTTGGTCAGCCGCTGCAGCATGTCGCCGATATTGACCACCAGCGCCCCCGGCGGCGGCGCGATGTCCAGCCAGCTGCCGTCCTTCTCCTTCAGCTGCAGCCCGGCCTCCTCGGCGCCCAGCAGCAGGGTGATGACATTGATGTCCTCATGGGCGCCGGCGCGCACCCCCGGCGCATCGGCCGGCACGGGCGGATAGTGCAACAGGCGCAGCACGCTGTTGCCCATCTCGACCTTGTCCTCGAAATAGGCGTCGCCCAGGCCCAGATAACGGGCGATGGCCTTCAGTATCTTGCGCCCCAGAGCGTCCAGATCCTCGTACATGCCATAGACATTGGTTTTGAAGCCGGGCGTCTCGGCCGGCCAGACATTGTCGCGCATGAAGCGACGGTAGGGGTGCCCCTCCGGCAGCTCGCGCCCGACATGCCAGAACTCCTTCAGGTCAACAGACGCGGCGCCCTTGGCCGCTTCGACACCGAACGGGGTCAAGCCCCGCGCGCCCCCTGTTCCCGGTTGGTGATACTGTCGCTTCACCGCCTCGGGCAGGGCGAAGAAGGTCTTGGCGTCATCAAGAGCGGCGGCGATCCGGGCGTCGTCCAGTCCGTGGTCGGCCACGACCGCGAAGCCATATTCCACGAAGGAGGCCCCCAGGGCGTCGCTGAACCCCTGAAAGTCCTCGTCATATCGCGTCATCGACACCGGTGTGATGGCGCGGGTGGTTTCGGTGGGGCTCGAGCTCACGGGCGCGTCGTCCTCGTTCAGAAAAATGTGCGGCGGTTCCCTTACGCCTATTCTGCGGTCGTGTCAGTTCGTGGGCGAACCCGTTCACTTGAGGTACAGCTTGGAACCTTGACAGTAGGCCCGCGTTTTTACGCCAGACAGAAATTCGGAAGGATTATTCCATGCGCGCCAAGATCATTGTCGCCAGCGTTTCCATTGCGGCCCTGCTGGGAACCGCAGCCTGCACCACCACCGACCCCTACAGCTCAACCCCGACCCGCAACAACACCGGCACCGGCGCCATCGCAGGCGCATTGGGCGGCGCCCTGCTGGGCTATCTGACCAACACGTCAAACGGCGAGCAAGGCCGCAAGAATGCTCTGATCGGAGCCGGTGTCGGCGCCTTGGGCGGCGCGGCTGTAGGCCAGTACATGGACCGCCAGCAACGCGCCATGGAGGCTGAACTGTCAGGCAGCGGCGTCGGCGTCGCGCGCCAGGGCGACAATCTGGTCCTGCGCATGCCGTCGGACGTGACCTTCGCCACCAACCAGTCCTCGATCGATCCGCGCTTCCTGCCGGTGCTCGACGACGTGGCGCGGGTGCTTCAGGAATATGACCGCTCCACCATCGACGTGATCGGCCACACCGACTCGACCGGCGGAGACGCCATCAATCAGCCCCTGTCCGAGCGTCGCGCGGCTAGCGTGGCTTCTGAACTGGTTCGTCGCGGCGTGATCGCCGAGCGTCTCTACGTCGCAGGCAACAGCTCGCGCAATCCGGTGGCCTCCAACGCCACGCCGGAGGGCAAGGCCCAGAACCGTCGCGTCGAGATCCTGATCCGGCCGTTCACAGGCTGATCTGCTTCGATAGAGATGAGATTGGAGGGGCGGCGCCGCTGGGCGCCGTCCCTTTTTCATAGGGTGGACACTGTTCCGTGACTTGCGCCGGCACACGCCTCATGTTTGAGCGGAGGTGTGGGGATGGGAGACTTGAGTGACGCCGGAAGGTCGTGAGTTCGTACAAACGCTCAAGCTTGCAGCTGTCGCCGTGGTGTGTGCGGTTCTGACCGCAACAGTCGTGATCGGCGCCGGCGAAGCCTTCTTGCGCCGATCCCAAACCGCCGAATCGGCGCCGTCATTGCTGATTCCAGCGACCAACTGAACCGAGATTTAAAGCCCGCCCCGTTCCGCTGGCGAAGCGGGCTTTCTGGCAAAGAAAAACGCCGTTTCCAGTCGGAAACGGCGTTCAGTCTTTCAACCCTCTTGTCTGTCTTGGTCGGCCTGGAGATCCAGGCCGACCGTCGTGACAGGCTTAGAAGTTGATGTTGATCGTCGCGCGACGGTTGAGCGGCTCACGCACGCCGTCAGCGGTCGGCTTGGCCAGGGCGGTTTCGCCCTTGCCGTCGAGAGCGATGACGCCGCCGTTGACGCCTTGAGCGACCAGAGCATCCGCGACGGTGCGCGAACGACGGTTCGACAGGCCGAGGTTATAGGCGGCCGAGCCCGAGGTGTCGGTGTAACCGACGATCAGGACGCGGGTCGCGGCGCCGGACTTGGCGTAGGTCGCGGCTTGCGTCACGACCGAACGGGCTTCCGTCGTCAGGTCCGAACGATCCCAGTCGAAGTAGACCACGAACTCACGCGGAGCCGGTTTGGCCGGAGCAGGCGGCGGCGGGGGCGGGGGCGGGGGCGGCGGGGGAGGCGGGGGCGGGGGAGGAGGCGGCGGCGG
>NZ_JAUSOE010000042.1 GCF_030656255.1 Brevundimonas sp. | reverse complement strand
CGCCATCACCGGCGAGAGCGCCCCGGTGATCCGCGAAAGCGGCGGCGACCGTTCTGCCGTGACCGGCGGCACCACCGTGGTGTCCGACTGGATCAAGGTGCGGATCACGGCCAAGCCGGGTTCGACCTTCCTTGACCGGATGATCGCCATGGTCGAGGGCGCGGATCGCAGGAAGACGCCGAACGAGCTGGCCCTTGCCGTGCTGCTGGCCGGCCTGACCCTGATCTTCCTGATCGCGGTCGTGACCCTGGTCGGTCTTGGCGCCTATTCGGGCGTGAACATCGATCCGATGGTGCTGGGCGCCCTGTTCATCACCCTGATCCCGACCACGATCGGGGGCCTGCTGTCCGCCGTCGGCATCGCCGGCATGGACCGGTTGCTGAAGGTCAATGTGCTGGCCACTTCGGGCCGTGCGGTGGAGGCGGCAGGCGACGTCGACACCCTGCTGCTCGACAAGACCGGCACCATCACCTTCGGCAACCGTATGGCGACGGAGGTTATTCCGGTTCCCGGCGTGCGTCCGGAAGCCGCCCTGGCCGCCGCCGTCATGGCGTCCCTGGCCGACGAGACGCCCGAGGGCCGCTCCATCGTCGAACTGGGCCGAAACGCCGGCGTCTCGGTGGAACAGCCGGTCGGCGCCGTCGCCATTCCCTTCACCGCCGTCACCCGCCAGTCGGGCCTGGATGTCGGTAAGGACAGTTGGCGCAAGGGCGCGGTCGATGCCGTGCTGAAGGATTTGAACCTGTCCGACGGTGCGGCCCCGGCCGAGTTCCGTCAGGCCGTGGACCGGATCGCCCGCTCGGGCGGCACGCCCCTGGCCGTGACCCAGAACGGCGTGCTGGTCGGCGTCATCCACCTGAAGGACGTGGTCAAGCCGGGCGTGAAGGCGCGCTTCGCCGACCTGCGCCGCATGGGCCTGCGCACCGTCATGATCACCGGCGACAATCCGGTGACGGCGGCGGCCATCGCCTCGGAAGCCGGCGTCGACGACTACCTCGCCGAGGCCACGCCCGAGGACAAGATGCGCCTCATCAAGGCGGAACAGGCCAAGGGTCGTCTGGTCGCCATGTGCGGCGACGGCGCCAACGACGCCCCCGCCCTGGCCCAAGCCGACGTCGGCGTGGCCATGCAGACCGGCGCCCAGGCCGCGCGCGAGGCCGGCAACATGGTCGATCTCGACAGCGACCCGACCAAGGTCATCGAGATCGTCGAGGTCGGCAAGCAACTGCTGATCACGCGCGGCGCCCTGACGACCTTCTCGGTCGCCAACGACGTGGCCAAGTATTTCGCCATCATCCCGGCGATGTTCGTGGTCGCCCTGCCGTCGCTGGGTGCGCTGAACGTCATGCGTCTGCACAGCCCCGAGAGCGCCATCCTGTCGGCGGTGATCTTCAACGCCCTGGTCATCGTCGCCCTGATCCCCCTGGCGCTGAAGGGCGTCAAATACCGGGCCATCGGAGCCGGCGCCCTCCTGGGTCGCAACCTGTTGATCTACGGCCTGGGCGGCCTGATCGCGCCGTTCGTCGGCATCAAGCTGATCGACCTCGTCATTTCCACGCTCGGCCTGGCCTGATGCGTGTGTCCAAGGACATCTCCATGCGTAAACGTCTCTCTAAAGCTTCCGGCCGCAACGACGCCTGGTTCGCCGCCGCCTGCATCTTGGGCATCGCCGGCCTGGGTCTGTGCAGCGAGGCCAAGGCTCAGGACGTCTCGGCGAACGTCGCCCTGACTTCCGACTATGTCTTCCGCGGCGTCAGCCAGACCCAGGAAAACCCAGCCCTCTCGGCCGGGGTCGATCTGACGAAGAACGGCTTCTACGCCGGCGGCTGGGCCTCGAACGTCGATTTCGGCGACGACACCGACGCGGAGGTCGATCTCTACGCCGGCTATCGGCCCGAGGTCGCGGGCTATGCCCTGGACTTCGGCGTGGTCGGTTACCTCTACGCCGGCCAGCCGGACGGCGCGGACTATGACTATGTCGAGCTGAAAGCCGCCGCCTCGCGTGCGGTCGGCGCGGCGACCCTGGGGGCGGCGGTCTATTATTCGCCCGACTTCTTCGGTGCGTCGGAAGACGAGGCGACCTATGCCGAAATCAACGGCGCCGTCAGCCCGGCGGCCAAATGGACCATCTCGGGCGCCGTCGGGCGTCAGTGGGTGTCGTCGGACCTGGATTACACCACCTGGAACCTGGGCGCGGCCTATCAGCTGACCGAGAGCCTAGCGGTCGACCTGCGCTATCACGACACCGATCAACACGACTTCGGCGATCTCTACGGCGCGCGCGCCGTGGCGACGCTGAAGGCGACCTTCTGAGGCGAGGACCATGGTCAATCAACTGCGTCCGGCCATCGTGATGATGGCCCTTTTCACCCTCCTGCTGGGGCTGGCCTATCCGCTGGCCGTCACCGGGATCGCCCAGGGCGTCTTTCCCAGCCAGGCCAACGGCAGCCTGGTGCGCGACGCCGGCGGTCGGGTCGTCGGCTCGGCCCTGATCGGCCAGCCGTTCGCGGGCGCGACCTATCTGCACCCGCGCCCCTCGGCGGCGGGCGACGGCTATGACGCCGCCGCCTCGTCGGGGTCGAACATGGGGCCGCTGAACCCGGATCTGGCGGCTCGCGTCGCCGAAAGCGCCCAAGCCATCCGCGCCGACGACGGCGCGGGGGTCATCCCCGCTGATGCGGTCACGACCTCGGCCTCGGGCCTCGACCCGGACGTGTCACCGGCCTACGCTCGGCTTCAGGCCGCGCGGATCGCCCGCGCCAGGGGCGTTCCCGTGCAGCAGGTGCAGACCATCATCGACGGCCAGACCGAGGGGGCCTTCCTCGGCTTCATCGGCCAGCCGCGGGTCAATGTCCTGCTGACCAATCGCGCGCTGGACGCCCGCTTCGGCGCGGAGGGCTGATTGCCCGAGACGGCGCCCGAAACGCCCGCGACTTCAGCCGTTCCGCGCCGCAAGCGCGGGCGGCTGAAGGTGTTTCTGGGCATGTCGCCCGGCGTGGGCAAGACCTATGAGATGCTGCGCGCCGCCCGCCGCCGAAAGGCCGAGGGGCTGGATGTCGTGGTCGGCGTGGTCGAGACCCATGGCCGCAAGGAGACGATGAGCCTGCTGCGCGGGCTGGACGTCATGCCCCGCGCCCCGATCGACCATCGGGGCCGCGCGCTGATGGAGTTCGATCTGGATGGGGCGCTGGCGCGTCGTCCCGGCTTGCTGCTGGTCGACGAATACGCCCATTCCAACGTCCCCGGTTCGCGCCACCCCAAACGCTGGCAGGATGTTGAGGAGCTTCGCGACGCCGGGATCGACGTCTGGACGACGCTGAACATCCAGCATCTGGAGAGCCTGTCCGACGTCATCCTGCGCATCACCGGCGTGCGTCAAAGGGAGGCCGTGCCCGACAGCGCCCTGAGCGAGGCCGACGACATCGAGGTGGTGGACATCACGCCCGAGGATCTTCGCGCCCGCCTGGCTGAGGGCAAGGTCTATGTGCCCGAGACGGCGCGGGTCGCGTCCGAGAACTTCTTCAAGCTGGAAAACCTGACGGCCCTGCGTGAACTGGCCCTGCGCCGCGCGGCCCAGACGGTGGACGACCAACTGCTGTCGCATCTGCGCGAGCGCGGCGTGTCGGGGCCGTGGGCGGCGGGCGAGCGGATCCTAGTCCTGGTGGGCGGCGACGCCATGAGCGCGTCTCTGGTGCGCACCGGCCGGCGCATGTCGGACATGATGATGGACGCTCCCTGGTCGGTGGCCCACGTCGAGCGGCCGTCGGGCTCGCGTTCCGACGCGCGGTCGGCCGGCCGTCTGTCCGAGGCCTTCAAACTGGCCGAGCAACTGGGCGGCCGACCGGTGACGCTGAGCGGCGACGACGTCGTGCGCACCGTCCTGGACCACGCCCACCGCAATAACGTCACCCAGATCGTCATCGGCAAGACGCGGGGCGGGCGGTTGGCCGAATGGACCGGTCGGGCGCTGGCGACCGAACTGTTGCGCAAGGCCCAGGGCGTGGCCGTCCATGTCGTGACCGAAGGCGATTTGACGGCGCCCGAACCCGCGATCAAGCCCGGTTCCCGGGCGGCGCTGGAATGGCGCGCCTATTCGACCGGCGCGGGCTTCGTCGGGGCCGCGACCGGCGTCGCCCTGTTGCTGGACACGCGGTTCGAGCGGGTCGATCTGGGCGTCATCTATCTGGCCGCCGTGGTGGCGGCCGGAGTGCTGAACGGGCTGCGTCCCGCCCTTGTGGCGGCGACCCTGGCCTTCCTGACCTACAACTTCCTGTTCCTTCAGCCGCGCTACAGCTTCCTGATCGGTTCGCCGACGGACTTCCTGACCCTGGTGCTGTTCTGGGCCGTGGCCCTCGGCACCGGGGCCCTGGCCGGTCGGGTACGCGAACAGGCCCGTGCCGCCCAGCGCCGCGCCGCCGCCGTTTCGGCCCTGCTCGCCGCCAGCCAGACCCTGTCCGCAGCCCAGGATCGCGCCGCCACGGCTCGCAGCCTGGCCGAGCAGGCCTCGGCCGCCGCCGGAGCAGGGGCCGTGGTCCTGTTACCGGACGGCGACGACATCGTCCTGACGGCCGCCAGTCCCGAGGGGGTGACCCTGGGCGCTGACGCCATGGCCG
>NZ_JAUSOE010000041.1 GCF_030656255.1 Brevundimonas sp. | reverse complement strand
TTCGCCCCCGGCGCCAGCCGCCCGGTCATTCGCGGGCTTTCCGGCCCTCGCGTACAGGTGCTGACCAACGGCATCGGCTTGATCGACGCCAGCTCGGTCTCGCCTGACCACGCCGTGGCCACAGACCCGGCCGAGGCCAGCCGCATCGAAATCATCCGCGGGCCGGCGACGCTGGTGTATGGCGGATCGGCCATCGGCGGCGTGGTCAATGTCATCGACGAACGCATCCCCACTTCCATTCCCGAGGGCGGGATGTCAGGCGTCGTCTCGACCCAGGCGTCCAGCGTCGATGACGGTCGCAGCGCGTTCGGCCGCGTCACCCTGGGCAGCGGCAATTTCGCCTTCAACATCGATGGCGTGAAGCGCAAGACGGACGACTACGACATTCCCGCCCCGGCCCTGTCCGCCCGCAAGGCCGCAGCCGACGGCGTGGAACGTGGCGAAGGCGGATCCCAGCCCAACAGCTATTCGGATCTGGAAGCCTGGGGCGTCGGCGGTTCCTATATCGGCGACAAGGGCTTCCTGGGCGCCTCGTACAAGAATACCGACAGTGAATACGGCACGGTCGCCGAGGAAACCGTCTTCATCAAGCTGAACCAGGAACGCTATGACGTTCGGGGAGAATATCGCTTCGACGACGGCCCCTTCTCGGCCTTGCGCGGCTCCTACGGCCACGCGGACTATACCCATACCGAGTTTGAGGATGTCGGCGAACCCGGCACGGTCTTCAACTCGGACGGCTGGGAAGGCCGGGTCGACCTGGTGCAACGCACGCGCGGCGACTGGAACGGCGCGGTCGGGGTGCAATCCCTTTCGCGCAACTTCCAGGCCATCGGTGAGGAAGCCTTTGTTCCGACGACCGACATCGACGAACTGGGCGTCTACACGGTCCAGCGTCTGGACCGCCAAGGCTACGGTTTCGAGGGCGGCCTGCGTTATGATCGTCGCGAACTGAGCGCCACGCCGATCGGCGGTGATCGACAGGTGGACCGCACGTACGACAACTGGTCGGCCTCGGCCGCCGCCTTCCTGCGGCCCGCGCCCGGCCTGTTCCTGGGACTCAGCCTGGCGCACAACGAACGTGCGCCCAGCGAGGTGGAGCTTTTCGCCGACGGGGTCCATATCGCCACCGCCGCCTATGAGACCGGCGACGTCAATCTGAACAGCGAAAAGGTCAACACGCTCGAGGCCACCGCGCACTATGATCGCGGACGGTTCACAGGCGACCTGCACGTCTACCACTCCTGGTACGACGGCTTCATCGACGAGCGTGCTACCGGCGAGACCTTCCTGTTCGAGGAAGAGAACGAGGAATTCCCGGTCTATCAGTTCGTTCAGACCGACGCCCGCTTCTACGGCTTCGAAGCCGAAGGTTCGTACGCGGTCTGGCAGAACGGCGACCGCAAGCTGTCGCTGGAAGCCGCCGCCGACTTTGTCCACGCCCAGACGGACCTGGGTCCGGCGGCGCGTATTCCGCCCTATTCGCTGACCGGTCGTGTGGCCTGGAGCTCAACCCCGTTCGACGCCAGCGTCGAGGTGCGTCACGTGGGGGAACAGGACCGGGTCGCGAACGAATACGAACTGCCGACCGATGACTACACCCTGCTGAACCTGGCCGCCGCCTGGCGTCCGCTGACGGATCAAAACGTCACCATCTTCGCCGAGGCGCGCAATCTGACCGACGAGGAAGCTCGCGAACACGTGTCCTTCCTCAAGGACATCGCGCCTCTGCCGGGCCGCAACCTGCGGGTCGGCGTCGCCTACCGCTTCTGATCCGAGCGAAACCAAGTCCGGGGCGGCGTCGCATCAGCGCGCCGCCCCTTTTCTTTTGTATTGATCAACCGCGCCCGGCGAACTCGCTTCGCCAACCCGCTGCTTCGACCGCGAGATCATAGCGATGGTTGGCGTCGTCCCAGGCGAGATCCATCCGGTGCTCGCCGTCGACGGCGACGGATCGGGCGTCGGCGCCGGACATCACCTTCGCCGCGCCCGTTCCTGTCAGGATCAGAACGGGGCCCGCCCCGCGCCAGTCCAGCCGCGCGGACACGGCTTCGTCCCCCGCGCCGACGAACCGTCGGTGGAAGCCGTCCGGCCCCATGACCTGCAGATCGACGCCGCCGGCCGTGCTCCAGTCGTCCTGAAGCCGTCGGCCGCCTTCGACCGTATAGCGGCGCGGCCCGGCCTCCAGGTTCATCCGGTCATAGACATGAAAGACCGCCGCGCGGCGGCCCGTATTGACGAAGTGCAACCGCACGCGGTCGCCCGCCGTCTCGCGCTCGCACTCCAGGGCGTAGACGCTGGGACAGGCCGGGCGGAAGCCGGCGACCTGTTGCGGCCGCGTCGGTTCGGCCGGCGTCGGCGGGGTGGTGCGGCCGTCCAGGGCGGCGGCGCGAGCGGCGTCCGCCTGGGTCGCCGGCAGAGGCACGGGCCGGGCGTCCACGCCGGAGAAGTCGAGGCAGGACGTCAGGTCGCCGCACACCGCGCGCCGCCAGGGCGAGATATTGGGCTCCATGACCCCGAACCGGGCCTCCAGGAAACGGATCACCGAGGTGTGGTCGAACACCTCGGAATTGACTCGACCGCCCCGGCTCCAGGGCGACAGCACATACATGGGCACCCGCGGTCCCAGGCCGTAGGGACGGCTGCGGTATTCCGGCAGGTCCAGACGCGCGTCGGCCAGGCTGGGCTGCAGGTGATATTCGCCCGTCAGGTCCACGGTTGAGCCGCCCTTCAGTCCGCCCGCCGCATCGCGTGACGGCGGCGACGGCGGCGGCACATGGTCGAAGAAGCCGTCGTTCTCGTCGAAATTGACCAGCAGGACCGTGCGCGCCCAGACCTCGGGGTCGGCGGTCAGGGCGTCGATGACTTGCGCCGTATAGTCCGCGCCCTGGGCCGGGCTGGACGGGCCGGGGTGTTCCGAGCCGCTGGCGGTGGCGATCACATAGGAGACCTGGGGCAGACGCCCGGCCAGGACGTCGGCCTTCAGCCCGTCCAGCGCGCGCGTGGTCAGGCCCCGTTCGACCAGGGCCGGGTCGGACCCCGGCGCCCCGGCCACCGCCTTCTGGAAGGCTTCGAACCCGACCAGGGGGTTGTCGGTGAAATTGTCGGCCATGTCCTGATAGACGCGCCAGTCGATGCCCGCCGCCTGCAGCCGCTCGACATAGGTGGTCCAGCGATAAGGCTCCTCGGCGCCGCCGTCGCGCGGCAGGTTGTCGTGCGAATTGCCGATACAGGGGCCGCCGCGCTCGCCTGACCCGTCGTTACAACCCGACCACAGCATGACCCGGTTCGGATTGGTGCCGGTCTGAAGCGAACAGAAATAGGCGTCGCACACGGTGAAGGCGTCGGCCATGGCGTACTGGAAGGGGATGTCGGCCCGCTCATAATAGCCCATCGAATGGGCGTGCTTGGCCTCGGGCCAGCGTCCCATCCGGCCGTCGTCCCAGGCCGCCTGGGCGTCGGGCCAGCTGTGCGGCGTGCCCTCGACCCGCATATGGGCGAAGGTCTGGCGCGTGTTCAATGGGAAGGGCGCCAGCCAGGCCGGCCCCTCGCCGCCGCCGTCATGCTGAAGCAGCACGTCGCGCGCGCGGCCGTCGAGGCTGGGCGCCGGGGCCGGATGAGGATCAGAGAAGCCTCGCACCCCGATCATCGTGCCGAAATAATGATCGAAGGAGCGGTTCTCCTGCATCAGGATGACCACATGTTCGACGTCCTGGATCGTACCCGTCCGTACCCTGGGCGCGATGCTCAGGGCCCGCGCCAGCGAGGGAAAGGCGGCGGCGGCGGTCAGGCCGGCCAACAGGCCGCGGCGGTCGATCTTGGGCATCGGTGATCCCTGCTGGATTCGGCACGGCCGAACTGGCCTGCGTGGAAATATGTGAGGTACAGGCGGAGCTGAAGGCCACAGCGCCGCCATCAACCCTGCTTCCGGCCGGGCTTAGAACTCGACTGTGACAACCAACACCACACGCCGCTGATCGCGGCCCACGGACGACCCTAGGCGAGGGGCGCCGGGTCTGATCGCGCCAACTGGAGAAACCGTCTTGCCGCCTTCTCTGCGGCGGAACGGCGCTCTTCCGCTGTCAGGGCGCCAGCGACACACCATTGCCTCGGCTCCTGAAGACCGGCGTCCAGAAGCGCTTTCAGCACATTCGCCGCCTCGTCGTCATCGGCGAAGACGCCGTTCGGCAGCTTCAGTTCTGCGATGTGGCTCTTGATCACGCCGATCACCCGTCCGGGACCATTGTCGAAGAACAGCCTGCCGATGTGCGGCAGGCGCTCCGCCTCGGCGATCACCATCCTGTTGATCCGCTGGATGTCCGGCGCCAGCGCCAGTTTGAGATACCGCTCTCCCAGGCTGGTCAGACGGTCCAGCGGCCCGCCCTCGGTTTTCAAGCCTTCCAGAAGTTCGGCGAAATGCTCCTTGCCCAGTTCCACCACGAAGGCGGCGAAGAGATCCTCCTTGGTGGAGAAATAGCCGTACAGCGTGGCCTTTGACCCGCCGACAGCGGCGGCGATCTGGGCCATCGACACAGCGGCGAAACCGTTCGCCATGAACATTTCGCCTGCGATCTGAATGATCGACAGCCTCTTGGTTTCAGTCCTGACTCTCACACAGCCCTCCTGCCACACGCTCTTGACGCTACGGACCTCATTACAGTACCATTCAGTACGGTTTTGAAAGGCTCAAAAATGACGACCCCTTTCCCCAATACCCCCGACTTCATCGGTCCTCTCTACACGCCCTCCAGATTCGAGGGCGAAGTGTTCGATCTTGAGGTGATGGGCCAGATACCCGCCGATCTGAACGGCGTCTTCTATCAGGTCGCACCCGATCCGGCCTATCCGCCGATGCTTGGCGACGACATCTTCTTCAATGGCGACGGGGCGGTGACCGCCTTCCGGTTCGCCGACGGCCATGTCGATCTCCAGCGCCGCTATGTGGAGACCGCCCGTCTCGGAGCCCAGCGCGCGGCTCGGCGGTCTCTCTACGGCCTCTATCGTAATCCGTTCACCGACGATCCCAGCGTGCGCGGCCTCAGCCCCAGCACGGCCAACACCAACATCGTGCCTTTCGCCGGACGACTGCTCGCGCTGAAGGAAGACAGTCTCCCCTATCTGCTCGATCCCGAAACGCTGGAAACATTGGGCGAATGGGACTTTGACGGTCAGATCGGCCATACGCCGTTCACGGCCCACCCCAAGATCGACAGCCGTTCCGGCGCCCTGTGCGCCATGGGTTACGAGGCCAAGGGTCTGGGAACACGCGACATCGTCTATTACGAGTTCGACGCCGCCGGCCGGAAGGTGCGTGAGGCCTGGATCGAGGCGCCATACGCCGGAATGGTCCACGACTTCGCCGTCACCGATAACTGGATCATCTTCCCGGTTCTGCCGATGACGGCGGCCGCCGAGCGCATGGCCCGTGGCGGCCGGCATTTTGAATGGCAGCCGAACCTGGACTACCAGTTCGGCGTGCTCTCGCGCACCTCCGACTCCCAGGAGGTTCGCTGGTTCAGGGGGCCGAACTGCTTCCAGGCGCACGTGCTCAACGCCTTCGAGGCCGACGGCAAGCTGGTTATCGACATGCCCAGCGCGAGCGACAACGTCTTCACCTTTTTCCCCGAAGCGGATGGATCAATCCCTGATC
>NZ_JAUSOE010000039.1 GCF_030656255.1 Brevundimonas sp. | reverse complement strand
GGCCATGCAGGCGATCGAATCCTCGTCCAGCCAGATCAACCAGATCATCGGCGTGATCGACGAGATCGCCTTCCAGACCAATCTGCTGGCCCTGAACGCCGGCGTCGAGGCGGCGCGGGGCGGCGAGGCCGGTCGCGGATTTGCGGTCGTCGCATCCGAAGTGCGGGCCCTGGCCCAGCGTTCGGCGGAAGCGGCCTAGGAGATCAAGACCCTGATCTCGACCTCGACGACCCAGGTCGGTTCGGGCGTCAAACTGGTCGGTCAGACCGGCGAGGCCCTGCAACGGATCGTGGACCGGGTGGCCGAGATCGACGCCCTGGTCACGGAAATCGCAGCCTCGGCCCAGGAACAGGCGGTCGGTCTGGCCCAGGTCAATACGGCTGTGAACCAGATGGACCAGGTCACGCAGCAAAACGCGGCCATGGTCGAACAATCGACCGCCGCCAGCCATTCGCTGTCCCAGGAGGCCGAAAGCCTGCAGGCGTCGGTCGCCCAGTTCCGCGTCGGCTCGGCCTCTGCATCGATCCCGGCCCCCCGTCGGGCGTCGCCCGCTCCCGCCGCGCCGCCGACGCGCTCGCCCCACATGGCGGCCGCGCTGAAGAGCGTCGGCCGGGGCGGCGCCGCGCCCAAGGCCGCCGCGATGGCCGACGTGGACGGGTGGGAAGAGTTTTAAGGCAAAGGGCTCTGGGAGGGCTGGCGTTCCGAGGGTGAACCGCCCAGCTATGGCGCCAACCGGAGCCATAAGATGACCCTCTCCCTCTACGACGTCGCCTCGCCCATCCTGGTGCGCGGCCTGACCAACCTGTCGGGCTTTCTGGACAAGGCGTCGGCGGAAGGTTTCGACGAAGCCGTCCTGATCCAGGCTCGGCTCCATGAGGATATGCGGCCGCTGGCGTCGCAGGTCCAACTGGCGTCGGACTCGGCCAAGGGCGCCGTCGCGCGGCTGGCCGGCGTCGACAATCCGGCCATGGCCGATACCGAGACCACCTTCGCCGAACTGAAGGAGCGCATCGCCCGCACGATCGCCTTCATCGAGAGCGTGGAGCCCGCCGCCTTCGCCGGGGCCGAGACCCGGCCGGTGACGCTGAAGACGCCGAGCCGCGAGATGAATTTCGACGGCCTGGGCTATCTGACCAGCTTCGTCCTGCCCAACTTCCATTTCCACGTGACGACCGCCTACGCCATCCTGCGCAAGGAGGGCGTGCCGCTGAGCAAGATGGATTATCTGGGCCAACTGGCCCTCGTCTGACTCCCGACTTCGCCTGAAGCTGACGAAGAGGGCTGACAAGCGATCCTGAACCGCCTATATGGCGGTCCACATCGTTAGACCGGCGTCCAACGGCGTCGTTCCAAGCGGCGGCCCGGACGGACCGCCGCTTTTGTTTTGGATATTCGCCGCTTGCGCGCAAGAACCGCCCAGGACCGCCAACTGCTGGAGCTGATCGACCCCATCGCGGAGTCGCTCGGTCTCGAGATCGTGCGCGTCCGCCTGATGACCGGCTCCAAGCGCCAGCGTCTGCAGATCATGGCCGAACGCCCGTCCGACCACGACATCTCGGTCGAACAATGCGCCAAGCTGAGCCGGGCCGTGTCGGAGGTGTTCGACGCCGCCGACCCCATCGCCGGCGAATATATGCTGGAGGTTTCGTCGCCCGGCATCGACCGGCCCCTGACCCGTCCGCTCGACTTCGACCTGTTCGAGGGCGAGGAGGCGCGGCTGGAGACGGACCGGATGATCGAGGGCCGCAAGCGGTTCAAGGGCGTTCTGGCCGGCTATGAGGACGGAAACGTCCTGGTCGACCTGGACGGCGAGGAAGAGACCGCCCTGATCCCCTTCGACTGGTTGAGCGATGCGAAACTGGTCCTGACCGACGCCCTGATGAAACGGGGCGCCGCCATTCGCGCCGCGCGCGGCGAACCTGAAGACGACGGCCTGCCCGAAGGCACTCCCGAGGGCGGGGCCGCCGAAGACACAACCGACACCACGACCCCTTCTGAGGACAACGCCTGATGGCCGTCACCGGTATTTCCGCCAACCGCCTCGAACTGCTGCAGATCGCCGAGGCCGTGGCGCGCGAGAAGAACATCGAACGCGAAGTCGTCATCGAGGCGATTGAAGAAGCGATCCAGAAGGGCGCCAAGTCGCGTTACGGCGCCCATCACGACATCCGCGCCAAGATCGACCACAAGACCGGCGAACTGGCCCTGACCCGTCACGTCACCATCGTCGAGGACGATTGGATGCCGGAAGACGAGCTGGAAGAGTTCAACGACAGCGCCATGGTGCGCCTGACCGACGCCTCCAAGCGCGATCCGGAAGCCGTCGTGGGCAAGGAATATGTCGAGACCCTGCCGCCGTTCGAGTTCGGCCGCGTCCAGACCCAGATGGCCCGCCAGGTCGTGACCGGCAAGGTCCGCGAGGCCGAGCGCGCCAACCAGTACGAAGAGTTCAAGGATCGCGTCGGCGAAATCGTCAACGGCACGGTCAAGCGCGTCGAATACGGCAACACCATCGTCGACCTGGGCCGGGGCGAAGGCGTCATGCGCCGCGACCAGTCCATCCCGCGCGAAGTGTTCAACATCGGCGACCGGATCCGCACCTACATCTACGACGTCCGTCCCGAGGCCAAGGGGCCGCAGGTCATGCTGTCGCGCTCGCACCCGGGCTTC
>NZ_JAUSOE010000025.1 GCF_030656255.1 Brevundimonas sp. | reverse complement strand
GTTGACGGAGGCCACGCCCTCAATGATCTCGCCGTCCGAGGCGATCACGTCGCCAGCCTCGACCAGGATGATCGAGCCGACCTCCAGATCCGACGCGCTGGTCGGAACCACCGTGCCGGTCTCGGGATCGACGATCAGCTTGGCCTTGGTCGTGACGCGGGTGGCGCGCAGACTGTCGGCTGCGGCCTTGCCGCGCCCCTCGGCTACGCTTTCGGCGATATTGGCGAACAGGACCGTGGCCCACAGCCACAGCGCCAGCTGCACCGCAAAGCCCGCCGATTGGCCGCCCACGACCGCCGCGACCGCCGACACCGTGGCCAAAAGGGCCACGATCCAGGTGGTGAAGATGACCGGGTTCTTGACCAGTTTGGCCGGGTTCAGCTTGAGGAAGGCCTCGCCGACGGCGCGACCGATCATCGCCCCGGAGAGACCGCCCGCGATGGGGGTCGAACGACCGCCTTCGCCGGGCTCCCCCCCGCGTGGATCCAATGTGATTTGTGTCATGTCAGGATGTCCGGAGGATCAGGCGCTGGCGACCGCGGCGAGCACCTGGAAGTGCTCGACGATCGGTCCCAGGGCGAGGGCGGGCAGGAACTGCAGGCCGCCGAGGATGAGGATCACGCCGATCAGCAGGCCGATGAACAGGCCGTTGTCGGTGGGCAGGGTGCCGGTTGACGCGGCCAGCTTGGGCTTGACCACCAGGCTGCCGGCGATGGCCAGGACGGCGACGGCCGGTATGAACCGCCCGAACAGCATCCCCAGCCCCAGGGTCGCGTTCCACCAGGGGGCGTTGGCGGTCAGACCCGCGAAGGCCGAACCGTTGTTCGCCGCCGCCGAGGTGTAGGCGTACAGGATCTCGGACAGACCGTGCGGCCCGTCGTTCAGCAGGCCCGCCAGCGCCGTCGGGAAGACAGCGGAGATCGCCGAGAAGCCCAGCACCGCCAGCGGCAGGATCAGCACCGCGATCATGGCGAACTGAATCTCGCGCGCCTCGATCTTCTTGCCCAGGTATTCCGGGGTCCGACCGACCATCAGGCCGGCGACGAAGACCGACAGCAGGGCCATCACCACCATTATGGCGATCCCCGAACCGATCCCGCCCGGCAGGATCTCGCCCAGTTGCATCAGGAACATCTGCAAGGCCCCGCCCAGCGGCATATAGCTGGCGTGCATCGAGTTAACCGAACCGTTCGAGGCGCCGGTCGTCACGACCGACCAGACGGTCGAGGCGGGCGCGCCGAAGCGGACCTCCTTGCCCTCCATGTTCACCGAGGCGTCCACATGGGCGGCGACCAAGGACGGAGCCGGCTGGGTCTCGATCACATACATGGCCGCGCTGGAGACGCTCAGGATGATCAATGCCGACGCGACCAGGGCGCGGATGTCGCGCCCTGCCATGGCCGTGCGGCCAAAGGCGAAGAAGGCGGCCCAGCCCATGACGTTGATCGCCACGGCGGTGATCAGATTGGTTAGGGGCGAAGGGTTCTCGAACGGATGGGCGCCGTTGACGTTGAACACGCCGCCGCCGTTGATGCCCAACTGCTTGATCGCCACCTGGCTGGCGGCCGGGAACAGCGGCAGGGTCTGGGAGCCGCCCTCGACCGTCGTCGCATGGACGCTGGCGGCCAGGCTCTGGACGATGCCCAGGCCGGACAGCACAACCGCCAGAACGAAGGCGGCCGGCAACAGCACATACAGGGTGGTGCGGGTCAGATCGGCCCAAAAATTGCCGACGCCCTCGCCCCGGTTGGCGATAAAGGCGCGCGCCAGGGCCGCCGCAATCGTGGCCCCGGTCGCGGCCGAGACGAAGTTCTGAACCGTCAGACCGACCATCTGAGTGAAGGTCGACAGGGTCGTCTCGCCGCCATAGCTCTGCCAGTTGGTGTTGGTCACGAAGCTGACGGCGGTGTTGAAGGCCAGGTGCGGCGACACGCCGGCGAAGCCTTGCGGGTTCATCGGCAGCACGCCTTGCAGACGCAGAATGGCGTACAACAGGACAAACCCCGCCGCGTTGAAAGCCAGCAGGGCGCCGGCATAGCCCAGCCAGCCCTGGCTGCGCTTCGGATCGACCCCGGCGACGCGATAGAAGACGGCCTCGACCGGTTTCAGCACCGGATCCAGCCAGGTCCGCTCGCCGTTCCAGACGCGCGACATATAAACGCCGATGGGCCAGCCGAGCATGACGGCCAGCCCAAGGGTCAGGGCGATCTCGCCCCATCCTTGAATGTTCATGATTTCAGTCCCGGTTCCCTAGAACCGCTCGGGCCGCAGCAGAGCCGCGACCATGTAAACGGCGACGACGACCGCCCCCGCGCCCCAGAGCATGGCGATCATCGTCACACCCGTCTCAACGCTGCGGCCTGCGCGGCGAAGGCGATGAACGCCCCGGCCCCGACCGCCAGAAAAACAACATCGGCCATGCCGGCCTCCTCAGCTCAAATCAGAGCCGGAAGGGACCATGGAGGGGCGTAAAGGCGCGATGTGAATCCCGGCGTTCGGCGTAATGAAAGCATAATGTGAGAAGAGGGACGGCCGGCTTCATTACCGCAGCCCGCGCCACGGCTTAGGGACACAGCCGAGCCCGCCCCCTTCACCGATCCTTTGTACGACGATTGAGGATCGCCGCGATCCAATAGCCGATCGTCGCCGCCGCGAGCGACAGGGCGACGACCCCGACCACATAGGCGGTGCCCTCCAGCCAGCGCCCTTCGATGAACAGATAGAAGGTGCTGAGGCTCATCAGCGACCGGGTCGTATAGCCGCCGCAGAAGCCCGCCATCACGCACTGCCGGGCGACCTCTCCCACCGGATATCGACCGGTCGAGGCGGTCAGGGTCGCGAACACCATGATTGCGAACGAACCAACGATATTGACGACGGCGGTCGCCAGCCGTCCGAGCGTCTGTCATTGAGCAGGTTCGATATGAGCCGGGCCAGCTCCGGATCGGCTTTCAGCGGGTCCGGAGCAATGCTCCTGTCCCTGCAAAATCGACAGCGGAGCACCCGCTTGACTCTGCAAGGTATCGCGCGCCATTTGGAACAAATGGAGAACACAACATCCGAAGACCGCGTGGCCGCCTTGAGAACTCGGCTGGCATCACTCGATGCTTCCGCCCGTTTGATCGCACCTCGACTAGAACAGGATACCCGTGTCTTCCCATCCTGCTGGGTGCGCGGGACAGTGCACGATCTGTACGCCGAAAAGCCCGCTGATGCAGTGGCGATCAACGCCTTCGGCCTGGGGGCCGCGCTTCAGGCGGCGGACGGTCGCATCATCGTCTGGGGGCTTCACGACATGATGGGCCTGGAGGCGGGGCGGCCGTATGGACCTGGCCTGCACGAGATGGGACTGGCGCCGTCGGACATGCTGCTGGTGCGGGCGCCGGATATTCAGACGCTACTCGTCATCGGCGAGGAGGCCTTGCGGACGCCGGCGGTGGGCGCCGTTTTGCTCAGCGCATGGGGCGAGGCCAGGGCCTTGTCCCTGACGGCCAGTCGGCGGTTGGCGCTGGCGGCCGGGACGGGTCAAGGGACGCTGTTCCTGGCGAGGGCCGCCGCCGTTCCGGCGCCCAGCGCCGCCGAAAGCCGATGGTCGGTGCGCGCCGTGGCGTCCGCGCCGCTCGAGGGCGGAGCGCCGGGCAGACCGTCTTTTTCCGCCACCCTGCTTCGGCGACGCGGCGGGGGCGAGCCGAGAACCTGGATCATGGAGTGGGATCGTGACGCCCGATCATTCCGCGAACCGTCGCCGCTATCTGGCGCTGTGGTTCCCGTGGCTGCCCAGCGACCGGCTGGAGCGTCGGGCCCGTTCCGCAAACGGGTCGCCTGAGCCTGACCCAACTCCTGTAGTCCTGGTCGAGAAGATCGGCGGCGCGCTGCGTCTGGCCGCCGTGAATCCGGCGGCCTCTAGGGCGGGGCTGGTCCCCGGCCTCACGTTGGCCGACGCCCGTGCCCGCACACCCTCTTTGAGAACCATCGTTCATCGACCGGATAGGGACGCGGCCCTGCTACTGCAGGTGATGGAGGATTTTGGCCGGTTCACGCCCATGATCGCCGAGGATGCGCCACACGGGCTGATGCTGGACGTCACCGGCTGCGCCCCTCTGTTCGGCGACGAAGCCGGACTGGTCCGCGCGGCGCATGAGCGAGCGAGGCGTATCGGCCTGGAGATCCGCAGCGCCCTGGCGTCCACGCCTCAGGCGGCGCGCGCACTGGCCCGTTTCGGGCCGGGCGGAAGGTTCGACGCGGGGCAGGATCGACAGGGGGTGCGTCGGCTGCCGGTCGTGGCGCTGGAACTTTCACAACGCGAGACCCAGGCCCTTCAGCGTGCGGGTCTGAAGCGGATCGCCGATCTGGATGATCGTCCGCGCGCGCCCCTGGCTGCGCGTTTCGGCGCCGACTTTTCCGCCCGACTGGCGCGGATCCTGGGCGACGAGGACGTGCGCATCACCCCGTATCGGCCGCCGCCGCCCATCGCCATCGACCGCATCTTCTTCGAACCCATTGTCGATGACGCGGATGTAGAACGCGTCCTGTCCGATCTGTTGATGGAAACTGCGGATCGACTGGATCAGGCAGGCCAGGGCGGCCGAGCTTTCGAGGCGGGCTTCTACCGCATCGACGGCGAGGTCCGACACATCGTCGTGCGGACCGGCCGGGCGACGCGCGACTGGATCGCAGTGCTTCGTCTGTTTCGCGAAAGGCTCGCGGCCCTGGCCAATCCCCTGGACCCAGGCTTCGGCTTCGACCAGATCAGGCTGTCGATTCTCGAGACCCAGACGCTGAAACCCGACCAGCGAAGTCTGGACGGCGACAGGCCTGACGGCGAGGATCTCAGCCGACTGATCGACCGGCTGACGGCGCGGTTGGGACCTGAAGCCGTGCTGCGGTTCGAGCCTGTGGGGTCGCACATCCCTGAGCGCGCGGCGCGGATGGTTCCGGCGACAATGACGAGCGGACGTCCGGCTCAGGACTGGCCGGATCTGACGCCGGACGATCCGCCGTTGCGCCCCTTGCAGATGTTCGACCCGCCCCAGCCGGTCGAGACCCTGGCCGAGGTGCCCGACGGCTCGCCCTTGCGCTTCCGCTGGCGTCGGGTGCTGCATGAGGTGGCGTGCGCCGAAGGACCAGAGCGGATCGGCGGCGAATGGTGGCGCGCGCCGGATCAGAAGACGCGGGACTACTATCGGGTCGAAGACCGCGAAGGTCGCCGATTCTGGCTGTTCCGTCAGGGCCTGTACGGCGAGACCGACGAGCCGCGCTGGTTCGTCCACGGCCTGTTCGCATGAGCACTCCTGACTATGCCGAGCTGGCGACGACCAGCAATTTCTCCTTTCTTCGCGGGGCGTCCCATCCCAAGGATCTGGTGCTGACCGCGATCCTGAGAGGCCATGCCGGACTGGGTCTGGCTGACCGCAACACGGTCGCCGGGGTGGTCCGGGCGTGGAGCGCCCTGCGCATCCTTCGCGAGGACGGCTTGTCGCCCCCCGATGTCGTGCGGGACGGCGCCGGTCCCGGCGAAGTGACCTATGTCGAGGATCGGTTGAGCGATCCGGCCCTGTCGGAAGAGGTCAGGCGCCGGGCGAAGGCGTTCAAACTGGTGACCGGGGCGCGCCTGGTCTTCAATGACGGGACGCCTGACATCCTGGCCTATCCCGAGACCAGGGCCGGATGGGGACGACTGACGCGGCTGCTGACCCTGGGCAATCGTCGGGCCGTGAAGGGGCAGTGCGAGATCGGATTGCG
>NZ_JAUSOE010000018.1 GCF_030656255.1 Brevundimonas sp. | reverse complement strand
GACCACCTTTGAAGCGACCCATGGGATCGCCATGGCCAACGACGACATCTGGTGCACGGTCGGGGTCCATCCGCACGAGGCCAAGGATGCGGCGGATCTGACGGCGGCGACCCTGGTCGAACTGGCGCAGCGGCCCAAGGTGGTGGGGATCGGCGAGTGCGGCCTGGACTTCCACTATGACTTCAGCCCGCGCGAGATCCAGGCGGCGGTGTTCCGCCAGCATGTGGCGGCGGCGCGGGAGACGGGTCTGCCGCTGGTGATCCATACCCGCGAGGCGGATGAGGTCATGGGGGCGATCCTGAAGGAGGAGCACGCCGCCGGGCCGTTCAAGATGCTGATGCACTGCTACACCAGCGGGGCGGAACTGGCGGGAATCGCAGCGGAACTGGGGGCCTGGTTCTCGGTTTCGGGGATCGCCACCTTCAAGGCGGCCGAGGATGTGCGGGCGGTGATCCGGGACATGCCGGCCGAGCGTATAATCGTCGAGACCGACTGCCCCTATCTGGCGCCCATCCCGCATCGGGGGCGGCGCAACGAGCCGGCCTATATCAGCCATGTGCTGGACAAGCTGGCCGAGATCCGGGGCTGGAGCGCCGAGGAGGCGGACCAGAGAACCACCGAGGCCTTCTTCGGCCTCTTTGACCGGATACCACCCAAAGGACTGGGGCCTCTATGAGTTTCGAAGTCGTCATCCTGGGCAGCGGATCGTCGGGCGGGGTGCCGCGCGGCGACGGGGACTGGGGCGTGTGCGACCCGGCCGAGCCGAGGAACCGGCGGATGCGCTGTTCCATGTTGGCGCGCAAGACCGGAGCCGACGGTGTGACCAATGTGCTGATCGACACCTCGCCGGACCTGCGCGAACAGATGCTGGCCAGCGAGACCCGGCATATCGACTCCGTCCTCTATACGCACGACCACGCCGACCAGGCTCACGGGATCGACGATCTGCGGACCTTCGCCACCCGGGCCAGGAAGCGGATCCCGGCCTGGATGGATGAGGCGACGCTGGCGTCCCTGTCGCACCGGTTCAACTATATTTTCGAGAGCCAGTTCGGCTATCCGCCGCTGCTGGACGCCCAGGTCATTCCGCCGCACGGGACGGACTGGTCGGTGGAGGGACCGGGAGGCGCGATCCCGGTTGTGACCTTTGATCAGGGGCACGGGCCGATCCGGTCGGTCGGCTATCGGCTGGGCGACATGGCCTATTCCAGCGACGTGTCGGACCTGGACGAGGCGGCGATCCGTGCGGTGGCCGGATGCAAGATCTGGATCGTCGACGCCCTGCGCTACACCCCCCATCCGACCCATGCCCATCTGGATCGAACGCTGGAGTGGATTGCGGCCGCGGACGTCGAGCGGGCCGTGCTGACGAACCTGCATATCGACATGGATTACAAGGAACTATCAGCGATTATTCCGGCCAATGTCGAGGTCGGGTTCGACGGTTGGAGCCGGATGATCGGCTGAGATCTGGCAGGCTTGTCTTGAAAACAGGGCGACAAATGTGCCAAAGCGCCAAACGTGCAAGGGAGCGCCTGCTGTGGCGTTGATGGGGGGCGGAAAGCGCAGGCGGACAGCGTGGGCTATGCGCTAGCTTTTTCTACGCCGCCACCTTCGCGACCATCGATCGGGCGACGGCTTCGGCGATCTTAATGCCGTCAACGGCGGCCGACAGGATGCCGCCCGCATAGCCGGCGCCTTCGCCGGCAGGGAACAGGCCGCGCACGTTCAGGCTCTGAAAGTCGGCGCCGCGGGTCATTCGGATCGGGGACGAGCTCCGGGTCTCGACGCCCGTCAGAACCGCCTGGGCGTCGTCGTAGCGGGCGATCTTGCGGCCGAAGACGGGCAGGGCCTCGCGCATGGCGGCGATCACATAGTCGGGCATCAGCGGCGCCAGGTCGGTCGGGCGCACACCCGGCTTATAGCTGGGGACGACCTCGCCCAGCGCGGTCGAGGGGCGGCCCGCCAAGAAGTCGCCGACCAGTTGGCCGGGCGCGAAATAGTCCCCGCCGCCGGCCGCATAGGCGCGGGTCTCCAGATCCCGTTGCAGTTCGATGCCCGCCAGCGGGTGGTCGCTCCCGTAATCCTCCGGCGAGATGCCGACCACGAAGCCGGAGTTGGCGTTCCGCTCGTTGCGCGAATATTGGCTCATGCCGTTGGTCACGACGCGGCCTGGCTCGCTGGTGGCCGCGACCACGGTGCCGCCCGGGCACATGCAGAAGCTGTAGACGGTGCGGCCGTTCGAGCAGTGGTGCGAGAGCGTATAGGCCGCCGCACCCAGATCGGGGTGGCCGGCACAGGGGCCGAACATGGCCTTGTCGATCCACGACTGCGGATGCTCGATGCGGAAGCCGATCGAGAACGGCTTGGCCTCGATATGGACGCCACGCTCGTAGAGAGTCTGGAAGGTGTCGCGTGACGAATGGCCGATGGCGAAGACCACGTGATCGGCCTCCAGCGTCTCGCCGGTGTGCAGCCGCACGCCCCGGAGGGCGCCCTTGTCGAGATCGATGTCAGTGACCCGGTGCTCGAAGCGGTACTCGCCGCCGAGCGCCTCGATCTTCTCGCGCATGGCCTCGACCATGGTCACCAGGCGGAAGGTGCCGATGTGCGGGTGGGCCTCGGTGAGGATTTCCTCCGGCGCCCCGGCCGCGACGAATTCGGTCAACACCTTGCGGGCCAGGAAACGCGGATCCTTGATCTGGCTGTAGAGCTTGCCGTCGGAGAAGGTGCCGGCGCCGCCCTCGCCGAACTGCACGTTGGATTCCGGGTCCAACTTGCCTTTCCGCCACAGATCCCAGGTGTCCTTCGTGCGTTCCCGCACCACCTTTCCGCGGTCGAGGATGATCGGCTTGAAGCCCATCTCGGCCAGGATCAGCCCGGCGAACAAGCCGCACGGCCCGGCCCCGATCACGACCGGCCGAAGGCGCTCGGTCTTGGGCGCAACAGCGACTGGGCGATAGGCGACGTCTGGCGTCGGCGCCACGTGCACGTCGTCCGCAAGGCGGGCCAGCACCGCCGCTTCATCCCTCACCTCGACGTCGAGGATGTAGACTTTCAGAATCGCGGATTTCCTGCGGGCATCGTGCGCCCGCTTCCATATCGACCAAGACGTAAGATCGTGCGGCGGCACGCCCAGGCGGGCGGCGATCGCGGCGGGCAAGGCCTCCGGCGGGTGGTCGAGAGGCAGCTTAAGTTCTGACAGGCGCAACATCCGGGCCGTTCTAGCCGCTCGTGTGTTTTGATCCTAGGCACAAGGCCCAGGATGAAGGAAGACGAGCTTAGGGCCTGGACGTGAGCGAGGCCGTTCTTTCAATCCGCTCCCGACTTGTGGCCCTTCCAGTCGAACAGCTCCTCCAACACCTGCACCGCCTGACCGCGCTCTGACGTCAGGTCCGGGTCGCGGTTCAGGATCAGGCGAGCGTCGTCGGCGGCGGCCAGCATCAGGGCGCGGTGGCGGATCGGGTCGGCGAAGCGGTAGGCGGGGAAGCCGCTCTGTTTCAGGCCCAGGGGGTCGCCGCCGCCGCGCAGGCGGAAGTCCTCCTCGGCGATGACGAAGCCGTCCTCGGTGCGGCGCAGGGTTTCGAGGCGTTCTTTCGCGGTTTCACCCAGCGCCCCGTCCTGGCCGCCGTACAGCAGGATGCAGGAACTGGCCTTCGAACCCCGGCCGACGCGGCCGCGCAGCTGGTGCAGTTGGGCCAGGCCGAAGCGGTCGGCGTGTTCGATGACCATGATGGAGGCGTTGGGCACGTCGACCCCGACCTCGACCACGGTGGTGGCGACCAGCAGGGGAATGCGGCCGTCGGCGAAGTCGGCCATGACGGCCTCGCGCTCGGCGCCCGGCATCTGGCCGTGGGCCAGGCCGACCTCGACCCCCAGCAGGCGGCGCAGGTCGTCGGCGCGGTCGACGGCGGCGGCGAGGTCGATGGCTTCGGATTCGGCGACCAGGGGGCAAATCCAATAGGCCTGGGCGCCGGCGTCGAGCGCCGTCTTCAACCGGGCGGCGACCTCGCCGATGCGGGCCAGGGGGACCACGGCGGTGGTGACCGGGGTGCGGCCCGGCGGCTTCTCCATCAGGCGGCTGACCTCCAGCTCGCCGTACTGGGTCAGTTCCAGGGTGCGGGGGATGGGGGTGGCCGACATGGTCAGAAGGTGGACGGCGCCGATGCGCGGATCGCCCTTGGCCTGGAGCCGCTGGCGCTCGCTGACGCCGAACCGGTGTTGTTCGTCGATGACGGCCAGGGCCAGGCGGTCGAAGCGGACGGCGTCCTGGAACAGGGCGTGGGTGCCGATGGCGACCTGGGCGTGACCGGACGCCAGGGCGGCCAGCTTCTCGCGCCTCTGGCCGTTGGTGTCGCGGCCGGTCAGGAGGACGGAGGCGACGCCGGCCGCCTCCAGCAGGGGGCCGAGCTTTTCGTAATGCTGGCGGGCCAGGATTTCGGTCGGGGCCATCAGGGCGGACTGGAAGCCGCTGGAGGCTGCGTCGGCCAGGGCCAGGGCGGCGACGGCGGTCTTGCCCGAACCCACATCGCCCTGAAGCAACCGGCCCATCTGTTTGCCCGAAATCAGGTCGCGACGGATTTCGGCGACGGCCTGGGCCTGGGCGTTGGTCAGGGTGAAGGGCAGGGCCTGGAGCAGGTGATCCGAAGCTGCTCCAGGCGCGATGACGGGCGAGGGTTTGATTTCGCGGGCGCGGCGACGGCGGGCTAGGGCCAGCTGGTGCGCCAGGAATTCGTCATAGGCCAGGCGCTGGCGCGCCGGGGCGTCGGGCGTCAGGTCCAGCTCGCCCGCCGGGGCGTGCAGGGCGTCGAGGGCGGCGCGCCAGCCCAGCCAGTTCTGCTTCTTCAGCCAGGCGGGGTCCTGCCATTCCGGCAGGTCGGGGGCGGCGGGCAGGGCGGCCTGGACCAGTTTGCGCAGCTGGCGCGAGGTCAGGCCTTGCGTCGCCGGATAGACGGGTTCGGAGGCCGGGATGTCGGCGGCCTTGTCCAGGGTGACGATGTCCGGGTGGACGATCTGGACCTCGCCGTTGAAGCGTTCGACCTTGCCCGAGACCAGCCGGGTCTCGCCGCGCGGCAGCAACCGGTCGATATGCTGGGGCGAGCCGCCGAACCAGACCAGGTGAACGAAGCCGGTCGCGTCGCTGGCGCGGACCTTCAGCGGGGCGCCGGGGCGGCTGGGGACGAACAGGCGGTCGATGACGATCTCGAAGATCCCGACCTCGCCGTCCACGGCGGTCGCCGCCTCCATCGGCCGGCGGACGATGACGCCGGAGGGGCTGAGGAAGACCAGGTCGCGCACCAGCGGCCCCGCCACCTTCTGCACCAGGGGCAGGACGCGGGGGCCCACGCCCTTCAGGCTGGAGACCTCGGCGAACAGGGGAAAGAGAATCTGCGGACGCATCGCCGGGAACATAGCGTGACCATGACGGGTGGCGAAGTCCGTTCAGGAAGGCTATCTGCGCTTCTTCCATTCCGGGTGCGCGATCGCTCGCCGCGCGGCGGCTCTCTGCTTGAGCGCATCTGGCATATTCAACGGGCAAGGATCCTTGTGACCGACATCGACGCGCATCCCAAAGACGACAGTGGCGACCAAACGGCCCTGGAGCGCAAGCAGCGGCTGGGCCGTATCCAGTTCCGGTCCTGGCGGCGCGGTTTCCGCGAGGCCGACATGGTGCTGGGTCCGTTTTCGGACCAGGTGGCGCCGACCCTGACCGACGCCGAACTGGATCAGCTCGAACTGCTGATCGATGAGGAGGACCAGTGGCTCTACGGCTGGATCATCGAACGTGACCCGACGCCGCCCGAGTTCGAGACGCCCGTGATGGCCAAGGTTCGCGCCTTCATGCGCGAGCATGTGGCGGCCGAGGTCGGCAGGGGCATCGGTTGATGGATCAACAGGTCACTGTGCAGCACCGCACCGACGCCGATCTGGGCGGGGCGCCGGAGGGGCTGGACGCCCTGGTTGTCGCCGAGCGGATCGCGAAGGATGGCGGCGTCGGCGTCTTCGTGGCGCGCGACTATCAGCGGTCGGGCGGTTTCGTTCAGGCGTTCCGATTCTTTTCTCAAGAGATCGAGATCCTGGAATATCCGGCCTGGGACTGCCTGCCCTATGACCGGCTGAGCCCCACGGCGGGCATCGCGGCCCAGCGGATGGCGACCCTGACGCGTCTGGCCCTGCGCAAGCCCGAGGACGCCCCGGTCCTGGTGGTCACCACGGTGTCGGCGGCCATGCAACGCACCCCGCCCCGGTCGGTGACGACCCAGGCCGGGTTCGAGACCAAGGTCGGCCGCGATCTCGATATCCAGGCGCTGGAGCGTTATTTCGCGGCCAACGGCTATGTCCGGGCCTCGACCGTGTCGGAGCGGGGCGAGTTCGCCGTGCGGGGCGGGGTGGTGGACGTCTATCCGCCGGGCTTCGAGGAGCCGGTGCGGCTGGACATGTTCGGGTCCGAGCTGGAATCGATCCGCACCTTCGACCCTGAGACCCAGCGGTCGACGGGGCAGATGACGGCGGTGTCGCTGGCGCCCGTGTCGGAGGCGTTGCTGGACGCGGCGGCCATCTCGCGGTTCCGCACCGGCTATCTGAACCTGTTCGGCGCGCCCGGCGACGACCCGCTGTATGCGACCATCAGCGAGGGCGCGCGGCGCCAGGGCATGGAGCAGTGGCTGCCGCTGTTCTACGAGACGCTGGATTCGCTGTTCGACTATCTGCCGGATCAGGCGCTGATCTTCCTCGACAATCAGGCCGAGAGCGCGCGGGCCGAGCGGTGGGACCTGATCGCCGACGCCTATGAGGGCCGGGCCGAAGCCGCCAAGACCAAGGGCCACGCGGCGGCCAATCGCGCGCTGCCGCCCCGATCGCTGTATCTGGACGCCGGCGACTGGAACCAGGCGCTGGCGGGTCGCGCCGTGCGGCGGTTTACGCCGTTCTCGGGCGGGGGCGAGGATGCGGGCGGCCGGCTGGGCCGGACCTTCGCGGCCGAGCGGGCGCAGGACAGCGTCAATCTGTTCGAGGCGGTGGCGGCCCATGCTGCGGCGCTGAAGGCCGACGGCAAGCGGGTGCTGTTCGCCTCGTGGACCGAGGGCTCGTCGGAACGTCTGGCGACCATGCTGGCCGACCACGGCCTGGATCATATCGTCGCCGTGCGCGACTGGGCCGATGTCCAGACCGCGCCGAAGGATCTGTATCTGCGCGGCGTCCTGCCGGTCGAACATGGGTTTGCGACGGACGAGGTCGTGGTCATCTCCGAGACCGACATTCTGGGTGATCGGCTGGCGCGGCCGCGCAAGAAGCGGCGGGCGTCGAACTTCCTGGCCGAGGCTTCAGCCCTGACGACCGGCGACCTGGTGGTCCACCTGGATCACGGCATCGGGCGGTATGAGGGGCTGAAGACGCTGGACATCCAGCAGGCGCCGCACGACTGCCTGGAGCTGTTGTACGCTGGTGAGAGCAAACTCTACCTGCCGGTTGAAAATATTGATCTTCTGACCCGATACGGCTCGGATTCAGAAGGCGCGCAGCTGGACCGGCTGGGCGGCGCCGGCTGGCAGGCACGCAAGTCAAAGGCCAAGGAGCGCCTGCGCGCCATGGCCGAGGGGTTGATCGCGCTCGCCGCCAAGCGGGCGCTGCGCGAGACGGACGCGGTGGTGCCGCCGCCGGGCCTGTTCGCCGAGTTCTGCGCCCGCTTCCCCTATGAGGAGACGGACGATCAGCTGAACGCCATCGGCGATGTGCTGGAAGATCTGGGCAAGGGCACGCCGATGGATCGCCTGATCTGCGGCGACGTCGGCTTCGGCAAGACCGAGGTGGCGCTGCGGGCGGCCTTCGTCGTGGCCATGACGGGGCAGCAGGTGGCCATTGTGGCCCCCACCACCCTGCTGGCGCGGCAACACTACAAGACCTTCACCGAGCGGTTCGCCGGCTGGCCGGTCAAGGTGCGGCAACTGTCGCGGATGGTCGGGGGCAAGGAGGCGGCGGAAACGCGGGCCGGCCTGAAGGACGGCTCGGTCGAGATCGTCGTCGGCACCCATGCGGTGCTGTCCGAACAGGTCGGTTTCCGCGACCTGGGCCTGGTCATCGTCGACGAGGAGCAGCATTTCGGCGTCAAGCACAAGGAGAAGCTGAAGTCGCTGCGCGCCGATGTTCACCTGCTGACCCTGACCGCCACGCCGATCCCGCGCACCCTGCAGATGGCGCTGTCGGGCATTCGCGAGATGTCGATCATCGCCACCCCGCCGGTCGATCGCCTGGCGGTGCGGACCTATGTGACGCCGTGGGATCCGGTGCTGGTGCGCGAGGCCCTGCTGCGCGAGAAATATCGTGGCGGCCAGGCTTATTATGTCGCGCCGCGCCTGAAGGACCTGCCGGCCATCGAGAAATTCCTGCGCGAGCAGGTGCCCGAGGTGAAGTTCGTCGTCGGCCACGGCCAGATGTCGGCGACCCAGCTGGAGGAGGTGATGAGCGCCTTCTACGACGGCGAATATGACGTGCTGGTCTCGACCACCATCGTCGAGAGCGGGCTGGATATCCCGACGGCCAATACGCTGGTGGTGCACCGCGCCGACATGTTCGGCTTGGCGCAGCTGTATCAGATCCGGGGCCGGGTCGGCCGGTCCAAGGCGCGGGCCTTCGCCTATCTGACCACGGATGCGGTCAAGCCGATGACCCTGTCGGCCGAGCGGCGTCTGCAGGTGCTGCAGTCGCTGGACAATCTGGGCGCCGGCTTCCAACTGGCCAGCCACGACCTGGACCAGCGCGGCGGCGGCAACCTTTTGGGCGACGAACAGTCGGGCCATATCCGCGAGGTGGGCGTCGAACTGTATCAGCAGATGCTGGAAGACGCGGTCGCCGAGTTGCGCGAGAAGGGCGAGGGGGCCAATGTGGATCGTGGCTGGTCGCCATCGATCAACGTCGGGGCTTCCGTCCTGATTCCAGAGGAATACGTCCCGGACCTGAATGTCCGTCTCAGCCTGTACCGCCGCCTGTCCGACGCCGAGCAGGCCGAGGATCGCGAAGCCCTGGCCGCCGAACTGATCGACCGGTTCGGCCCCCTGCCGGACGAGGCGCAGCAACTGCTGAAGATCGTCGGCATCAAGTCGAACTGCCGCCGGGCCTGTATCGAGAAGATCGACATCGGTCCGCGCGGCGCGGTGCTGACCCTGCGCGACAACAGCTTCCCCAATCCCATTGGATTGGTTGGTCTGATCCAGAAGAACCAGGCCTTCTGGAAGATCCGGCCGGATCAGAAGATCGTGGTGACGGGCGACTGGCCGACGGCGGAAGAGCGGCTGAAGGTGGCGGAACGGATCACCGCCGACCTGGCGCGGGTGGCGGGGGCGTAAACCCTCAGCGCGTCTTGTCGAACAGGTCGGCGGAGGCGCGTTCCAGGAGGGCGGCGGCGCTTTCGTCGGGCTGCATCTCGGCGGCGCCGACGTCGAATTCGGCGACGAAGGGCGAGCGGTCAGGGCCTGCGTCGAAGGCGGTGCAGCCGATGACGGCGGCGATCCGTTCGGCGGCCAGGCGGGCGGCCTCGCCCCGGGTCGCAGGCAGGGCCAGGGCGAAGACTTCCTTGGCCAGGCGGGCGGGCGTGTCCTCGACACGGACCAGGCGCGAGACCATGGCGCCGATCTGGGGCATAGCCCGGTCCAGCCAGCCGCCTTGGCGCGCCCAGGTCACGGCCTCGTTCTCCCTCACTCGCAGCACGCAGACCGACAGGGGCCGGCGGCGGGCGCGCGAGGCGTCGGCGACGCGCGCCAGATGGGCGGCGAACAGTTCAGGTGTGAACAGGCCGGTCGAGGCGTCCATTTCTGCCAGAGCCCGGACGGAATCCAGAGCCTTGCGAATAGTCAGGTGCCGTCGGTGCGACCCAGCCAGGGCCAAAAGCCGCTCGGCCGTCTCGTCTTCCGGCGTATCGGCGGTGACGACGTCGGCGAAGCCCCGATTGAACAGTTCGTCCAGGCCGATTTCAGCCCCGTCCCTGAGATAGAGCATCAGCGGGATGTGGTAGAGACGCGTATTGCGCTTCATGCCCGAGGCGATCGACAGGGCCGGGGCGTGGTCCTTGGCGCCCCACAGGACGGCGGCGTCGAACGGGCTTTCGTGCAGATAGTCGAAGGCGGTGTAGGGCGTCGGCGCGGCGACGACCTCGACCCCGGCCGACGTCAGGGCGTTGGACAGGGCGAGAAACCGGCGCTCAGCCACCCCGGCGGCCAATACGCGCAGCGGGGTGCGTTCGTCGCTGCCGGCCTCCAGATCAATGCCGCGCGCGGCGAAGGTGGCGCGGCGCAGGTGAAATTCTTCTTCGGCGATGGCGGCGCGCGTCATCTGCTCCAGCCTCAGCGCCGCCTGGGCGGGGTGGGGCGGCAGCATCACGGCCAGGTCCGCGTCCATGGCGGAACCGCGCGGCGCGCCGACAACCATGATCGGCAGACTGCGCGGCTCGGCTGCGGCCCGCAGGCGGGCCACGACGTCGTCGTTGAACGAATCGAAATCGACCACGGCGGCGTCCAGCGGGAAATCCTGCAAGACAGCCTCGGCCGAAGTCAGGTCGCGGGCGGTGACGGTGGTCCAGCCGAGAGCGTCCAGTCCAGCCACGAGCGGCCCTATCCGGCCGTCCTGGGCCGCCAGGATCAATACACGCGCATCGAAAGCCAAGTTGGTCGTCTCCCCCGGACGTCGCCGCGCCCATAGCCCCTTGAAGGCCGCGGGACCATAGCGACGCGTCCCTTAACGAAGCAATGTCTTGGCGTGCGCCGACTGGGGGAAAGACCGTCTCACGTGGATGGTGTTTTCCTTGCCGGTGGAATGGTCTAGGTTTCGCCGCCTGTTCAACGGTTGTGGGAACCGGCTTGAGTGATCACCTGACCCGATCGGTATTGAAGGCGCCCGGATTCTGGGGTGGTCTTTCAGTGCGCGCCTTCGCCCGCAGTTGGGGGCGCGACGTCATGCTCTACACGGGGGGCGTCTCGTTCTTCGCCCTTCTGGCGGTGTTCCCCGCCATCGCCATATTGATCGGCTTCTACAAGCTGGGTCTGTCGATCAACGAGGTCAGCGCCCAGGCCGCCGCCCTTTCGGACCTGCTGCCCCGGGCGGCCCAGACGATTTTCCGCGATGAGATCGCCCGGTTGAGCAATGCCTCCGCACGGACGGTTTCGACCCAGAGCGCTTTTGCGCTGGTCGTCGGCGCCTATGCTGCGCACCGTGGTTTCAAGGCCTTGCTGGCAGGTCTTAATCTTATACATGACGAAACCGAGCCGCACGGCTTCTTCAAGTTCAACCTCCTGGCCTTTTTCGTCGCCGTCTTCGCCTTCGCGCTCTTCACGGTCGTGTCAGGCGCTGTGGTGACGGCCCGAATTCTGGCCCACACGGCGTCGCCGATGACGGACCAGTTCGCCGGGGGCTTGCTGCCGTTGGACGCCGTCCTGCCGGCGCTGGGTCTCGCGGTCGGCCTGACCCTGCTGTATCGTTACGCCATGAGCCACCGGACGCCCGTCGCCTGGCTGCCGGCGATCACCGGCGGTTTGGTGGCGACCCTGATGTCGGTGATCTCGTCCTGGCTTTGCGCCATCTATGTGGAGCAGATTGCGCCCCTGGGGGCGACCTATGGATCGGTGGGCGCGGTGGTGGTGTTGCTGATCTGGCTGTCGTGGAACGTCAACGCCATCTTCTACGGCGGCGCCTTCGCCACCGAGATGGAGATTGCGGCCAAGGCCGATGAAGCGGCCAAGGCTGAAACCCTGACGGTTCCAGCCGATGTGGTCGATCTGTCTGAGCGGCGAGCCAGCCGCCGGACGCGCTCCTAGCCCGCCTCGACCGTCAGGCGAATCACGCCGTCAGCCTCGTCCAAGGCGATCAGCCGGCCGTTCTTCTGGGTCAACAGAAACGGCACGTCGATCCGCGCCATGGGATCGGTGGCGAGCAGGATGAAGCGACGCCCCGGCGCGGCCCCGTCCATCGCCTTCATCAATCGGAGGCTGGGCGTCGGGCAGCGGTGGCCGCGCGCATCGACGACGAAGGCCTCATCCTCTTGGGATTCGGTCACGACGCCAGACGGTCGGCCAGCAGGGTCAGGGCGATTCGGACGCTGGCCAGGCGGACCGCATCGCGGCCGATGTCGCCGAATCGTTCTTGCCGATGGATCAGGCCACCCGGTCCCTGGGCGGCGAAATGGACGAGGCCGACCGGCTTGTCGTCCGACCCGCCGCCCGGACCGGCGACGCCGGTGACGGCGACGCTGACGGCGGCGCGCGAACGGGCGACGGCGCCCTGGGCCATGGCCCGCGCGGTCGCTTCGGATACGGCGCCATGGGCGATCAGCATGGCCTCGGGCACGTCCAGCATCTGCTGTTTGGCGTCGTTGCTGTAGGTGACGAAGCCCCGGTCCAGGGCGGCGGACGAGCCGGGAACGGCCGTCAGGGCGGCGGCGACCAGGCCGCCGGTGCAGCTTTCGGCCGTGGCCAGCATCAGCCCCCGCGTGGAGGCGGTTGCGACGATCTGTTGCGCCAGGCGCTGAATGTCTTCGGGGAACATGACCTTTTCATAGGCCGCGAGTCCCGCTCTAACCAGAGCCATGACCGATGTCGCCGCGGCCCCCGTTCTTCCCCTCGACCGGCCCGCGCGCGCGACCGCGATCCTGTTCGCCGTCGCCGTCTTCACCTCGGCCTGTCTGGTCTTCGTGGTGCAGCCGATGGCGACCAAGCTGATCCTGCCGACCCTGGGCGGATCGCCGTCGGTGTGGAATGCGGCGATGGTGTTCTTTCAGACGGCGCTGCTGGCCGGCTATGGCTACGCCCATCTGCTGCAACGGATCGGATCGATGCGGCGGCAGGTGGCGGTCCATCTGGGCCTGCTGCTGATCGCGGCCCTGTTCCTGCCTCTGCGGATCAGCGGCCTTCTGGGCGATCCTGATCCTTCGGCGCCGACCTTGTGGATGCTGGCGACCCTGGCGCTGTCCCTCGGGGCGCCGTTCGCCGTGCTGTCGGCGACCGCGCCGTTGTTGCAGGCCTGGTATGCGCGGGCCAGCGCTGGGCGCGCAGGGCGCAGCGATCCCTACGTGCTTTACGCCGCCTCGAACCTGGGCAGTTTTCTGGCCCTGCTGGCCTATCCGGTCCTGATCGAGCCGCTGGTCAGCCTGTCGGCGCAGCGGTGGGGGTGGAGTCTCGGCTATGGCCTGTTCGTGCTGATGGTCGTGGGGCTGGCCCTGGTCGCTTGGCGGCGGCGCGAGGCGGTAGCGGCTGAGCCGGCACCTCTGGAGGCGGGGCCTCGCATCGCGTGGCGTGAGAAGGGGCTGCTCATCCTGCTGGCGGCGGCGCCGTCCAGCCTGATGCTGGGGGTGACAGCGCACCTGTCGACCGACGTGGCCTCGGCCCCCTTCCTGTGGGTCATTCCGCTGGCGCTCTATCTGCTGACCTTCGTCATCGCCTTCCAGGCGCGACCGGTCATTCCGCTGCATCTGACCCTGGCGATCCAGGCCGCCGCTCTGGCGGCCTGTGCGGCCCTGGCGGCGTTCCGGACGACGGAGTGGTTGTTCATCTTCGGCGTCAATCTGACGAGCTTCTTCTTTACGGCCCTGATGTGCCACCAGTTGATGGCCGAGCGTCGTCCGGCGCCGGGCCGTCTGACGGAATTCTATCTGCTGCTGTCGCTGGGGGGCGTGCTGGGCGGGGTGTTCAACGCCCTGATCGCGCCCGTCTTGTTCGACATGGTGTGGGAATACCCGTTGGTTCTGGTCGCGGTGGGCCTGTTGCGCCCTTGGGCGCGGCGCGAGATGCGGTCGTGGGAGATCATCTGTTGCGTCGTCGGCGTCGTGATCGCCGTGGCGGGGCCGCTGGGCCTGGCCCTGGTCCGCTATGCGCCTGACATCCGCGCCGCCGTGCCAGACCGGGACCTAGTGCGGATCGCTCAGGCGGTGCTGGGCGTGGCGGCCCTGTTCGCCTTTCTTTTGAGGGATCGGGCGGTGATGTTCACCGTGGTCATCGGGGCCATGGTCTGGTCCGGATATCATGTCGCGCGCGGCTATGACTGGGTGCTGACCGAGCGCAGCTTCTTCGGGGTGATGCGGGTGGCCAGCACGCCGATCGAAGATCTGGACGGGCCGGTCCATGTGCTGATGCACGGCACGACCCTGCACGGCGCCCAGGCCCAGTCGTCGCGGTATCGCTGCATGCCGACCCTCTATTACGCCACCTCAACCCCCCTGGGGCAGGCGGCCCTGATGACCCAGGCCGGGCGGCCGGATGGGGCGGTCATCGGCGTGGTGGGGCAGGGATCCGGGGCCATGGCCGCCTATAAGCGGGCCCAGGACCGGATGAGCTTCTTCGAGATCGATCCGATGGTGGACCGCCTGTCGCGCGACCCCCGCTGGTTCAGTTTCATCAATGGTTGCGCCGAAGGGCCGATTCGGACGGTTCTGGGCGATGCGCGGCTGACGATGGAGCGGGAGGCGCCGGCCAGTTATGACCTGCTGATCATCGACGCCTTTTCGTCGGATGCGGTGCCGACCCATCTGCTGACGGTCGAGGCGATCGCCGGCTATCTGCGACTGCTGAAGCCCGAGGGGGTGGTGGTGTTGCACCTGTCGAACCGGAATCTGGAGATCACCCTGCCGGCCGAGGCGGCGGCGGCGGCCCTGAAGGCGCCGGCCCTGCATCAGGTCTATATCGAGCGGCGCGACGCGGCCTCCATGTCGGAATCCTCGACCGAGGCGCTGATCATCGGCAAGAGCGATGCGGCCCTAGCGCCCTATCGTGAGGATTCGCGCTGGCGCACCCTTGAGGCGACTGGTGTGCGGCCGTGGACCGACGACTATGTCAACCTGTTCGGGGCTCTGGTCCGCCAGATGCAGTACGCGGCCCGGTAGGTCAGGCGGAGACGGGCGTCTCGACCGTCGCCACCGCCTGGGCCGCCAGGCCTTCGCCTCGCCCGGTGAAGCCCAGCCCCTCGGTCGTGGTGGCCTTGACGCTGACGGCGTCCAGCGGAAGCGCCAGCAGGCCGGCGATGCGTTCGCGCATGGCCTGTCGGTGCGGCTTCACCTTGGGCTGTTCGCAGATCAGGGTGACGTCAACATTGACGATCCGGCCGCCGCGCGCGGCCACCAACTGGGCGGCGTGAAGCAGGAAAAGGTCGGACGACGCGCCCTTCCACTTCGGATCGCTCGGCGGGAAGTGATCGCCGATGTCGCCCTCGGCGATGGCGCCCAGAAGGGCGTCGGTCAGGGCGTGCAGGCCGGCGTCCGCGTCGGAATGGCCGATCAAGGTCTGGTCATGCGGCACCTCGATCCCGCACAGCCAGACCGAACCGCCTGGACCCCAGCGGTGAACGTCATAACCGGAGCCGATCCGGGTCTGGTAGCGGGTCTGTTGCGACAATAGGGCCTCGGCCATGGCGAAATCCTCGGGATAGGTCAATTTCATCAGACGGGGATCGCCCTCGACCAGGGCGACGCGGCCGCCGTCGCGTTGGACGACCACAGCCTCATCGGTGGGGGTCTCTGTTTGGGGCCATGCGGCGTAGGCGGCTTCTATCGTATTGCGCCGAAAGGCCTGGGGCGTCTGGGCGCGCCACAGGCCGTCGCGTTCGACCCCGCCGGCCATCAGTCCGTTCTCGCCGCGCCGCAGGCTGTCGGCCACGGGCAGGGCGGGCAGGGCGCCGTCGGCATGGGCCAAGGCCGCGATCAACCGCTCGATGACAGCGCGGTCCAGCAGGGGCCGGGCGGCGTCATGGATCAACACCGGCTGGTCGGGGCCGCAGGTCAGGGCCGCAAGGCCGGCGCGGACCGATGCGGCCCTGATGTCGCCGCCGGTTACCGTGCGCCAGTTCGACAGGCCGGCCAGGGTCATGGCCGCGCGGTCTTCGGCGCCCGGAGCGACCACGACCACCAGCTCGTCTGCGCCGGCGTTCAGCAAAGCCTCGGCGGACCAGCGCAGCACGGGCTTGCCGCCGAGTGCGCGCCACTGTTTGTCGCCGCCGGCGCGCGAACCGGATCCGGCCGCGACGATGATGCCCGAGAAACTCATGCCGGCCTTCTAAAGTGCGCCGTCTCGCGACGAAACATCAATCCGCCGCCGTCAGGCTTGACGAGAGGGTGTTGGATGCTGCGAAAGGCGCGAATGGCCAAGACTCTACAGATCGGCGACGTGACCGTGCCTGGTCAGGTGCTGATGGCGCCCATGACGGGCGTAACCGACCTGCCGTTCCGGGTGCTCGCCTCGCGGCTGGGCGCGGCCTATGTGGCGACCGAGATGGTGGCGGCTAAGGAGCTGGCGCGCGAACGGCCCGACGTGGTGCGACGCGCGGCGGTCGGCGCCGGCCTGCCGCTGACGGTGATCCAGTTGGTCGGGCGCGATCCGAGCCAGATGGCCGAGGGCGCACGCATGGCGGAAAAGGCGGGCGCGGACATCGTCGATCTGAACTTCGGCTGTCCGGCCAAGGAGGTCACAGGCTCCGCCGCCGGGTCGGCTCTGATGCGGACCCCGGACCTGGCCTGCCGGATCATGGAGGCGGCGGTGCAGGCGACCAGCCGTCCGGTGACGGTCAAGATGCGGCTGGGCTGGGACGACGACAGTCGTAACGCCGCCGAACTGGCCAAGCGGGCCGAAGAGATCGGGGTCAAGGCTGTGACGGTTCACGGCCGCACCCGCAAACAGTTCTATACCGGCGTGGCCGATTGGGACGCGGTTGGCGAGGTCAAGGCGGCGGTCGGCATTCCGGTGATCGTCAACGGCGACATTCTGACCGCCGATGACGCACGCCAGGCTCTGGAGCGATCCGGGGCGGATGGTCTGATGCTGGGTCGTGGGGTTTATGGACGACCCTGGCTGGCCGCGCACCTGGAACGGGCGCTGAGCGACGGGGTCTCGCTGGAAGAACCTGGGCCTGAAGCGCGATTGGCCATAGTCGTAGAGCATTTGCGGGCGTCGGTGGAATTCTATGGACTTCCCTTGGGTCTGCGTATGTTCCGCAAACACCTCGGCTGGTACATCGAACAGGCGCCTTGGCCGGCCGATCCGCAACACCGCCGCGAGGCCAAGGCAAGAATTTGCCGACTGGACGAGCCGCTGGTCGTCGAGGCGGCCATGACGGAGCTTTGGCGCGAGATTTTGCCGAATATGAACAAGTCGGCTGTTGAAGATAAGCCACAGTTAGTGAACACTGCTGTGGCATGACGGATACGCCTTCACCTGCGGCCGCTCCAACCGACCCTGTGTCGGTCGATGAGTCGTTCTGGGGGCGGTTGGACGCAGAGCGGGCGCGGGCGGGGTTCGGATTCGCCTATTTCATCGCGGTCGTGATCACAGCGGCGGCGGTCTGGCTTGTGGCGGCGGCGCCGGGCGCGACCTCGGGCGCGGCGCGCGGATCGACCAGCCAGGTGGTGCTGTTCGTCCTGCTGGCCAACCTGGCCCTGATATCAGGTCTGGCCTTTATCGTTGGACGGCGGGTCCTGACCCTGGCGCGCAGCACAGGCGACGCCGGGTCGCGGCTGCACCTGAGGTTCGTCGCCCTGTTCTCCATGGTGGCCGTCATTCCGGCGGTGTTGATCGCCCTGGTGTTCGGCCTTCTGGTGACGCGGGGCGTCGATCAGTGGTTCAGCCAGAATGTTCAGGCTTCGGTCGAGAACGGCGCCGTGGTCGGGCGCGCCTATATCCGCGACGTCGCCACGACAGTGGACGCGGATCTGGTTACGATCTCTGATCAGCTCAACAGCGCGCGAGGCCTGTTCGACGACCGCATTCAATTTAACGACGCCCTGGCTCAGGTCGGGGAAATTTTCGGCTATCCGGCCATCTACATATTGAACGGCGACGGACAGGTGCTGGCGCGTGCGGAGCGGCCTGACGCGCCGCCCTATTTGGCGCCCCCCCGGACCTATCTGGAGGACGCGGCCCAAGGTGGAAAACCGCCGACCGACGTGACGCAGAACCCCGACACGGTTCGATCCATCATCGCCCTTCCGGCCTATGGCGACGCCTATCTCTATCTGGTTCGGCCCCTGCAGGACGGGCTGGTCGCGCGGATGAACGCCTCACTCCAGTCTATCGAAGCCTATAACGAGGCGAAGGAAAGCCGGTCGCGGATCCAGTCCGCCTTCATCCTCAGCTATCTGGAGACGGCGCTGCTGGTTCTGGTCGGCGCCGTCTGGCTGGGCATGTCGGCGGCCAGCAGCATATCGGCCCCCATCGGGCGTCTGGTGCAGGCGGCGGACCAGGTGGCGGGCGGCGATTTCAGCGCCCGGGTGGACAGCGAGGGCGCCCCGGCCGAAATCGCCCTGTTGTCCGACGCCTTCAATCGCATGACCGGCGATCTTCAGGCGCAACAGACCGCGTTGAAGGCGGCCAGCGACGAGGCCCAGAACCGCAGCCGCTTCATCGAGACCGTGCTGTCAGGCGTCAGCGCAGGCGTTATCGGCCTGGATCGGCGTGGGCGGGTGTCGGCGATCAACGACAGCGCCCTGCAACTGCTGCATATCGAAGAAGACGAGGTCCTGGGCCACGAACTGGCGGCGCTTTCGCCCGAGTTGAGCGACCTGGTCGGTCGGGTCGAGGCCCATATCGAAGAAGACATCGACGTCAGCCGCGGCGGCGAGACGCAGAGACTGCGGGTCCGGATCGAGGGCGGGCAGGGCGGCGAGATGGTCCTGACCTTCGACGACATCACCCGGCTGGTCACTGCTCAACGCAACGCCGCCTGGCGTGACGTCGCCCGGCGTATCGCCCATGAGATCAAGAACCCCCTGACGCCGATCCAGCTGTCGGCTGAGCGGCTGAAACGGAAATATCGCGACAAGGTGGACGAGGTCGAAATCTTCGACCGCTGCACCGACACCATCATCCGTCAGGTCGGCGACATCGGCCGGATGGTGGACGAGTTCTCGTCCTTTGCTCGCATGCCGGCGCCGCGTTTCGGTTCGGCCAATCCGGCGGAAATGCTGCGCGAGGCCGTGTTCGCCCAGCGGGTCGCCGCCGCCGACATCGTCGTGGATATGGACGAGCCCCTGCCCAAGGCCACGCTGCGTTGCGACGCCCGCATGGTGGGCCAGGCCCTGATCAATATTCTGAAGAACGCCGGCGAGTCCGTCGCCGCTCGCCGTCTGGCCGCCGGGGAAGACGCGGCGTCAGAGGCCGAGGGCATCATCGCCTCGCTGGTCGTTGAAAACGGCACGGCGACCTTCGTGGTCGAGGACGACGGGGTCGGCCTGCCGGCCAAGGACCGCGATCGTCTGACCGAACCCTATGTCACCACGCGCGAGAAGGGCACGGGCCTGGGCCTGGCCATCGTCAAACGCATTTGCGAGGACCACGGCGGCGAGCTGAAGCTGGCCGACGCCGAGACCCTGCGCGGCGCGCGGGTGTGCCTGATTTTTCCCTTGAAACCCCACGGCAAGACCGGCGACGTGACGGAGCGCAAGCTCCAGACCGTCGTCGCCGAATAAGCGAGGCAAGATGCGACCTACCGGTTCAGACATTCTGGTCGTCGACGACGAGGCGGACATCCGCGATCTGGTTTCGGGCCTGCTCGAGGACGAGGGGCACGCCGTGCGCGTGGCCGCCAACTCGGACGAAGCCCTGGCCGCCATCCGCGCGCGAAAGCCGTCGCTGGCGATCCTCGACATCTGGATGCAGGGCGGCGGTCTGGACGGGCTGGAGCTGCTGGAGGTGGTCAAGGAGATCGACCCCGATCTGCCGGTGGTGATGATCTCGGGCCACGGCAATATCGAGACGGCGGTGACGGCGCTGAAGCGCGGCGCCTATGACTTCATCGAAAAGCCGTTCAAGTCGGACCGGCTGGTGGTGGTGGTCGAGCGGGCCATCGAGGCGGCGACGCTGAAGCGCGAGAACCGCAGGCTGCGGGCGCAGACGATGACGCCGTCGGGCCTGATCGGTCGGTCCCAGGCGGCCCAGGCGCTGCGCGGCACCATCGCCAAGGTGGCCCAGGCCAACAGCCGGGTCCTGATCGCCGGGCCGGCGGGGTCCGGCAAGGAACTGGTCGCGCGTCAGATCCACGAGGCCAGTCCGCGCGCCCGGGCCGAGTTTGTGGCGATTTCGGCGGCCGGGATGACGCCGGAGCGGCTGGACGTCGAACTATTCGGAGAGGAAGGCCAGGACGGCCGTCCGCGCAAAATCGGCGTGTTCGAGCGCGCCCACAACGGCACCCTGTATCTGGACGAGATCAGCGACATGCCGCGCGAGAGCCAGAGCCGCATCCTGCGCGTCCTCGTCGATCAGCGGTTCCGTCGCGTCAGCGGCGAACAGGATGTGCAGGTCGATGTGCGGGTCGTGACCTCGACCTCGCGCGACCTGAAGATCGAGATCGCTGAGGGTCGGTTCCGCGAAGACCTGTTCCACCGTCTGAACGTGGTGCCGATCCGGGTGCCGGCCCTGTCGGAACGGCGCGAGGACATCACCGAACTGGTCGAGTATTTCGTCGAGACCATCAGCGCCTCGCAGGGCCTGCCGCGTCGCATCATCGGCGATGACGCCGTCGCCGTGCTGCAGGTCCATCCGTGGCCGGGCAATATTCGCCAGTTGCGCAACAACATCGAACGGCTGCTGATCCTGGCGACCGGTGATCCGAACGAACCGATCACCGCCGACATGCTGCCGCAGGAGGTGGCGACGTCGAACGGAGGCTCGTCCAGCCTGGGCGCCGAACGCACCATCGCCCTGCCGCTGCGCGAGGCGCGCGAGGTGTTCGAGCGGGAGTATCTGGCGGCCCAGATCATGCGCTTCGGCGGTAATATCTCTCGCACCGCGGCCTTCATCGGCATGGAGCGCTCGGCCCTGCACCGGAAACTGAAGTCGCTGGGCGTGTCGCCGTCGCGGGGCGGCGAGGACGAAATCGAGGAGCCTGTCGAGGCATGAGCCGAGTCGCCTATGTCAACGGCCAGTACCAGCCGCACGGCCAGGCCACCGTCCATGTCGAGGACCGCGGCTTCCAGTTCGCCG
>NZ_JAUSOE010000016.1 GCF_030656255.1 Brevundimonas sp. | reverse complement strand
ATCGCGGCGGGGTATGACGGCGGGCGGCGCGGCGGCGACGTCCGGCGCAAATGGGGGCGACCAGATCGACGACTAAAACGCCCAGGTTCTGCGCTGGCTGGAGACGCACAAGCGGCACCCGGGCGGCGTCACGGGCCTGGTGACGGTGGCCTTCACATTGGATCGTCGCGGGCGGGTCAGCAACGAACGCATATTGTCGGGTAGCGGTCGAGCGCCCTTGGACGCCGCGACTTTGAGCCAGATCAGGGCCTCAGAGCCCTTCCCACGCCCGCCGGCGGACACGACCTGGCGCACGCGCGAGTTTCGGGTGCGGCTGGACTATCGCCCGCGCGACCGTGCCCGCGAAGCGCGTTGAAGTTCAGACCGCGACGGCGGTCGTGTCGCGGATGAAGCCGCCGCCTAGGACGCGGTCGGGGTCCGTGGGGTCGTACAGGGCGCAGGCCTGGCCGGGGGCGACGCCTTCCTCGCCTTCGTCGAAGACGACGCAAACCTGATCGTCGATCAAGGCGAGGCGGGCGGGCGAGGGCGGTCGGGTCGAGCGGACGCGGGCCAGGACGGGCAGGTTCGCCTGGGCCGCCTCCATGATGGTGGCTTCGTCGCCCAGCCAGTTGGTTTCTTCCAGCGTCAGGCGGGCGGTCAGCAGGGCCTCGCGCGGGCCGACAATGACGCGGCGCGCCTCGGGGTCCAGCTTGATGACGAACAGGGGTTCGCCCACGGCGACGTTCAGGCCCCGGCGCTGGCCGATGGTGTAGTCGGTGATGCCTGCGTGGGTTCCGAGAACCCGACCGTCCATATGCACGATCTCGCCGGCCTCGCGCCCCTGCGGACGCAGCCGGTCGATCAGGGTGCGATAGTCGCCCGAGGGGACAAAACAGATGTCCTGGCTGTCCGGCTTGGCGGCGATCTTCAGCCCCAGTTCGGCGGCGACGCCGCGCACCTGGGGCTTTTCCAGATCGGCCAGGGGGAAGCGCAGATAGTCCAACTGGTCCTGGGTGGTGGCGAAGAGGAAATAGGACTGGTCGCGCGAATGGTCGATCGCCTTGCGCATCTGCGAGCGATTGCCGACGGCGGCGCGGCGGACGTAGTGGCCCGTCGCCATGGCCTCGGCGCCCAGGTCGCGGGCGACGTCCAGCAGGTCGCGGAACTTCACGGTTTGATTGCAGCGGATACAGGGGACCGGGGTCTGGCCCTTCAGATAGGAGTCCGCGAACTGGTCGATCACCGCGTCCTTGAACCGGCTTTCGTAGTCCAGGACATAGTGGGGAATGCCGATCATCTCGGCGGCCAGGCGGGCGTCGTGAATGTCCTGGCCTGCGCAGCAGGCGCCCTTCTTCTTCAGGGCCGCGCCGTGGTCGTAGAGTTGAAGCGTCACGCCGACGACGTCATAGCCGGCCTTGTGCAGCAGGGCGGCGACGACGGTGGAGTCCACCCCGCCCGACATGGCCGCGACGACGCGCGCCCCGACCGGCAGGCCCACCGCCGCCCGCGCGCTCTCGACCGCCGCATCCATGTCGGTGCGGCGAATGTCTGGAACGGGGCAGATGTCTTCGACCAGGGTCATTGCGGCCATTTAGTGCGTAACCCGCGCGATTTCGAGGCCCGCAAACGAAAAGGGCCGCATCCGTTTCCGGATGCGGCCCAGGCCGTCTTCGGGGAGAACCGTCTTAGGAGCGGTAGCTCTGGATCCGCGTCGTGCGCAGACCCTGCATGCCCCAATTGTCTATGGCCTACTGCCAAGCAAGGAATTCTTCCGCCGTCAGTCGATACTTTGCCAGGGCGTCGTCCAGGCTGAGCAGGCCGCCGCGAACGGCGGCGACGACCTCAGCCTTGCGGCGGATCACCCACCGGTCCGTATTGGACGGCGGCAGATCGTTCAGGGTCAGGGGCGTGCCTGTCGGTCCGACCACGTATTGTTCGCCTTTGCTATTCAGGCGTCGCTCTTGCAACATGGGCTTATGCCTCTTTCACCAACACCGTAGTGTCATGAATGTAGGCGCGGCCCGCTAAGGTCGGTTTAAGGGTCGTGGTGAAGGAACTGATAAAACCCGTCCCTCCCCGAACCATTTCGTAAACCTTGCTTGAACGACGATTCATTGAGACTAACGCTTACTTACTCGCCGATCAGCGTTTGATGTTGATCAGTTCGGCGAGCATTTCGTCCGCCGTGGTGATGATCTTGGACGAGGCGGAATAGGCCCGTTGAGTGGTGATCAGGCCGGTGAACTCGGCCGACAGATCGACGGTGGACGATTCCAACTGCTGGGCCGCGATCGTGCCGGCGCCGCCGGTTCCGGCTGCCTTCAGGTTGAAAGTGCCGCTCTCAAGGCTGACCGCATAGGCGTTGCCGGAAACCTCCTTCAAACTGTCGGGGCTCGGGAAGGTGGCGATGGCGACTTGGGCGATGCGGCGCATTACGCCGTTGTCGAAGATTGCGGTGACGAAGCCGCTTTCATCAATGGTGATCTCGCTCAGATTGCCGAAGGCCGTGCCGTTGGTGACGGTCGATTGCACCACGGACGCGGTGTTCAACTGGCTGAGGCCGCCGGCGGAGGTGTTGAGGTCCAGGGTCACCGTCTGGGCGGCGATGCCCAGACCGTCGGCCCATTTCACCTTGCCGTTGTCCGACGGGTCGGCGGGATCGATCGTGTTATTGGGGTCTGACTCCAGGAAGGAGAGGGTGGCCTGGGTCGGGTCGTCGAATAGACCCGTGCCGGCCGGCCAGCTCTGCATGGTCTCGATATCAAGGCGACCGGAGGGGGTGAAGGCGATCAGGCCGGTCTTGATCTGGCCGTTCGAGTAGGGGGCGCCGGTCACGACGTCATCGGCAGGCACAGCGACGATTTCAGCATACCACTGGTTCGGTTCTGCGCTTTTCAGGAACCGAATCTCCAGATTGCGCTGACCACCCTTGGAGTCGGACACCGGGATGTTCATCTTGAAGTCCGGCTTGACGCCCACCGGCGTGTCGTCGTCGGCGTTGTACATCGCCATGGAGTTGACGGAGGGATCGTATTTCGTCTGGGCGATGCCGTTCGTCGCCATGCCGATTTCCGCGAAGTCGATCGCATAGGGCGTGCCGTTGACAGGCGGCGTGCCGCTGGTCGGGGTGATCGTCAGAGTGGTGGCCGTCGCGGTCGCCGATCCATTGGCGCTGGAAGCGGCGCTTGGAACGAAGCCGGTCAGGGCGCCGGCCGCGTCGTAGGTGGCCGTGCCGACGATCTTGGTGATGCCCGACTTCAAGGTGACTTCGAACGTATTGGCGCCGGTGCGCTCATAGGCGACGCTGATGTCGTGCGCGACCGGCGGAACGGCGGCGTCCTCGACCCCTTTGTAGGTGTTGGGGCCAGCGGCGCTGGATACGGTCTGGGTCGAGCGCAGGTTGGCGTTGATCTGGACGCGGGTGGTGGGTTCGGCCGTGCCGCCGACCGAACCGATATTGACCGAGCGCAGACGGGAGAGGTCCGACGGGTCGGTCGAGATATCGCCGTTGGAATCCACCGGCCAGCCCTGCAGGTAAAGGCCGGCGCTGTTCTGCAGATAACCCAGGTTATCGACACGGAAGGCGCCGGCGCGGGTGAACAGGCGGGTGTCCGTGGCGCCGACGTTCTCGGCCTGGGTCGTGGTGACGAAGAAGCCCTGACCGTTGACGGCGAGATCGGTGCTTGAGGTCGTGCGCTGGAGCTGACCTTCCTGGCTGACGAAGGACCGGGTGTTGGCCATCACGCCGCCGGCCGAATAGGAACCGCCAGCGCGAGTCTGGCTGTTGACCAGGGTCTGGAACTCGCCCTGGGACCGTTTGTAGCCGACGGTGTTGACGTTGGCGATGTTCTGGGAAATCGCCGCCAGGGCGGCGGAGTTGGCGGCCAGGCCGGACACGCCGGCCAGCATTGCGCTGTTCAAGCTCATGAAGACGCTCCTTGAATGGAATTCATCGGGAAGGCGGCGGAGCGCATCATGCGGCCGCCTCCTCGGGGGGGACGTTCGGATTCTCCGTATCGTCATTGTCTGCGTCGGCGGCCATCTCGTTCAGCGAGATGACGGTCGAAAGCGGGAGTATGGAGTCGCCGATCACCAGATAGGGGGCGCCGTCGTACATCTCGACGCCGGTGACGCGACCGCGGATCAGAGCCTGGCTGTCCACCTTGGCGCCCTTGGCGTCCGTCGCCGTGACCTTCAGCGTATAGACGCCGCCGTCCTCGGCCGTGTCGCCGTTGGTCATCTTGCCGTCCCAGGCAAAGTCGTGAAGGCCCATCGTCTTTTCCGGCCCGTCGCCTTCCCAGACGACCTTGCCGGTGCTGTCGACGACCTGCAGCTTCACCTTGTCGGCGCTGGCGCCCAGTTCGTAGCTCCAGTTCGCCTTGCCGTCTTCCAGCGAGGTGGCCGTCCAGGCGGCGGTCACCTGCCTGCCGATGTAGTTGGCGGCGTTGTCCAGACCGCCCGCCGACTGGGCGGCGACCAGGCTGGTCAGCAGGTCGTTGGTCAGCAGTTGCTGCTCCACCCCTGACATCTGGGTCAGCTGGGAAGTGAACTCGTTGGAGTCGAGCGGCGACAGCGGGTCCTGGTTCTTCATCTGGGTGGTCAGAAGGGTCAGGAAGGTCTCGAAGTTCGAGGCCAAGGTTTGGGTTCCACTGGTCAGGCGGCCTTGGGCGTCGACTGAGGAAACGGCGGTAGCCATGGGGTCAGACCCTCACATCGACGCGATCACGCGTCTGGGAATGGTTGGTCCAGGCGCCCTGTGGGGGCGTGATGGAAAGATCAGGCTGGGCGGTCAGGCGCGCGCCGCCTGCGAACAGGCTCTGGCGCTGCTGCTGCTGGCGGTCGAACCCGCCGCCGGACGAGGTGTCGCGTTGGGTGAAGTCGAGCGAGTCGCCCGTCAGCTGGAAACCGGCGTCCTGAAGTTGGCGACGCAGTTCGTCCGCGCGGCCCCGCAACTCGGCGGCGGCGGCGGGATTGTCGAAGGCCAGGCGTGCGGCAAGCTGGCCGTCGGCGCCGATCTCAAGGCTGACGTCCACCCGGCCCAGATCCTCTGGCGTCAGCACCATGTCGAAGCGGGTGGAGCGTCCCTCCAGCTTGCGGGCGATCTGTGCTGCGAGATGGGCCGTCGTCTCGATGGTGGCGCGCGACAGGGAGGAGGTGGTGGTCGCCTGAGTGGTGGTCGTGGCGGCATCGAGCGCGCGGGTTTCCGTCGCGCCTTCAACAGGCCTGGCGGGGTCAAGCGACGCCATCGCCGCATCAAGGGTTGGAACGGTCGTGGTGGGCGCGGCTTCGGCGGAGCCGGCGCCCTGGGCCAGGGTCTGGCCGGCGTCCGCCATGGCGATGTGGTCGGCGAGCGCGGGTTGCGCCACGTTCTGACCCAGGCTCGCCTCGGCAGGCGCGGTCTTGGTCGAGGCCGTGTGGGGCTGGGCGGCGGTCGTCACGGGCGTCGTGGCCGCCTTGGCTGGGGCGTTCTCAGTCGGTTGCGATGTCGCGATGACGGGTGCTGACTCTGTGTCAGACGCTTCAGCCGGGACTTCGACCTCTGCATCTATGGCCTGGATCGCTTCGGCGACTGCGAGGCTCGAGATTACTGCGACGGTCTGGACGGGCTGCGACGTGAAGTTCGCTGTTTGGATCGAGACTTTCACGTCCACCCTGGGCGCGACTGTCTCGACCTTGGGAGAAACGGCGTCGGCGCCGGTGGTTTGAGCGGGTTCCGAGACCGGCTTCGCCGCAGTCTTTTCGGCAGTCTTCGCCATGGGGGCAGCGGCCGCCACAGCCGAGGTGTCGGACGCAGCGAGCAAGGATGAGGCGTTCTTGACCTCAGCTGAAACCTGTCTCGTCGCATTGTCTTTGGCGACGGGCGGGGATGACGCTGCTGCGGGGATTTGCGGCGTCGTCAGAGGGGCGAGCGCCTTATCGGCGACATCCGAACTCTGGTCCATCGGGGGAGATGGAGGCGTGGATGCCTGGCCTGTCGGCACATCCGTGACGACGGGCGGTGGCGACGCCGCAGCCGTTTCGCTCTTCTGGGCGAGGCTCTGTTCGTTCGGGGAGGCCTCCGCCGTGATGGCGATCGACTTTTGCCCGGCTTCGTCCCGGATCGGCGATGAGGCAGGTCTTGTCTCGACCAGGGCCTTCTCGGCTTCGTTTGCGACGACCGCGCTCTGCTGAGCGGACATATCGGTGTCGCCTGCCACGACGCCTTGTTCAAGGTGCGCGGTTGTCTGACCCGGGCTTGCGCCGTCCGTAGCCGCTACTTCCAGCGATGGTTCGGACGGGGTCACAGCGACGGGGGCGACCACGGGAGCCGTTTGCGGGAGAGGAAGTGCAACCGCAGCCGCGAGGTCGGAAGGCGCGACGGCCGTGTCCGTCTGTTCGGCGTCTGACGCCGGAGCCTCAATTGCGACGAGTGCGTCAGGTGCGGCGTCGATCACTTCCGCCATGACGGGAGAAGCGTCAGGCGCACTCGCCGCTTCCAGATCTGTGTTGGAGATCACCGGCAGCGAGAGGCGGCCCGGCGTACGATGCGAAGTTTCGGTTTTCGCGACGTCTGATTTCACGCCCTGAATGGCGTCGGCCAGGTTTGAGGAGAACAGGCTGGCGGTCTCGCTGTCCGAACCGTTCGGCGCAGCGGCGACCGTTCCGGCGGAGGCCGGCGGTGCGGAGGCGAACATGGCGAATGCGGACGGCATGAGGGGGCAGGCGACTTTCAGGTGTGGGCGGCGCCTGCTGCGCCTGGTTCTTCCGGCAGCCCGTCGCAAGGGCCGGGCCAGTTGCCTCTCCATTGATTAGAAACAGAAAAATTGGAGTCGGTAGCAGGCGGGTCGTCGGGCGTGGGCCTTTCTTGCCGTGCGTTCGCTCTTTTTTGCCCGGCATGGAATGCGTCACATCTGTATCGAAATCGACGTCATCAGTCCCATGTCATGTCGTGAATGACATATTTGGCCCGGGGTTTGCGCACCTCACGGACCATGAAGACTGCGCGATCCGCGATGTCGTTTAAAAACAACGCTCTGGTTGAGCGGCGGCGGCGCGTGGCCGGGCAAGATCTGCGCATGGCAGGGCAGGGCTTGCCGGGTAGGGCGAGGGGAGCCGGTCCATGTCGCTGACGTCGATCATGAATATCGCGACCTCGGGCCTCCAGACGGCCCAGGCCCAGTTGCGCGTGACGTCGGACAATATCGCCAACGTCAATACGCCCGGCTATGTGCGCAAGACCGCCGATCAGACCGCCGCCGTAACCCAGGGCTATGGCTCCGGCGTCGATATCTCGCGGGTTCGGCTGGCGACCGATCGGTTCCTGCAGGCGGCGGGGATGAGCGCCAATGCGGACGCGGCGCGCGAGACCGTGCGGTATGAGCTGTACGACCAGATTCAGAACCAGTTCGGCGATCCCACCGGCGACGGCGGCTTCTTCGCGAAAATCGACAAGCTGTTCGCCAGCTATGCGACCCTGGGCGAAAGCCCCACCTCTTCAGCGGCGCGCCAGGACACGGTCTACAAGACCCAGGCCTTGTTCAATGAAGCCGCAGGAATCGCCGCCCAGATCCAGACGGCCCGCCAGGAAGCGGACGGGCGGCTTCAGAGCGCGGTCGAGACGATCAATCCGCTGCTGGAACAGATCGCCAAGCTCAACAAGACGATCGCCGCCGGTACGGTCATCAACCAGGATGTGACGGGCGCACAGAACGCCCAACAGACGCTGATCGACCAACTGTCCAAATATATGGACGTCAAGGTCGAGACCCGGGCGAACGGGGGCGTGACCTTGCGGACCGGGACGGGCACGACCCTGGTCGGCGAGGGGCATGCGACCCTGTCCTACAAGGCGGCGGGGACGGTGGACGCGACGACGGCCTTCTCCGACATCATGATCACCGAACCGAACGGCACGCGCTGGCCGCTGCTGGACGGGGTGTCGTCGGGCGAGATCCGCGGCCTGGTCGAACTGCGCGACATCGACGCCCCGGCCGCCGCCGCCCGTCTGGGCGAGCTGACGGCCAAGATGGCCGACGAATTGAACCGGGCCCACAACGCCAACAGCGCCGTGCCCGCGCCGACCAGCCTGACCGGCCGAAACACGGGCCAGTCGCTGACGAACGCCCTGACCGGTTTCACGGGCAGGACCACGATCACCGCGGTGGACAGTGCGGGCGTGATCCAGGCTTCGGCGGAGATTGTCTTCTCCGGCGCGACCATGACGGTCAACGGGGTGGCCGCCGATCCGACGACCTTCCTGGCTACGGTCAACGCCCAGCTGGGTGGTGCGGCGACGGTCAATTTCTCGAACGGAGAACTCAGGATCGAGGGCCAGGCCGGAAACGGAATCGCCATCGCCGACGACGCGACGACGCCCAGCAGCAAGGGCGGTCGGGGCTTCTCGCACTGGTTCGGGCTGAACGACCTGGTCAGCACCAAGACGCCGACCTTCTATGAGACCGGTCTGAGCCTGACGTCGCAGCACGGTTTCGATGCGGGCGAGAGCCTGACCTTCCGCATCGGCAGCGAGTCCGGCGCGCGGTTGCGGGACGTCACGGTGGCGGTGCCTGCCGGGACCGGGACCATGGGCGAACTGCTGTCGGCGCTGAACGATCCGGTCGCCGGCGTCGGCCGGTTCGGCGCCTTCAGCCTGAACGCCTCGGGCGCATTGAGTTTCAAGGCCTATGACGCCAGCGCCACGACCATGAGCGTGGTCAAGGACGGCACGACCCAGGATCCGTCGGGCGTCTCCATGTCGCAGCTGTTCGGCCTGGGCGGTACGGGCGCGACGCGGGCGGGCGCCTATAGCGTCCGCAGCGACATCCAGCAGGATCCGGGCAAGCTGGCCCTGGCCCAGTTGAACCTGTCGGCCGCCGCCGGAACGCCGGCCCTGAGCAAGAACGACGGTCGCGGCGGACTTCTGCTGGCGGACGCGGGCAAGAAAAACGTCAACTTCGCCTCCGCCGGCGGCAACAGCGGCGGGACCAGGACTCTGTCGTCCTATGCCGCGGACTTCGCCGGCGAAATCGGCGGCAAGGCCTCGGCGGCCAAGACGCGCAGCGAGACGGCGACGGCCCTGTCGCAAGAGGCCGACAGTCGCCGCACCTCGTCCGAAGGCGTCAACATGGACGAGGAACTGGTCAATATGACCACCTTCCAGCAAGCCTATAACGCCTCTGCCCGCCTGATCCAGGCGAGCAAGGACATGTACGACGTCCTGATCGGGATACTGTAATGACGCGTGTCGCCACCGCCGGAAACTATCAGTCCGCCCTCCTGAATCTGATGACGGCCCAAAGCCGCGCGGAACTGGCCCAGGAGCGGATCGGCAGCGAAAAGATCGCGACCGACATGTCCGGCTATGGCCGGGGCGCTGAACAGCTGACCAGCCTGACCTCGACCCAGGCCCGGCTGGAGGGATTCATCGGCGCCGGCGAAAGCGCGGCGGCGCGGCTGAGCGCCCAGGATCTGGCCATGGGCCGGATCTACGAAGGCGGCACGGGCGCCCGCGAAGCCATCGCCAATGGGCTGGCCGCCGGCAGCATCACCAATCTGATGACCGAACTTGAGCTGCACTATCAGAATGTTCAGGGCGGGTTGAACGCCGAGCATCAGGGCTCCTATCTGTTCTCCGGCGGGCGCGGCGACGTCGCGCCGGCGACGGCCAAGACCATGGCCGATCTGGCCGCCGCCCCCTCGACCGCCTCGACCTTTGCGAACGACAGCCTGAAGCAGAAGTCCCGCATCGACGAGAACACCATGGTCGAGACCGGCTTCCTGGCTGACGAGATCGGCGGGCCCCTGACCGAGGTGTTCCGCAACATGCAAGCCTATCAGAACGGCACGCCAGTCATCATAGATGGCGTGACCTATACGCCGACGGGCGTGGGGACCCTGACGGGCCAGCCGGGCGCGGGGGTCAAGGCCTTCCTGAACGCCCAGATGACCCAACTCGACAAGGCCAATCAGGGCGTGACCAATCAGAACGCCAAGAATGGGCTGGTGCAGAACCATGTCGAGACCGCCCTCGACGCGCACGAATCCCAGAAGATCGCGCTCGACAAGATGATGCTGGACAAGACGGGCTATGATCCGGCTCAGGCCGTGACCGACCTGCAGATGGCGCAGGTGGCGATCGAAGCCTCGGCCCAGGTGATCAATTCCCTACGCAGCACTTCGCTGCTGGATCTGCTGCGATAGTCTGACCTGCGGCGTCCTTGATGGCTGAGGCGTCGCCTTTCTGAAAACTAAATCTACGGCTCCGCTGGACGGCGGGCCGGATTGGAACGTACCATGAACAAATGGCGCGTCTCGATCTGCGGAAGAAGCTTTCGGTCCTGGCGGATGCGGCGAAATACGACGCCTCCTGTTCCTCGTCCGGCACGTCGAAACGAGACTCGGTCGGGGGCAAGGGGATCGGCTCGACCGAGGGCATGGGCATCTGCCACGCCTATACGCCGGACGGGCGGTGCATCAGCCTGTTGAAGATACTTCTGACCAACTTCTGCATCTATGACTGCGCCTATTGCATCAATCGGGCGTCGTCGAACGTGGAAAGGGCGCGGTTCGACGTGGACGAGGTCGTGGACCTGACTCTGAACTTCTATCGGCGAAACTATATCGAGGGGCTGTTCCTGTCGTCGGGCATCATTCGGTCCGGCGACTATACGATGGAGCAGCTGGTCCTGGTGGCCAAGACGCTGCGGGAGGTCCACGACTTCCGGGGCTATATCCATCTGAAGCTGATCCCCGAGGCGGATCCGAAGCTGGTGGAGATGGCGGGCCTGTACGCCGACCGGCTGTCGGCCAATATCGAACTGCCCCGCGACGAAGCCTTGGCGCGACTGGCGCCGCAAAAGGATGTCGCCGTCATCAAGAAGGCGATGAGCCAGGTGCGGCTGGGCGTCGAGGCGGCCAGGCCGGCCAAGCGCGACAAGATCAAGCCGCCGAAGTTCGCGCCGGGCGGCCAGAGCACCCAGTTGATCATCGGGGCCGACGGGGCGCCCGATACGGAAATCCTGGATCGCAGCGCCTCCCTGTACGGCGGCTATGGTTTGAGGCGGGTCTATTATTCGGCCTTCAGTCCGATCCCGGATTCCAGTTCGGTCCTGCCGCTGTCGAAACCACCGCTGATGCGCGAGCATCGCCTTTATCAGGCCGACTGGCTGATGCGTTTCTACGGCTTTTCCGCGCCAGAGATCGGGGAGGGGACGGCCGGGGGTATGCTGGATCTGGCGGTCGATCCGAAACTGGCCTGGGCCCTGAACAAGCGGGCGCAGTTTCCCGTCGATGTGAACCGGGCCCCGCGCGAAATGCTGCTGCGCGTGCCGGGGCTGGGGGTGAAGGCGGTCGACCGGATCGTGTCGGTGCGGCGGTATCGGACGCTGAGGCTGGAGGACGTCGGGCGGCTGACGCGGTCGGTGGCCAAGGTGAGGCCCTTCATCACCGCCCTGGACTGGACGCCGGGGGCGCTGACCGATGCGGCGGATCTGAAGGCGCGAGTGACGTCGCGGGCGCCAGAACAGTTGAGCCTGTTCTGATGAAGACGGCGGTGCTGGCGTCGGAGACGGATTTCGACGGGTGGCGGGTCGCGGCGCGGACGATGCGGCTGGCGGGTGTGGAGCCGGCCGCGGCGCGATTCATGGTCGCGGGCGCAGAGGGGCAGGGCGGGTTGTTTGACGCCCCACACTCCGCTCGTCCCCGCGAAAGGGAGGATGAGCGGAAAGAGAGAGAATTCACCGTTCCCGCCGCCTTTGTGGACCTGGCGCGAGACGTTATCCTGCATCGGTCCGCCGACCGGTTCGACTTGATGTATCGGTTGCTGTGGCGCCTCAGGGACGAGCCGGATCTGATCAAGGTGATCTCGGATCGGGACGTGGCCGAAGCGATGGAGCGGGCCAAGAACGTCAGCCGAGCGTCGCACAAGATGAAGGCCTTCGTGCGCTTTCGCCAGACGCACGACGCGCAGGGCGAGGCCTGGGTCGCCTGGTTCGAGCCGGCGCACCGGGTGGTGGCAAAGACCGCGCCCTTCTTTCAGCGGCGGTTCACGACCATGCGGTGGTCGATCCTGACGCCGGACGGCTCGGCCTATTGGAACACCGAGACCCTGAGTTTCGGCCCGCCGGCGACGCGCGACATGGCGCCGGCCGAGGACGAGGTCGAAGAGTTCTGGAAGACCTATTACGCCTCCACCTTCAATCCCGCGCGGCTGAAGCTGAAGACCATGCAGGGCGAGATGCCCAAGTCCTATTGGAAGAACCTGCCCGAGGCGGCGCTGATCCCGGGGTTGACCGCCGCATCCCAGGACCGGACCGAAGCCATGGTCGCAACCCCCGCGCCGGCGCCCAATGCGCGGTTCGTGCGGGCGGTGGCGCGGGACCTTCACGCCGCGCGGCCCGATGCGGAGGCGGTTCCGGCGGATGTGGCGGAGGTGGAGCGTGGGGTTCAGGCCTGTCGGCGCTGTCCCCTGTATCGCGACGCGACCCAGGGTGTGTGCGGCGAAGGGCCGAGGACGGCGCGCTTGATGATCGTGGGCGAACAGCCGGGCGATCAGGAGGATCTGGCGGGACAACCCTTCGTCGGGCCGGCGGGGCAGGTGCTGGATGAGGCGCTGGAAGAGGCGGGCGTCGACCGGGCCGACGTCTATGTCACCAACGCCGTCAAACATTTCAAACACGAGCCGCGCGGCAAGCGACGGCTGCACAGGACGCCGGATGCGGGCGAGGTGACGGCCTGTCGCTGGTGGCTGGACGCTGAGCGTCGCCTGATCAAGCCGAAGCTGGTGCTGGCCCTGGGGGCGACGGCGGGCCTGGCCTTGCTGGGCCGCAGGCCGGCGGTGACGAAGGAGAGGGGACAGGCCCTGGTGCTGGACGATGGATCGGTCGGGATGTTGACCGTTCATCCGGCCTATCTGCTGCGGCTGCCGGACAGGGCGGCCCAGGCCGAGGCGCGGCGGGCTTTCGTCGAGGATCTGACCGCCGCGCGACGCCTTATCGGTTGATAAACGAACGAATTCGGTCTGGCGGCGTTGCCGTTGTATCGCCAGCGTGGCGGTGAGGAATATCCCATGGGGGACGCAGGTCCGACACAGTGCGAAAGGAAAGCGCCGTGCAAATGTCATCGCGCGTTGACTTCCTCCATGGGCTTGACCATGAGGCGTGTCGGGTTTTCGGCTGTTCCTTGCTTAGGTTGGGAAAACGCTTGATTCCCGTTCTGACTTCCGGGGCGCGATGAGCCAGACCGATTACGAAATCACGGACGCGGGCGACGGGACGGCGAAGCTGCGCCTGGTCGGCGACTGGACGACGACGGCCCTGGGGCGCCTGCAGCAACGGCTGGAAAAGGATCTGGCCGGGCGCAAGGTCAAGAGCCTGGACACCCGCGATCTGGGTCGGTTCGATACGGCCGGCGCCCTGGCCCTGGTGCAGGCGTCGCATTGCGGCGTGCCGAAGTCGGCGTGGGCGGATCGGCCCGAGGCGGGCCGCATCTATACGATGATCGAAACGCTGGAGCGCAAGAGCGCGCCGCGCCCCAAACAACCCGACGCCTTCACGCGCTCCTTCGCCAAGATCGGCCGAGGCGTCTATGATTTCGGCGGCGAGGCCATGCTGTCGTTGGCCTTCCTCGGTCGGCTGATGGCCGCCGTGGTCGAGGCCGCCAAACATCCTCGCGGCATCCGCTGGCCCGCCTGGGTCAGCCAGGCCGAGCGCGCCGGTCTGGACGCCATCCCCATCGTGATGGTGACGAACTTCTTCATCGGCGCGGTCGTGGCCTTCATCGGCGTGGACCTGCTGACCGACTTCGGCGCCCAGGTGTTCGCGGTCCAACTGATCGGCGTGGCCATGTTCCGCGAGTTCGCGGTGGTGATCGCCTCGGTCCTGCTGGCGGGGCGGTCGGCCTCGGCCTTTGCGGCCGAGATCGGGTCTATGCGGATGAACCAGGAGGTCGACGCCATGCAGGTGATGGGCGTCAATCCGTTCCAGGCCCTGGTGGTGCCGCGGGTGGCGGCCCTGGTGCTGATGCTGCCGCTGCTGACCTTCATGGGCATGATCGGCGGCCTTCTGGGCGGTCTGGTCGTGTGCTGGAGTTCGCTGAACCTGGGACCGGCCTTCTTCTTCCAGCGGCTGGTCGAGGACGGGTCCATGGCCCAGCATATGATGGTCGGGCTGGTGAAGGCGCCGGTCTTCGCCCTGGTCATCGCCGCCATCGGCTGCCGCCAGGGGATGTCGGTCGCCGGGGATGTCGAAAGCCTGGGTCGGCGGGTGACGGCGGCGGTGGTGCAGGCGATCTTCGCCATCATCCTGCTGGACGCTGTCTTCGCCCTGATCTTCCTGGAGCTGGACATATGACCGACGCGACGCTGTCGGCCGCCGCGCCGAAAGAAAAGACCGAGAACCTGATCGAGGTGCGCGGCCTGCTGAGCCAGTTCGGCGACCGGACCATTCACGAGAACCTGGACATCGACCTGAAGCGGGGCGAGGTCATGGGGGTGGTCGGTGGATCGGGCGCGGGCAAGACCGTGCTGCTGAACACCATCATCGGCCTGAAGGAGCCGGAGGGCGGGTCCGTCAAGGTGCTGGGCTACGACCGCGCCACCCTGACTGGCGATCAGGCGGCGGACATCGAACAGAGGACGGGCATCCTGTTCCAGCAGGGGGCGCTGTTCTCATCCCTGACCGTTCTGGAAAATGTGGCCGCGCCCCTGGTCGAACACACCAAACTGCCGAAGTCGGTGATGTACGAACTGGCCGAGCTGAAGATCGCCATGGTCGGTCTGAAACCGGAGCATCATCACCTGAAGCCGGCCGAGCTGTCGGGGGGGATGAAGAAACGCGCCGGTTTGGCGCGGGCCCTGGCGCTGGATCCCGAACTGGTCTTCCTGGACGAACCGACGGCGGGCCTGGACCCGATCGGGGCGGCGGCGTTTGATGAACTGATCCGGCAACTGGCGGACGACCTGGGCCTGTCCGTCTTCATGATCACACACGACCTCGATAGCCTGTACGCCATCTGCGACAAGGTGGCGGTGCTGGCGGACAAGCGGGTTGTGGAAAAGGCCACGGTGCAGGAGCTGGAGCGCTCCGACCATCCGTGGATCAAGGAATACTTCCTGGGGCCGCGCGGTCGCGCAGCCACCAAGACCGCGGCCTGAGGAGAGCCGAGTATGGAAAGAGACGCACATTACGCCGCGGTCGGGATCGCCACTGTCTGCCTTCTGGCGGCGCTGGCGGTGTTCACCATCTGGTTGGCCCGGCTGCAGTTCAACAGCGACTATGACCTGTACGACATCGTCTTCTATGGGCCGGTCAACGGACTGTCGGAAGGCGGCGAGGTGCATTTCAACGGCATCCGCGTCGGCGAGGTGACGGACCTGAACATCGACACCAAGCGCGGCGACCAGGTCATCGCGCGGGTTCGCGTGGACGGTACGACGCCGGTGCGCGTGACCTCGCGCGCCCAGCTGGAGCCGCAGGGCATCACGGGCCTGAACTATATCCAGATCACCGCCGGTTCGCCCAACAGCGCCCTGCTGAAGGACCAGTATCCGGACAATGTCGTGCCGGTGCTGCAGAGCCAGCCGTCGCCCATCGCCGAACTGTTGAGCGGTTCGGGCACGGTGCTGGCGCAGACGGTGGACGCCCTGAACCGGATCAACCGCGTCATGTCCGACGACAATATCCGCAGCTTCTCGACCAGCGTGAAGAATGTCGAGGCGCTGACGACCGAACTGGAGGCGCGCAAGGCCATCTTCGCCGAGCTGGAAGCGGCGGTGAAGAACGCCAACGCCACCATCCTGGAGTATCAGGGTCTGGCGTCCGACATGCGCGCCGTCGTCAACACCGACGGCCGCGAGGCCATCGCCAATATCAATCAGGCCACGGCGGAGGCGCGCGTCGCCATCGCTTCGGCCAACCGCTCGATCACCGGGTTGGAGCAGCCGCTCGGTGATTTCACCACCAACAGCCTGCCGCAACTGAGCGGCACCATTGAAGAACTGCAGGAAGCGACCCAGTCGCTGCAGTCCCTGATCGACGACGTTCGCGCCAGCCCGCGCGACTTCATCGGACGTCCCCAATCCAAAGAGCTGGAGGTGCAGCCGTGATCCTTCGTCCTGTCCTTCAACTGGCGGCCGTCGCCGCGGCTGCAGCAGCCTTGAGCGGCTGTTCTCTGCTGTCCACGCCGGACCCGGTTCAGAACTATCGGTTCGGTCTGCCTCTGGACGCCCCCTCGGCCGAGGGCGACACGCCCGCGCCCCTGTCGGTGTCGATCCGGCGGATCGAATTTCCGGAAGCGACCGGCGATGACCGGATCCTGGGCGTCACGGGGACGGAAACCGCCTATATCGGCGGCGCCCGCTGGGTGTCGCCGGCCGCGACCCTGTTCGACGACAGCCTGAAGGCGGCCTTCGCCAATCGCGCCGATCAGATTCGCGTCCTGGGCCGCCGCGAGCCCGGTACGCCGCCGCTGGTGCTTCAGGTGTCGGTGACGACGTTCGAGGCGCGCTATTCGGCGCCCGGCGCGACGCCCGATGTGGTGATCACGGCCCGTGCCCAACTGCGCTCGACGCCGGAACGCCGCGCTGGCGGGAACGCCGCGATCCGGCCCGAGACGGCGCGGTCGGTCGAGCGGGTCTTCACCGTGACCCAGCCGGCGACGGAGAATCGGGTGGCGGCCATTGTGGCGGCCTTCGACACCGCGACGCGCGACATCAACACCCAGATCGCCGACTGGACGATTCAGTCGTCGAAGTAAGGCGGGCTGAGGCCAGGGCCTGACTCAGGTGACCCACTGAAGGGACTCGGCTTCGACCGGGTTCCTGTAGGGGGCGTCGTCGCGCTGGGCGCGGAGCAGGGCGGCCTTGGAGGCGAAGTAGAAGGCGGACGGGCGATCCGGGTCGCCGGCGAAGACCAGCGGCAGGTGCGGGCTGCGGCCTTCCAGCCGCTCCAGTATGGCCACGTCCTGACGCAGGAAGGTCCGGCCCCAGGCCGACAGCAGCGGGCTGCCGAACCGCAGCGCGGCGACCGAGCAGAGGATCAGGTTACGGATCATGACGTCGCCTTCCGCCTGGGGGGTGACGGTCGTCAGATTGATCAGCTCGAACCCGCGGGCGGTGACGCGCTCAAGCCGGATCGAGGGCAGGCGGAACTCGATGCTGACCTTGCGGTCCTCGGACACCAAATCATAGGCGGGGGTGGAGGCGAAGGCGTCCGCTGCGACGGCGGTGAAGCCGAAGGGCGAGGGGCTGTAGCTCTTGGTCTTGGTGCGTCGCGCCTGGCTGCGCCACCACCAGGCGTTATGGATCATCGGCACATGGGCCGGGTCCAGCAGGCCCAGGACCGCCTGGTCATAGTCGGCGCGCGCGGGGGCCTCGGAATAGGCTATGAGGACCAGAGGAGACTCGGGCGGCGAAGGCAGGTCAGGCGGCGTCGCTGATCCGGCAGGACAGGCCCAGACCAGTCCGAACCGGTTGATCAGCCGCCAACCGCCGCACGCCGTCGTCTGGACGGCGTCCAGCGCCACCGTGGCGGGCAAGTCGATCCATTCGCCGTGAAGCTGAGCCCGCGAGGCGGTTCGGGTCTGTGCGGCGCGCACGGGATACCAGGCGTGGATTGGTGCGCCGAAGCGGCGGTCGCCCGGCTGGCGCGCCGTCAAACGCGCGCCGAGGTCGAGCAGGGGGGCTGGCGAGTCTGGGCCGTCGGAGACTGCGGGCCGCGTCTGGAGCGAAGTGGCCATGTGACGGAGGTCGCCTGTTGTCGCCCTGGGGCGTCGGCGCCGGAGAGCGGGCGCTCGGGGTCGCTGTCCTTTCGGTCACGGAGGAACTTGGGACGAATCGACACTAGCGGGGCTGTGATCACCCAACAAGGTTCGATTAGGCGACCCCGAACGGGCGGAGATCAGGCCGCCTTCAGCCCCTCCGCCACGGTGTAGGCGGCCTCGGTCTTGGCGGCGACCTCGTCCAGGGTGACGCCATCGGCCAGCTCGATCAGCTCCAGCCCCGCGCCGTCGGGCTTGACGTCGAAGGTGGCCAGGTCGGTGATGATGCGGCTGACCACGCCCGTGCCCGTCAGGGGAAGGGTGCAGGATTTCAACACCTTGGACTGACCATGCTTGTTGGCGTGTTCCATGACCACGACCACACGCTTGACGCCCGCGACCAAGTCCATGGCGCCGCCCATGCCCTTCACCAGCTTACCGGGGATCATCCAGTTGGCGATGTCGCCGTTCTGGGCCACCTCCATCGCGCCCAGGATCGACAGGTTGATGTGGCCGCCGCGGATCATGGCGAAGCTGTCGGCGCTGCTGAAGTAGGAGGACTCCGGGATCTCGGTGATCGTCTGTTTGCCGGCGTTGATCAGGTCGGGGTCCTCGTCGCCCTCATAGGGGAAGGGGCCCATGCCCAACATGCCGTTCTCGGATTGCAGGGTCACGGTCATGCCGGCGGGGATGTAGTTGGCGACCAGGGTCGGAATGCCGATGCCCAGGTTCACGTAGAAGCCGTCCTGCAGTTCCTGGGCGGCGCGTTCGGCCAGTTGTTCGCGGGTGCGAGCCATTACGACACTCCTCCTTGGGCTACCGCTTCGCGACTTGAGCCCGGCTCCCTCTGACGCACCGTCCGCTGTTCGATACGCTTCTCGGACACGGTCTGGACCAGGCGGTCGACATAGACGCCCGGCGTGTGGATGTGGTCGGGGTCGAGCGAGCCGACGGGGACGATCTCCTCTACCTCGACCACGGTGACCTTGCCGGCTGTGGCCATCATCGGATTGAAGTTGCGGGCGGTCTTGCGGAAGACGAGGTTGCCGCGCTCGTCAGCCTTCCAGGCCTTGACGATGGACAGGTCGGCGATCAGGCCGGTCTCCATCACATAGTCGCGGCCGTTGAAGTTGCGGACCTCCTTACCCTCGGCGACCAGGGTGCCGACGCCGGTGGCGGTGAAGAAGGCGGGGATGCCGGCCCCGCCGGCGCGGATACGCTCGGCCAGGGTGCCTTGCGGGTTGAACTCCAGCTCCAGTTCGCCGGCCAGGTACTGGCGCTCGAACTCCTTGTTCTCGCCGACGTAGGACGAGATCATCTTGGCGATCTGGCGGGTGCCGAGCAGCTGGCCCAGGCCGAAACCGTCCACGCCCGCATTGTTGGAGATGACCGTCAGGCCTTTGACGCCGCTGTCGCGCAGGGCTGCGATCAGGTTTTCGGGGATGCCGCACAGGCCGAAGCCGCCGGACATGACCGTCATGCCGTCGAAGGTCAGCCCCTCCAGCGCGGACGTGACGTCAGCGTAGATCTTTCCCATCGCTCTCCCTTTTCACCGTCTGATGAATATCGCGGCGTCTTCCGCTCATAGTCCGGAAGCGATCTTGCGGGCAAGCGGTCGCTGCGGCAATCGCGTCGCATCCGAATGTCGCGTCAAAGCGTATCCCTCGTGATCTGACGGGAGCGCCTGCATGAACCTGACCAATGTCGCCATTCGCCAGTTGCAGGACGCCCCTTTCCCGGACTTCGTCACTCGCCCGGCGATCGACAGCCTGGTCACGGAGGCGCGCAAGCGGCTGGATCGCGACGGTCCCCACGACCAGGCGGCCTTTGCGCGCGAGATGGCCGAACGCGCCATCGCCGAACATACGGAGGCGGCGAACGAGCAGCATTACGAACTGCCGCCCGAGTTCTTCAGCCTGTGCCTGGGCGAACGGCTGAAATATTCGTGCTGCCTGTATCCGACCGGATCGGAAAGCCTGGACCAGGCCGAGGTCGCCGCCCTGCTGGAGACCTGCGCTCACGCCGATCTGCAGGACGGCCAGACCATTCTGGAAATGGGCTGCGGCTGGGGCTCGCTGTCGCTGTGGATGGCCGAGACCTATCCCCGGGCGCGGATCACGGCGGTGTCGAACAGCCACGGCCAGCGGGGCCATATCGAGGCCCAGGCCCGTTCGCGGGGGCTGAGCAATCTGACGGTCGTGACCCAGGACATGAATCTGTTCGACACCGACCAGAGGTTCGACCGCATCGTCTCGGTCGAGATGTTCGAGCATATGGCCAACTGGCGCGCCCTGCTGACCAAGGCGAAGTCCTGGCTGAAGCCGGACGGGCGGATGTTCATCCATGTCTTCACCCACCGCGACGCCCCGTATCGGTTCGACCACACCGACAGCGGCGACTTCATCGCCCAGCATTTCTTCACCGGCGGGGTCATGCCCAGCCACGGTCTGATCCGGCAGTTCCCCGACCTGTTCGCGGTCGAGCAGGAATGGACCTGGAACGGCGGCCATTACGCCCGCACCGCCAATGACTGGCTGGCCAATATGGATCGCAACGCGGCCCGGATCGCCGTGCTGATGCGCGAGACCTATGGGGCGGACGCGAAGCTGTGGACCCGGCGCTGGCGGCGTTTCTATCTGGCGACCGCCGGTCTGTTCGGCAACGACGAGGGCCGCACCTGGGCGGTCAGCCACTATCGCCTGAAACCCGCCTGAGGAGTTTGTCGTGATCAAATATGTCTTCGCCTATCTGGGCGCCGGGATCACCTTTGCAGTGATCGACGCCGTCTGGCTGACCACCATGACCGACCGGTTCTACAAGCCCGTGCTGGGGCCGATCCTGGCCGAGAAGCCGGATATGAAGGCGGCCGTGCTGTTCTATCTGATCTCCATCGCGGGGACGGTCTTCCTGGCTATCGCGCCGGCCCTGAAGGACGGAAGCTGGACGCGGGCGGCGATCAATGGGGCGGCGCTGGGTTTCGTCGCCTACGCCACCTACGACCTGACCAATCAGGCGACGCTGGAGATTTGGCAGACCAAGCTGACCGTCGTCGATCTGATCTGGGGCACGGTCCTGACCACAGTGTCGGCGACCGGCGGCTATTTCGCGGCGCGCTGGGCAGAGGGGCGGTTCGGCTGAGGTCGCTGTCGTCGGGCTGTCTTTCGCCTGACACGGGACCGGCATGGCGCAGGCTGGGGTCGTTAAGCTATAGCTAACCCTGTTTTCGACGGGGGCGGCCTTGCGCGCAGGCATCAACGGATTGACGGCGGCCCTGGTCGTCGGGGTCGTGATCGGCCTGATGCTGACGCCGGACGGGCGCGGCTGGCTGCGCCATCCGACCCTGATGCTGGGCGGATCGGCCAACGCCTCGGCCAGTCCGCCGGCGGCGACCGCGCCGGTCGAGGCCCCGGCGTCCGCCCCGGTCGCGAAGGCGATGGTGACGCCGCTGAAGGCGCGCGCGGCCAGCGGGGCCTTGAGGATCGGGGTGATCGGGGATTCGATGGCGGACGGTCTGTGGACCGCCCTGTACCGCGACCTGAACGGCAAGGACGGGGTGACGGTCGCCAAGTTCAGCGAGGTCTCCACCGGTCTGTCGCGCTACGACTATGTGGACATTCAGGCCAAGACGGCGCGCCAGTTGCGCGAGACGCCGGTGGATGCGGCGGTGGTGATGTTCGGGACCAATGACGCCCAGGGCATCAGTCTGGACGGGGTGATCCATGACTTCGGCACGCCGGGCTGGAAGGCGGCCTACGCCAAGCGGATCGACGATCTGGTCGGCCTGCTGCGGGCTAATGACGTGGCCGTCTATTGGGTCGGTCTGCCCAAGATGAAGCGGGCCGGGTTCGACGCCAAGATGACGATCATCAACGCCGTGGCGCGTGAGCGGATGACGGCCCTGGGCGTGCCCCTGATCGAGACGACCGGCGTCACCGCCGATACGGCGGGCGAGTACGCGGCCTATCTGCCCGGCGCCAACGGGCGGCCGCAGCTGATGCGGGCCAATGACGGGATTCACATGACCATGGCCGGCTATCGCCGCATCGGCGCGCCGGTGGCGGAGCGGCTGAAGCGCGACACGGGTCTGGATGCGGCGGCGGCTCAACCGCAGACGACCGGCTGACCATGAGCCTGGGGGCCGTGGGGGCGGCGGTGCTGATGCTGGGGATGCAGAGCGGGACCGAGGTTCCCTATGCGCCCATGCCCGCGCCGGCGCCGGGGGCGTCGATCTGTCCCGAGGGCGTCTGCGGCGTGGAGGCGCTGGAGGGGGTGTTCGAGGCCTTAGCGGCGACCGAGGCGGGAGAGCGAGACCGGCCCGTCCACATCCTGCAGATCGGCGACAGCCACACCGCCGGGGACCGGATCACCGGCGCCCTGCGCGCGCGGTTGCAGGCGCGGTTCGGGGCCGGCGGGCGCGGGATGTTGCCGCCCGGCGTGCCCTATGCCGGCTATGCGCCGATGCAGGTCGAGGCGACGGCCAGCGACTGGCCGGTAACGGTCGCGGCCCCTGGCGGGTCGGGGAGTACGCCAGGCTTGCAGGCCGGGCTGGCGGGGGCGGTTGCACGGCTGGGCGGGCAGGCGAGCCTGACCCTGAGTGCAGAGGGCGGCGCGGCCTTTGACCGGATCGGTGTGTGCGGCGACGGCGGACCCGAGGCGGGCGGGGTGACGATGACCACGCCGCACGAGACACAAGAGGCGGACTTCCGGGCACCTGAACGGGCGCCGTTGTGCTGGATGGGGCGTTTGGCGCAGCCGGTCCAGACGGTCACCCTGAGGCCGAGAGGGGAGGCGACCCTGTATGACGTCTGGACCGAGCGGCGAGGGACGGGGATCGTCGTGTCCAACCTGGGGGTGATCGGGGCGACGCTGCGGGATCTGGCGGTTCGGGATGACGCCGTCGTGGGCGTGGAACTGGCGGCGTGGCGACCGTCGCTGATCATCCTAGCCTATGGGGTCAATGATGGATTTGAGGAGGGTGTGGAGGCCGAGTCCTACGCCGCCCTGCTGCGGGGGCAGATCGCGCGGCTGCGGCGGCTGGCGCCGGGGGCGTCGCTGCTGATCCTGGGGGCGCCGGATGGATTGAAGTCCGGGCTGAAGTCCGGTCAGGCGAGCGGTTGCGGCGCGGACGGATCGCGCGCCGCCCCGGCCTCGCTGGCGGTGGTGCGGGATGTGCAGCGCCGGCTGGCGGGCGAGGCGGGCGTCGCCTTCTGGGACTGGTACGGACGCATGGGGGGCGACTGTTCGGCGGAGCGGCTGGCGACCAGCCCTGAGCCCTATATGCGGCCCGACCGGGTGCATTTCACCTCCCTCGGGGCGGAGTGGATCGGCGGGGTGTTGAGCGACGATTTGACCGGGGCTTATGATCGCTGGAAGGCGGCGAAGGGGGAGGGGGACTGATGCTGTTTCCGACCCTGGCCTTCGCGGTCTTCTTCCTGTTCGTCTATCTGGTCAGCTGGAGCCTGGATCGCGAGAACGGGCGGCGCAAACTGTTCCTGCTGCTGGCCAGCTGGTTCTTCTACGCCCAGTGGGACTGGCGGTTCGTCGGCCTGTTGATCGCCTCTGCCGTGCTGAACTGGGGTGTGGCGGCCTTGATCGCGCGGAGCGACCGGGCGGGGCGGCGCAAACTGTGGGTCGGCCTGGGCGTCGCGGCCAATCTGACCATCCTGGGCTTCTTCAAATATTACGGCTTCTTCGTCGAACAGGCCGTTGATCTGCTGGCGCAATTCGGGTGGGAGCGTGACCTGCCGCTGTTGCAGGTGGTGCTGCCGGTGGGGATTAGCTTCTTCACCTTCCAGGGCATCAGCTATGTGGTCGACGTCTATCGCGGCAAGACGGCGCCGGCCGAGAGCCTGTTGGACGTCATGCTGCTGATGAGCTTCTTCCCGCACCTGGTGGCGGGGCCCATCGTGCGGGCCTCGGACCTGTTGCCCCAGTTCGCGCGCGTGCCCCGTCTGACGCGCGAGATGGCGACCCATGGGCTGCTGCTGATCGTCTGGGGCCTGTTCAAGAAGACGGTGATCGCGTCCGAGCTGGCGACGCGGCTGGTGGATCCGGTCTTCTTCGATCCGTCAGCCTATGGGGCGATCGACATCGCGGCGGCGGTCTATGCCTATGCGGTCCAGATCTATTGCGACTTCTCGGCCTATTCGGACATGGCCATCGGGATCGCGGCCCTGCTGGGCTATTCCTTCCCGCGCAACTTCGACCAGCCGTACCGGGCGGCCTCGATGCAGGCCTTCTGGCGGCGGTGGCATATCAGCCTGTCCAGCTGGCTGCGCGACTATCTGTATGTGCCGCTGGGCGGGGGACGGAAGGGGCTGTGGTCGTCGTGCCTCAATGTGATGATCACCATGCTGCTGGGCGGGCTGTGGCACGGGGCGGCCTGGACCTTCGTGGCCTGGGGCGCGCTGCACGGCGGGGCGCAGGTGGTGGAGCGGTTGGGGCGGGCGGTGGTCAAGGATCGCAAGGTCATACCCACCTGGCTGGGCGTCCTGATCACCTTCCACGTTGTCTGTCTGGGGTGGATTCTGTTCCGGGCTGAGACCTTTGACCTGGCCATGCAGATGCTGGTCGGACTGGGGCGGTTCGAAGCGTTCCGCCTGGTGACGCCCTTCGTGCTTGTGCTGATCGTCGGCGGGCTGGCCATGCATTGGCTGCCGCCGCGCGCGGTCGAGGGCCTGGCCGAGCGGCTGAAGACGGCGCCGTCGCCGACCCTGGGCGTGCTGATCGGGGTGGCGATCCTGCTGGTCGAGGCGATGCGGCCCGAGGGCGTGGCGCCCTTTATCTATTTCCAGTTCTGAGGCGTTGATCCGACGATGAGCGATCCCACGGACCCGGTCGATCCCTTCCCGACGCAGGCGCACCCGCCGGTGTCGCCGTTTCCGCCTCTGGATCAACCGGCGGCGGCTGATCCGTCCAGCGACTGGATCGGCGGCGCCGACGCCCATGATCTGCCGACGCGCGAGAACGCCCTGGTCGCCCTGGGCCGGTTCGCCTTTCCCCCGGCGCCGGCTCTGGACGAAGAAGGCGAGGCGTCGCGGGCGCGACGCTGGACCAGCCAGACCCTGTTCGTGGTCTGCGCCTTCCTGATGATCTTCAATGCGGGGTCTTTGCAGAACTGGGCGCGACAGCAGCCGCCGGGCTGGGGCCAGTCCACGGTCGATAAGCTCGCGACAGTCTGGGTGGATCAGCTGGCGCTGCTGGGCGCGAACCTGCCGGTGCAGGGCCTGCGAGACGCCTGGCGCGACGCGCAGGCGGTTCAGTTCGACGGCGTGGCCGAGGATCGCTCCTAGGCCGCAGGCCTCGAAACCGCACCGGCCGAGCCGATACGGTTTCGAGGGTGGGACGAGTCTTAGTTGACCGTCGCCTTGACGATCTTGCCCGGCGCGCGGGGCGGCTCGCCCTTGGGCAGGGCGTCGACGTGTTCCATGCCGGATTCGACTTCGCCCCAGACCGTGTACTGGCGGTCCAGGAAGGTGGCGTCGTCCAGGCAGATGAAGAACTGCGAGTTGGCGCTGTTGGGATCCGAGGTGCGGGCCATCGAGCAGACGCCGCGCTTGTGCGGCTCGGCCGAGAACTCGGCCTTCAGGTTCGGCTTCTTGGAGCCCGAGGTGCCGGTGCCGGTCGGGTCGCCGCCCTGGGCCATGAAGCCGGCGATCACGCGGTGGAAGACGACGCCGTCATAAAAGCCTTCCGAGGCCAGTTCGGTGATGCGTTCGACGTGGCCGGGGGCCAGGTCGGAGCGCAGCTTGATGACCACGTCGCGGGCTTCGCCGTCGCCGGTGTCCAGGGTGAAGGTCAGGGTTTCGGCCATTTCGGTCGTCCTTTTGGGGGTTGATTTGAGGCGGGACATAGCCCGCAACGCCGGTCGGGGCTATGTGGGAACGATGAGTGAAGACGAAAAGCCCCAAGAACGCCGCCGGATGGTCAAACCGCCTACGGGCGGCACCGCCGCCGGGCGCGGCATGGGCACCAAAATGAAGACGGCCGACACCAAGTCGATGTCGAGCCAGCAATGGATCAAGCGCCAGCTGGCCGATAAATGGTCCGAGAAGGCGCGGGCCGAGGGTTGGCGTTCGCGCGCGGCCTTCAAGCTGATCGAGATCGACGACAAATTCCACCTGATCAAGCGCGGCAGCAAGGTCATCGACCTGGGCGCGGCGCCGGGCGGCTGGATCCAGGTGGCGGTCAATCGCGGAGCCGGCGCCGTGGCGGGCGTGGACCTGCTGATGATCGAGCCGATCCCGGGCTCGACCCTGTTACAGGCCGACTTCACCCATCCGGGCGTGGACCAGCAGCTGATTGACGCCATCGGCGGGGCGCCGGACCTGGTGCTGTCGGACATGGCGCACAATACGGTCGGCCACCGCCAGACGGACCACCTGAAGATCATCGCCCTGATCGAGATCGCCGCCGACTTCGCCATCCGTACCCTGAAGCCGGGCGGGAATTTCGTGTCAAAGAACTTCCAGGGCGGCGACGCCGGCGGGGTTCTGGCGCGACTGCGCGAGGAGTTCGAGACGGTCAAATACGTCAAGCCGGCGTCCAGCCGGAAGGACAGCGCCGAGGTGTTTCTGGTGGCGCTGAACAAGCGTTGAGGCGGTTGCGGGGCGGAGGACTGAGCGTTTGTCCGAACACCCCGCAAGCGTAGCCATAAAGCCACTTTGAACGACCATCTGCATGTCAAATGTTGCTGTCATGAAATCCGGATGAAGCGGTAGCAGCGCCGTCATGGCGCGCCGTTAGCGGGGCCTCGGCGCAATCTGCGCTGACAGCGGGGCTGACATGATTTCCAATCGCTTCCTTTCGGGCGCGTCGCTTCTGACGCTGGCCCTCTTCATGGTTCCGGGCGTCGCCGCTGCGCAAGACGCCGCCGTCGCCATGGCCACGGCCGACACCCAGGTTTCCGAGATCGACGAGATCGTCGTCTTCGGTCGCGGCCAGACGCGCCAGCAGGCCTCGGTCAACGCCGACGCCATCGCCATCGAGGCGCCCGGCAGCAGCCCGCTGAAGGCGATCGAACGCCTGCCCGGCGTCAGCTTCCAATCGGCCGACGCCTTCGGCGCCTATGAATGGTCGGCGCGCATCACCCTGCGCAGCTTCAACCAGAACCAGCTCGGCTTCACCCTGGACGGCGTGCCGTTGGGCGACATGAGCTACGGCAACCACAACGGCCTGCATATTTCGCGCGCCATCATCTCCGAAAACGTCGCCCGTGTGGACGTGGCCCAGGGATCGGGCGCGCTGGGCACCGCCTCGAGCAGCAATTTGGGCGGCACGGTCCAGTTCATCAGCCGGGCCCCGACGACCGACTTCGGCGTCGATGTCTCGGGCGCCTTCGGCAGCGACGACACCCTGCGCGGCTTCGTGCGTCTGGACAGCGGAGCCCTGGGTTCGGCCGGCACGCGCCTGTCGGTGTCCTACGCCGACCAAAGCGCCGACAAGTGGAAGGGCGTGGGCGAGCAGAAGCAGCAGCAGATCAACGCCAGCTTCCTCCAACCGCTCGGCGCCGGCGAACTGCGCGGCTTCATCAATCATTCCGAGCGTCGTGAGAACGACTACCAGGACATGTCGCTGGGCATGATCGACCGCCTGGGTCGTGACTGGGACAATATCTCGGGCGACTACGCCCTGGCGGTCCGGGTCGCCGACATCTACCAGGCCAATCCGGCCGGCGACTGCACCACCAACGCCTATCCCAGCCCGATCGCCTGCGTCGATGACGCCTATTATGACGCCGCGGGCCTGCGCGACGACACCATCGGCGCCGTGACGCTGGACTATCCGATCACCGACATGCTGCGCGTCTCGCTGACCGGCTATGGCCACACGAACAAGGGGCAGGGCCTGTGGTGGACGCCCTATGTGCCGACGCCCGTCGGCGCCAAGGGACAGGACGGTGCAACCATCGCCAGCCCCGGCCCCATCGCTGTCCGCACCACCGAATATGACATCGACCGCAAGGGCGCGATCGGTTCGGTGACGCTGGACCTGGCCGCGCACAGCATCGAGGCCGGCTTCTGGGTCGAGGATAACGACTTCAACCAGGCTCGCCGTTACTACGGCCTGAGCCGCAGCGGCGACGGCGGCCGGGACTCGCTCGAGTTCCAGGAGAACCCCTTCTTCACCGAGTGGGAATACAGCTACAACACCAAGACGACCAACCTGTACCTGCAGGATACCTGGTCGATCACCGAAGCCCTGACGGTGAACGCCGGCTTCAAGTCGCTGAAGGTCGAAAACGAAGCCAGCACCGTCGTCGGCGCCAACAAGACTGGCTCGATCAAGGCGGAAGACAACTTCCTGCCGCAGGTCGGGGTCAGCTATGACCTGAACGCTGACCATCAGCTGTTCGCCTCCTATGCCGAGAATATGCGGGCGTTCGAGTCCTCGAACACCGGCGGACCTTTCTCGGCATCCGCTGCCGGTTTCAGCGCGCTGAAGAATACGCTGGAGCCGGAAAGCTCGCGCACGATCGAGGCCGGCTGGCGTTTCCGCTTCGACGGGGGGCTGCAAGGCTCGGTGGCGGCCTATGACGTCGAGTTCGAGAACCGTCTGCTGACCGTCGCCCTGGGCGCCCCGATCCTGGGCCTGGGCAACGGCATCCAGAACGTCGGCGCTGTGAAGAGCCGTGGGTTCGAGGCCGCCGCCCTGTGGAACTTCGCCTCCGACTGGTCGGCCTTCGGCTCCTACAGCTACAACGACTCGACCTATCAGGACGATGTCCGCGACGGCGCCGGCGTCCTGGTCGCTGCGACGGCCGGCAAGCGCACCGTCGCCACGCCGGAAAACCTGTTCCGCGCCGAGCTGTCCTATGACAACGGCGCGGTGTTCGGGACCCTGGCCGCCGCCTACACCGGCGAGCGTTTCTCGTCCTATCTGAACGACGAGAAGGCCGACGCCTACACCACGGTCGAACTGACCGCCGGTTATCGCTTCGACGGCATGGGCGGTTGGCTGGACGGGACGCAGGTCCAGGTCAACGTCGTCAACCTGATGGACGAGGACTATATCTCGACGGTCGGGTCCGGCGGCTTCCAGAACAGCGCGGGTCGTCAGACCTTCCTGCCGGGCGCACCCCGTCAGGTGTTCGCCAGCATCCGTCGCCGCTTCTAAGTCCTATAGGGAAGGGGATGCGCCTTCGGGCGCGTCCCCCGATCCTGTATTTACGCCGTCGCCGGCTGCCGGCTCGCGCGGCGTTGTTCGATACGCGTCCAGATGCGGTCGTGGACGGTGAAGAAGACAGTCTGGACCAGGGGTTCGATGGTGCCGATGGCCAGGGCCGTGCGGAGGTCCTGGGTCAGGGCGTAGGCCACCGCCACCGCGACGGCGAAATGCATGACGCCATAGGTCACGGTCTTGACCGCCACCTGTTTGAACGACCGGGGCAGGGCGTGGCTGTGGCCGTGCCCATGGCCGTGGTGGTCGTGGACGCGGGTCTGTTCGTCCGGCGACATGATGTCGAGCCGGGCGGTGAAGGCCTCGGCCGCCTCTTCGATGTTCGACGCCATGCGGCGGCGTTCGACCCTGTGCCAGACGCGGTCGTGGATCGAATAGGCGATGGTCTGGAAGAAGGGTTCGACCATGCCGACCGCCAAGGCGATGCGCCAGTCGCGGGTGATGGCGAAGGCCACTAGGACGGCCACCACAAGGTGCATGACGCCATAGCTGGCGATCTTCAAAGCCAGTTTGCGCGCGGTGCTGAGGATGACGCCGACCATGTTGCAAGAATGGTCATTGGCCCTCTCGGTTGCAAACCAATAAAATCTATCGGGTCCATAAGCCGCAAGACCCTTGCCGTAGCCCCCCGCACCCCGTTATACGCGGCCCGCAAAACGGAGACTCCCTATGGAGATACGCGAAGGACTGACCTTCGATGATGTTTTGCTCGAACCCGGCCCGTCCGAGTTCATGCCGGCGATGGTCGATGTCTCGACCCAGCTGACACGCGACATCAAACTGAACATCCCGCTGCTGTCGTCCGCCATGGACACGGTGACGGAACACCGCCTGGCCATCGCCATGGCCCAGTCCGGCGGCCTGGGCGTGCTTCACCGCAACATGACCATCGAGGAGCAGGCCGATCAGGTCCGCGCCGTGAAGCGTTATGAAAGCGGCATGGTGGTCAATCCTGTGACCGTCGGCCCGCAGACGACCCTGGGCGAGGTCCGCGAGATCGTCGCCGCCAAAAAGATCACCGGCTTCCCCGTCGTCGATCCGGCCACCGGCAAGCTGGTCGGCATGCTGACCCACCGGGACATGCGGTTCGAGAACGACCTGAACCTGTCGGCCGCCTCGCTGATGACCACGGGCGACCTGATCACGGTGCGCGAGGGCGCCGGCAAGGAAGAGGCGCGCCAACTGCTGAAGACCCGCAAGATCGAACGGGTCATCGTGGTGGACGAGGATTATCGGGCCGTCGGCTTGATCACCATGAAGGACATCGAGAAGGCCCAGGCCTTCCCCCATGCGGCCAAGGACGACCAGGGTCGTCTGCTGGTCGGCGCCGCCTCGACCGTCGGCGACGCCGGCTATGAGCGGGCCATGGCCCTGGCCGACGCGGGCGTGGACGTGGTGGTGATCGACACCGCCCACGGCCACTCGGCCTCGGTCGCCCAGGTGGTCGAGCGGATCAAGCGCGAGAACAACCGGCTGCAGATCATCGCCGGCAACGTCGCCACCTATGACGCGACGCGGGCCCTGATCGACGCGGGCGCGGATGCGGTCAAGGTCGGCATCGGCCCGGGCTCCATCTGCACCACCCGGATCGTCGCGGGCGTGGGCGTGCCGCAGCTGACGGCCGTGATGGACTCCGCTCGGGCCGCGCGCGGCACGGGCGCCTCGGTCATCGCCGACGGCGGGATCAAATATTCGGGCGACCTTGCCAAGGCCATCGCGGCCGGCGCGAACGTGGCCATGATGGGCTCGATGTTCGCCGGCACCGACGAAAGTCCCGGCGAGGTCTTCCTGTACCAGGGCCGGTCCTACAAGTCGTATCGCGGCATGGGTTCGGTCGGCGCCATGGCGCGCGGCTCGGCCGATCGCTACTTCCAGAAGGAAGTCTCGTCCGAGAAGCTGGTGCCCGAGGGCATCGAGGGCCAGACGCCGTACAAGGGGCCGATTTCACCGGTCCTGCACCAACTGATCGGGGGGCTGCGCGCCTCGATGGGCTATGTGGGGGCCGGCACCATCGCCGACTTCCAGGAGCGCGCCCGCTTCGTGCGCATCACCGGCGCCGGCCTGCGGGAGAGCCACGTCCATGACGTGATGATCACGCGCGAGGCGCCGAACTACAGACAGGGATAAGGGCCATGACGACCGAACTGACCTATCTGGCGCTGACGCTGGTTCTGGCCCTGGTGCAGATCTTCCTGCCCGCCGGGGCCCGGACGGCCGAGTTCGGTTCGAAATGGAATGCAGGGCCGCGCGACCAGACGCCGACATCGGTTCGACCGCTGACCGGTCGTCTGGAGCGCGCCCAGGCCAATCTGTATGAAACCCTGCCGCTGTTCATCGGCGCCGTCCTGGTCGCCCATCTGATCCAGGCCTCCGGTCCCCTGACCGTGTGGGGGACGGCCCTCTATTTCTGGGCGCGCGTCGTCTATCTGCCCCTCTACGCCCTTGGCGTTCCCTATATCCGGTCGCTGGTCTGGCTGGTCTCGCTCGCGGGACTGGTCATGGTGCTGGCGGCCCTGTTCCTGACCTGAAAGTCCGCATTGACCCCAGCTGCCCGTCTCGCCGCCGCCGCCTCCGTCCTGGACTCCATGGCCCAGGGCCGCCAACCGGCGGAAACCGTCCTGAAGGCCTGGGGGGCCGCCAACCGATACGCCGGGTCCAAGGATCGGCGGGCCATCGCCGATCATGTCTACAAGGTGCTGCGCGCACGCGGCCGACTGTCGTGGATCATGGGCGGTCGCGAGGATGGCCGGGCTCTGGTGATCGGTTCGCTGCACGCCATTGACGGCCTGTCGGTGGAAGAGATCGAGGCCCTGCACTCGGGCGACGGCTATGGCCCCCGGCCTCTTTCGAAGCAGGAACGCAGCCGCATCACCGCCGCGCCGGGTGAACTGCCCGGCTGGGTCGCGGCCGGGCTGCCCGAGTTCGTGGTCGAGGATTTCAAGGCCACGTTCGGCGACCGCTGGGCCGAAGAGGCCCACGCCCTGATGGCGCCCCGCGCGCCCATCGACCTGCGGGTCAATGGCGCGACCGCCACCGTGGACGATGTCGAGGCCGAACTGCGGGCCGCCGGTCTGGAGGTTTTGCGCGCGCCCTGGTCGATCTGGGGCCTGCGCGTGCCGTCGGAGCCGCCGCCCAATATCCAGGCCCTGGACGGGTTCAAGGCCGGCAAGTTCGAGATTCAGGACGAAGGCAGCCAGGTTGTCTGCTGGCTGGCCGGGGCTGAACCGGGCACGACCGTTGTGGACTATTGCGCCGGCGGCGGCGGCAAGACCCTGGGTCTGGCCCAGGCCATGACGGGGCAGGGTAAGCTGATCGCCTCCGATGTGGTCAACAAGCGGCTGGAGAACATCCGCCCCCGCCTGCAACGCGCGGGCGTTGAGGCCGAGCTGGTGCTGATCGGCCAGAACGGCGGCGGGCTGGAAGCCGTCAACGGCCAGGCCGATCTGGTCTTCGTCGACGCCCCCTGCTCGGGTTCGGGCACCTGGCGGCGTCGGCCGGAGGACGCCTGGCGGCTGACGACCGAAGAGGTCGAGAAGCTGCACGCCCTTCAGGTCCGTATCCTGAGCCAGGCGACCAAGCTGGTGAAGCCGGGCGGCCGTCTGGTCTATGTCACCTGTTCGATGCTGGCGCGCGAGAACGAGGCCAGCGCCGACGCCTTCGAGGCCGCCAACCCCGACTTCCGCCCGGTCGCCGTCGCCGATGTCCTGTCGGCCCCGCAACTGACCGAGGCCGCGCGGGCCAAGTTCGCCGAACTGGCGTCCGGCGCGCGTCTGCGTCTGTCGCCGGCGACCGCAGACACCGACGGCTTCTTCGCCGCCGTCTATCAGCGCGCCGCCTGATGGGGTCTGGGCTGGCGCGGCACGGCGAGGTTTCAGTCCTCTACGTCATGGCTGCGCCCGCCGAGTATGGCGACCATCTGCGCGCCCGCATACAGCCCCTGATGACCGGCGTCGGCCCGGTGGAAGCCGCCGTCGCCCTGACCGCCGCCCTGGCGCGGCTGGAGGCGGCCGGTCGTCTGCCGGACCTGATCGTGTCGCTGGGCTCGTGCGGGTCGCGGGTGCTGGAGCACGCCTGCGTCTATCAGGCCGCGTCGGTCGCCTATCGCGATATGGACGCCAGCGCCCTGGGCTTCCCCAAGGGCGTGACGCCGCTGCTGGACCAGCCTGCGGTCCTGCCCCTGCCGTGCCCCATCCCCGGCGTGCCGACCGCCACTCTGTCGACCGGGGCCAATGTCGTCTCCGGCGCCGCCTATGACGCCATCGAGGCCGAGATGGTGGACATGGAGACCTGGGCCCTGGTCCGGTCGGCCCAGACCTTCGGTGTGCCCCTGGTCGCTCTACGCGGCGTGTCGGACGGCCGCGCCGAGCTGAAGGCGCTGGAGGACTGGACCTCGACCCTGCATCACGTGGACGAGAACTTGGCCGCCGCCCTGGACCGTCTGATCGTCGTGCTGGAGGCCGACGGCCTCGCCGCCCTTGAAATCCCGGCCGCACAAGGCCAAGACCCCGCGCAACTCTCCCCGGATTCGATCACGCCATGACCACGCCTCAAGACCACCAGAAGGTCCTCATCGTCGACTTCGGCAGCCAGGTGACGCAGCTGATCGCGCGCCGCCTGCGCGAGGCCAGCGTCTATTGCGAGATCCATCCGTTCCAGAAGGCCGAGGCGGCGCTGGTGGGGATGAAGCCGGCGGCCATCATCCTGTCGGGCGGTCCCGAGAGCGTGCACGAAGAGGGCAGCCCCCGGGCGCCCCAGGCCGTGTTTGAGGCCGGGGTGCCGGTCCTGGGCATCTGCTACGGCGAGATGACCATGTGCGAACAGCTGGGCGGCAAGGTCGAGGGCGGCCATACCCGCGAGTTCGGCCGCGCCGAGATCACCGTCGAGAAGGCCTCGCCCCTGCTGGCCGACCTGGCCCCGGTCGGCGCGGAGGAGACGGTCTGGATGAGCCACGGCGACAAGATCGTCGCCATCCCCGAGGGCTTCGACGTCGTGGCCTCGTCCGCCGGTTCGCCCTATGCCGTCATCGCCGACGAGACCCGCCGTTTTTACGGCGTGCAGTTCCACCCCGAGGTGATGCACACCCCGCGCGGCCACCAGATGCTGAAGAACTTCACCCACGGCATCGCGGGCTTGAAGGGCGACTGGACCATGGCCGCCTATCGCGACGAGAAGATCGCCCAGATCCGCGAACAGGTCGGTTCGGCCAAGGTCATCTGCGGCCTGTCCGGCGGGGTCGATTCCTCGGTCGCGGCCGTGCTGATCCACGAGGCTATCGGCGACCAGCTGACCTGCGTCTTCGTGGACACCGGCCTGCTGCGCAAGGACGAGGCGAAACAGGTGACCACCCTGTTCCGCGAGCACTACAATATCCCGCTGATCCACGTGGACGCCTCGCAGGACTTCCTGGGCGAGTTGGCCGGAATCTCGGATCCGGAGACCAAGCGCAAGACCATCGGCCGACTGTTCATCGAGGTGTTCGACCGCGAGTCCGCCAAGATCGAAGGCGCCGAATTCCTGGCCCAGGGCACCCTCTATCCCGACGTCATCGAGAGCGTCTCCTCATCCAGCGGCAAGGCCCACGTCATCAAGAGCCACCATAATGTCGGCGGCCTGCCCGACTATATGAAGTTGAAACTGGTCGAGCCCCTGCGCGAACTGTTCAAGGACGAGGTCCGCGCCCTGGGCCGCGAGCTGGGCCTGACCGACGCTTTCGTAGGACGCCACCCCTTCCCCGGACCGGGCCTGGCCATCCGCATCCCCGGCGAGATCACGCCCGAGGCCGTCGAGACCCTGCAACAGGCCGACGCCATCTATCTGGACGAGATCCGCAAGGCGGGCCTGTACGACCAGATCTGGCAGGCCTTCGCCGTCCTGCTGCCGGTCAAGACCGTCGGCGTCATGGGCGACGCTCGCACTTACGAAAAGGTCCTGGCCCTGCGCGCCGTCTCCTCCACCGACGGCATGACCGCCGACTTCTACCAATTCCCCTGGGACGTCCTGGCAAAGACCGCGACGCGGATCATCAACGAGGTCCGCGGCGTGAACCGGGTCGTCTATGACGTGACGTCGAAACCGCCGGGGACCATCGAGTGGGAATAGTCCGGACCTTTCGGCAGCATTCGGGATCGCTTCCGAAACGTCCTCTAAGCCGCTGACAACATTGTGAATTCTGTCGAGACCCTTCGAAGCCATTCGGTGGGTCTTTCTTCGTTTTGTCGGACTGGCCGACGGTATGCCGCTGCATTGATCTGGCGGACTCGGGCTCATACCGTCCTGACATCCGGCCACGCCCTGACGGTATTCATTCTCAGCAAGTCATTGAAGATTTGAGAGAAAGTTCGTGGTGGCGCGGTCGATTTTAAGGACCCACAGCCGAAGGCGATTGTACCGTGCTAACTGACACTGCACTGAAGAATTTACGTCCAAAAGCAAGGGCTTACAAGAGTACCGACAGGGACGGCATGTACGTCTACGTCTCGACGGGCGGCGCAGTCTCATTCCGCTACGACTATCGGTTCAACGGCCGTCGGGAGACGGTGACGCTTGGCCGATACGGCCGGGCCGGACTGACGCTGGCGCAGGCCCGCGAGCGGCTCATCGAGGTGAAGAAGGCGATCGCCGACGGGGTATCCCCCGCCGTTGAAAAGCAGCGCGCCAAACGTCGCCTCAAGGAGGCACGCGATTTCGCACAGGTCGCCCAGGGCTGGATGGACCGCGCGCCGATGGCGGACAGCACCCGCGACATGCGCCGGGCGATTTTCAATCGGGACATCCTTCCGAAGTGGAAGAACCGCCTGCTGAGCGAGATCACGCCTGACGACTTGCGGGCGCACTGCAAGGCGATCGTGGACCGCGGGGCGCCTGCGACGGCGATCCACGTCCGGGATATCGTCAAGCAGATCTACGGCTGGGCCATCCTCCACGGCGAGAAGATCGACAACCCGGCAGATGACGTGGGCCCGGCGTCCATCGCGACCTTCCGACCGCGCGACCGCTCGCTCACCCCCGCCGAAATCCGGATCATGCTGATGCTTCTGGGTGAGGTGGCGACCCTGCCGACCATCAGGCTCGGCCTGAAGTTCATCCTGCTCAGCATGGTTCGAAAGAGCGAACTCCAGGACGGAGTGTGGACCGAGGTCGATTTCGACAATGCGGTCTGGTCGATCCCGGCGGCGCGCATGAAGCGCTCACGCCCTCACAACGTCTACCTCTCCACCCAAATGCTGGACATCCTGGTCGCCCTGAAGACCTGCGCCGGCAACTCGAAATACATCCTGCCGTCGCGCTACGACGCCGATGCGCCGATGTCGCGGGCGACCTTCAACCGCGTCACCAGTGCGATCGCTGAGAAGGCCGGTAAGGGTGATCTCCCGCTCGAACCCTTCACCGTCCACGACCTGCGGCGGACGGCCTCGACCCTGCTGCATGAGATGGGTTTCAACTCGGACTGGATCGAGAAAGGGTTGGCTCACGAAGAACGATCCTCGCGCGGCGTCTACAACAAGGCGGAGTTCGAGACCCAGCGTCGGCACATGGCTCAGGAATGGTCGAACGCCGTCGACGCGTGGGAAGCGGGACGCGCCTATACCCCGGCGCTCGCCGCACCAGAGGTCAGCGCGCCGCGGTTCGATCCGAAATTCTGAAACGCATCCCAGAGATGCGAAGAGAAAATTGGTGGACCCGTGGACGCCGACGACCAGGGGGTGTTGTACTCCAATAGCGTCATGCGACACGGCGTCCTGAAACGCGCGGCGTGCTTATTCGCGGGACAGTGGCGACCGGGGCGGAGGGACGATGGCGTCCGGGGGTATGGGCGCCTATGTCCAGGGGAGAGGCGGGCCCGAACCATTCCGTTCAACGGTTTGAAGGTCCATTGTATCGGCTCAATCGATGAGATCAACCATGAGCGAAACCACCAACAAGGTCGTCCCCCTCCGTCCCGCCGCCACGCCTGAGACCTCGCGCAAGGTTCTGGAGAAGCGGTGGACCAAGGGCGTGATCGACCCGGGCTTCACCTTCGTCCCCTCGGTCCTGCTCCGAGCCCAGGCTCGCCTGCACATCAACGCCACCGAACTCGCGGTGCTGATGCACCTGATCGACCACTGGTGGGAGGACGAGGAGATGCCGTTCCCCTCGAAGCGCAGGCTGGCTGAACGCCTCAGCGTGTCGGACAAGACCGTCCAGCGCGCCATCAAACGCCTCGAAGACGAAGGTCTGGTCCGTCGGATCGTGCGTCGCCATTCCAGTGGAGGGCAGGCCAGCAACATCTATGACCTCAAGCCCCTGGTCGAGAAGCTGAAGCCGATCGCCAAGGACATGATCGACGCGCGCGACAAGGCCGCGGCCACCAAGCGCGCGGCCGTTCGGCCGGGACTGCGCAAGCGGTCGCCGGACCTGACCGGACTGTAGATCATGGCCGGGCCGTACTTTCCGCCGCTGGAGGTCGCGGGGCAGACGCTCGCGTTCGACCATCTCGAGCCCTTCGTGCTCGAGATGGCGACCCAGTCGCGTCCGAACGGCGTGAAGATCGATGTCCGGTTCAGCAACCACTGCTTCAGCGAAACCTTCGATGCCGCCCGGCACGACGACAACGCGGTGGCGGTCTGGGACGGCCCGAGGCGGCGCGTCTTCTGTCCGATCCGCTACGGGCTGTCGCAAGCGCTGCCGCATATCCTGAAAGGTCTGCCGACCGCGCATGTCTATCAGACCCCGGAGGCGAACTTCCTGCGGATCGGTGTGCGCAACGACGGCGGAGCAGGGGACTACAGGGTCTTCTTCAGGGTTAAGCGCGGCGCCGGCGCCGGCATCGATCTCAAGCTCTTCGTGGAAAGCGCCTACAGCCCTGAACCGGCGCAGGCGCTCGCCATCGCCCACATGAGCAAGGTTCGCTTCGCCGTGCTGGTCGACAAGACGCTGAAGGGCGAGAAGCTGAAGTTTCACCGGAAAAGATAAGGGCGCCCGGAGGCGCCCTTATCAGAAGTCACTCGGTAGCCGCTTCCGGGACCGAAATCCCTATCTCGCTCACGCGTGGACCTCCGAAGAGGCGGGTGAGGCTGTTTCAACCGATCTGGCCTCGGGAGGACATATAAGCCCCGGGGGTGAAGAAATCAATGATCAGCCCTGGACGCCGCTGTCCCGGTCTCCGGGTCAGAACCGTCCCCGGATGAAGCATTCTATGACCATCTCGCTGATTTCTGAAGCGCACCCCGGCTCACAGGTGCGGCCGGGCCGCGCCCGGCCCGTCGTGGACCGGGCGTGTTCGGCGCAGGCGCACATCCGGGGCCTTGGCCGCCGTGACGGGGGTGCGGCGGCGTTTCTCCAGCCAGGCCTGCACCTCCGACAGATCCCAGACCACGCATCGCGGCGTCAGCCGGAAGCGTTTGGGGAACTCCCCGCGCTGCTCCATTTCCCAGATGGTGCTGTCTGCGAGCGGCACCATCTGGCGCAGTTCCGGCTTTTTGATCGTTCGCGGCAGGGGCGAATGGGTCTGTCCCATGGAGCATCTCCTTGTTCCGGCCGATTCGAACCGAAAGATGCTGGAGGGTGAACACGCAGGCCTGCGGTGGCAGGCTTACGTGTACTCAGCGCCGGTTTCGCAGGCGCTGGCCGACGGAGCTCGCTCGCTTGAAGGCCTGGAAGTAGACCTTGGCCATGCCCTTGAGGGGGTCGGCTCCAAGCGCCGCGCGGCCCGCGAGGTGACGCAGGACGAACATATTGGCTTGCTTCTCGACCGCGGTCATCTGCGAGTCCCCCGCCGTCTCCGGCAGGATGTGATCCTCATGCAGATGGCGCTCCAGGTCGGCCTTGAGAGGCTGAAGTTCGGCAGGCGGGTTGCGGCCATAGAGCTGCGCGGCGAGGCCGGCGATCAGGTCGGCGATTTGAAGCGTCGGATTGTCATGCGACTGGCCGAACCGGATCGGCCCCCCGAGATTGAGCCTGGCGCTGACCACGCGGTTGCCGCCATGCAGGGGGAATGCCTCATCGCGACCGATGAAGCCGTCGAACGTCGAGGCGATGCCCTGCAGCGGCTTGGAGTCGTCGCATAGCACCTCGATCTGCTGATGCTTGGGGCCGAAACCGTTGACGAGGAGCGACATCAGCGCGGTCGAAGTCAGGTCCAGCACCCATTTGGCGTACTCGGCGTCGTCCTTCAGGTGCTCGGTGCGCGCCTTGATCCGCTCGGAATAGCCCCGCGCGAACCGCAACACCTCGCCAAGGACCCGCGCATCCGCCGGCGCCTCTCCGGTCGCGGCGAAGACCGCAGGGGCGTCTGCGGGATCGAAACTCCGCATGAACGTCTCGAGCTGCAAGGCGAGATCCTCGGCCGGTCCACCGGCGGTCGCGATGCTTCGATAGACGGCTCCCGCAACCAGCCGATGAAGCCCGTGACGGTAAAAGAGCAGGCTGTTGTCCTCGAGCACAGGCTCCATGAGGTACTCGAACACCTTGCCCGCGAACGCCAGCCGCTTGTCCGCGACGAGGAAGCTGTAACGGCCCTCCATCCGGGACAGCACGAGGCCGGCGATCTCGGGCCAGTCCTTCCGCTTCCTGAGTCCGGACGCCTTCAGTTCGGCGGCCTGGATGACCGGCTTGCGACCGTCGCGGATCTCCGCGATCAGCTGATTGGCCTCCTCGATGGACAGTTCGACCGCCGCATAGGCGAAGACCGGCTGGTCGTCCCGTAGCAGATTGGGGCCGGTGAAGCCGGACTCATCGAAGGATATCAGGGTGGGGGATGACAGGGCGTGGTCCTCGAAGTTCGCGCCGCCGCTTTCCGCCTGCAAGCGGAGGCGAGAGCCTCAATGTGCGAGTGAAGCTCTGCTTTGGTCGGAAGTCGAGAGCGTGTCATGCCTCCGGACCCGTCCGGCCATCGACGCGAGAGGACGAGACATGACGATCACCTTCGACGCCGATGATGTCGCCTATTTCGATGAGGTCCACGGGCGCCGCTCCGAAGCGCTTTGCCCGAAGCCGCTCCAGGTCGTGTTTCGCGATGGTGATGCGGCGCGCCCCAACGACTGTCATGCCAACGCTGTGCGCTGGGCGGCGCAGACGCCGGACGCGATCCCGGTCCACGGCTGGTTGATCGAGGCGCAGGACGCGTTCCAGCTCCACATCGTCGCCCATTCCGTCGTTGCAGACGAGCATGGACGACTGATCGACGTGACGCCGATGCCGATCGCTTCGCCGCGGTTCATTCCTCACCGCGGGACAGGCGACGCCTTCTTCAGGCTCCTTCCTCGCTGCAACAGGGTGTCGTGGCCAGTGATCGACACGCTCACGTTCATGACGGTCGACCTTGACGACGGAACGCACGGTCCCGCGGGCGTCCAGAGCTAAGGGCTCCGCCCTCGCGCCGGCCAGGGTGAAGCGGCTGCGCCGCCGGACCGGCCGGTCTCCCCGACCTTCCGCGCCGGCGACGGGTGGCATGTTCCAATGACGGACAGGCTTGTGCAGGTCGGGCGATCCCCCTCCGGCCGGTCCGCCCTGGCCCTTGCTACCCCGGTCTCGCCGACGGGCAGGGTTTCAGGCGCGCAGTTCGCGTGCCTGCAACCCATGCCCAAAGGAGGCAGAGACATGACTGCTCAATCCATCGAAACCGCCGCGACCGAGGCGAATGTGCCGGTGCACGGTGCGGAGGTGATCGTGCCGTTGAACCGGCTCAAGGCCTCGCCGAAGAATGCGAGGAAGACGCCGCACAGCCCCTCGACCATCGAGGCCTTCGCGGCCTCCATCAAGGCCAAGGGGGTGTTGCAGCCTCCTGTGGTCGAGGTCGAGCGGGACGGGGAGGGCGCGCCGACCGGGAACTACCTCGTCACCATCGGCGAGGGGCGGCGGCAGGCGCTGCGCCTGCTAGCCAAGCGCAAGGCGATCAAACGCACCCATCCGGTCCGGGTCATCGTGGACTCCGACAACGACGCCCATGAGATCAGTCTCGACGAGAACGTCACCCGCGAGGCCATGCATCCCGCCGACCAGTTCGAGGCCTTTCAGCGGCTGGCCGCCGAGAAGGGCTACGGACCGGAGGAGATCGGCGCCCGGTTCGGGGTGTCCGCTCACGTGGTGCGCCAGCGGCTGCGGCTCGGGTCGGCGGCGCCGGAACTGATGGCGGCCTACCGGGAGGGCGCCTTGGCGCTGGACCAGCTGACCGCCTTCTGCGTCAGCGAGGACCGGGACCGGCAGCGGCAGGTGCTGGAGCAGATCGGGCCGCACACCCCGGCCTACGCCATCCGCCGCGCCATGACCGAGGCCAAGGTCCGGGTCGATGACCGGCGGGTCCGTTTCGTCGGCGTCGAGGCCTATGAGGCCGAAGGCGGGGCGGTGCTGCGTGACCTGTTCACCGAAGACGGCGGCGGCTGGCTGGAGGACGCCGCCCTGCTCGACCGGCTGGTCGCCGACAAGCTGGCCGGGCTGGCCGACGAGGCGCGCGAGCGCGAGGGCTGGAAATGGTCCGAGGCCTGTCTGGACTATCCCGACGTGTCGGCGTTCGGGCGGGTCTATCCGGTCGCGGTCGAGCGGTCCGAGGCGGACGCCGCAGAGATCGCGGTCCTGTCCGAGGAATACGACCGTCTCGTTTCGGAAACCGACGCGGCGGAGATGCTGCCGCCGGAGGTGGACGCCCGGCTGGAGGAACTCGACAAGGCCTTGCAGGCCTTCGGCCCGGACTTCGACTACACGCCCGAGGCCAGGGCGCGGGCCGGGGTCGTGGTCCTGCTCGGCCACTACGGTCTGGCCCGCTTCGAGCGCGGGCTGGTGCGGGCCGAGGACGCGGTGGTGGTCGCCGAGCCGCCGCCGCCGTTCGAGGATGGC
>NZ_JAUSOE010000144.1 GCF_030656255.1 Brevundimonas sp. | reverse complement strand
GTCGCGCGGCGCCAGGTCGCGCGCCTTCTCCAGCGGAGCGACGCCGTAGAAGGCCTGGCCACGCGCGATATGGGCGCGACCCAGCTCCAGCAGGGCGTCGAGATTGTTCGGCTGGACGGTCAGGGTCGCCTGGGCGGCCTCGGCGGCCTGATCGTAACGGCCCAGTTCGCGCAGGGCCTGGGCCAGCTTCACGCCGGCGACTGCGTCCGTGGGGTCGGCTTCCTGTTCGGAGGCCCAGAAGACCGAGCGGGACAGGGCGTCCATCCGGTCATAGGTGGCGCGCACCTCGGCCGAGGCGGGGGCGCGTGTCTGGGTCGCCGCAGGGACGGTCTGGTCGGCGGCCGCAGCCTGTCCCCCATGGAGGGCCAGCAGGGCGACGGTTGCGAGAAGGGCGGGCATGCGCGACATGGGTCAGGTCCAGACGGTCCTTGGGTCTTGCCGGAAGATCGCCTGTTCGCGTCAACTGATGGTTAACTTCGTCTCGAGGGCCCCATGTCCATCTCGCATCCCCTGCTGGTTTCCGCCCAAGACGGCGACGGCGCGATCCCGATCCGCTTCGTTCAGGCCAGCGGCGCGCTGGACGGCGCAGCCCGCCGCTGGGGGGACCTGCACGGGTTCGAGGGTAAGACGGGTCAGCTGCTGGTCGTGCCGGGGACGGACGGCGAGGTGGCTCAGGTCGTGGTCGGGTCGGGGGCGGCGTTCGATGCGATGAGCGTGCGGGGGCTTTCGGCGCGGTTGCCGGGCGGCCTGTATCGGCTTGAACTGGCGGCCGAGGATGCGGAACTGGCGACGCTGGCCTTCCTGCTGGGGGCCTATGTGTTCGATCGCTACAAGGCGCGGCCGGACAAGGCGCCCGTGCGGCTGGTCGCGGCGGACGGGGTGGATGTCGCCGAGGTCTCGCGCATCGCCGCCGCCTGCGCCTTGGCGCGCGAGATGGTCGATACGCCCGCCGCCGACATGGGGCCGTTGCAGATCGAGACAATCGCCAGAGAGATCGCCGAGAGCGCCGGGGCCACGATCACGGTGGTCGAGGGCGACGCCCTGCTGGAGGAGAACTATCCGGCCGTTCACGCCGTGGGCCGCGCGGCCGCGCCGCACCGGGCGCCGCGCCTGATCGAGATCGGCTGGAAGCTGGACCGGACGGACCTGCCGCTGGTGGCCCTGGTCGGCAAGGGGGTGGTGTTCGACACCGGCGGGCTGGACCTGAAGCCCGCCGCCGGGATGCGGAACATGAAGAAGGACATGGGCGGGTCGGCCCACGCCCTGGCCCTGGGGCGGCTGGTGATGCAGGCGGACCTGCCCGTGCGGCTGGTGGTCATCGTGGCGGCGGTGGAGAACGCGGTCTCGGCCGACGCCTTCCGGCCCGGCGACGTGCTGAACAGCCGCAAGGGCCTGACCATCGAGATCGGCAACACCGATGCGGAGGGGCGGCTGATCCTGGCCGACGCCCTGACGCGGGCGGGCGAGCACCAGCCGGATCTGACGCTGGACTTCGCCACCCTGACCGGGGCGGCGCGGGTCGCGCTGGGGCCGGATCTGCCGCCCGTCTACACCGACGATGAGACGCTGGCGGCGGGCCTGCTGGCGGCGGCGGGGGCGGTGCGCGATCCCCTGTGGCGGATGCCGCTGTGGCCCGGCTATCGCGCCTCGCTCGACACCGAGATCGCCGACATGAAGAACGATTCCTCGGCTTGGGCGCAGGCGGGTTCGGTCACGGCCGCCCTGTTCCTGCAGCGGTTCGCGCCGACCACCGGCGCCTGGGCCCACATGGACATCTTCGCCTGGAACCCCCGCGCTCGCCCCGGCTATCCCGAAGGCGGCGAGGCCCAGGCGCTGAGGGCCTGCTACGCCATGCTGAAGGCGCGCTACGCCGGTTGAGGGTCAGGCGAAGACGGCGCCTGGCTCCACGTCGTCGGAACCGGGGCGGGGCGGTCGGGGCCGTCTAACGCGCCGCCCGCGCGCCCGGGCGGTCCTGGCGATCCGGCCGCCGAGGCGCCGGGCCAGGCCCCGAAGACCTTCGATCTGGCGCACCATGCCGCGCCAGCCCGAGACGGCGCCGAGCCCGATGGTCAGGACGACCAGGTCGAAGACCACGGTCACGTCGAACATCAGGACCCAGGCGATCAGGTCCGGCGCCGCCATGGAGAAGAGCCGCAGGCCCTCGGCCTCGAACAGAAGGACCGTCGCAAGCCCCAGCAGGACGACGACGGCGATGCCGACCCTCTGTCCGCGCGACAGCCGCGACAGGCGCGACAGCATCCGCGCCGGCGCCTGCACCAGTCCGTGACGCAGGGCGGCGCCGACGGGGCCCTGGTCGAAAGCCGTCAGGCCGAGGACGATCATCAGGGTCAGGGACAGCAGCATGCGGGGCCTGTGCGAAAGGGAGGACGGACGAACGCCGCCCGGCATCGACGTGGGGGCTTATGGCGACGCTTCAAGGCGGATGACCGGTTCGAGAACACGGTTCGGTTGATTTTCCTCAGAAAAGCGACCTCTGTTAACGGCCCCTTCGCCATCAGTGGATAAGACGGGGAGCTCAATCACGCGAGTTCACGTTTGACTGACGTCCTCGATCTTGTCCCGCCCGGCGACCGTCTCGCCCGCCCCGACCTCGCCGAACTGGCGCTGGAGGGGCTGGTGCGCGCCTCGGCCTACAGGAAGACCGAGGCCATGCATTGCCGCGTGGCCGTCGCCGACATCCTGTCCGACGGCGAGGTGCGGATCGACCAGCTGCTGCACGGCGAGATCTTCGACGTTCTGGATCGGGCGAACGGCCGGGCCTGGGGCCGGGCGCGCCGCGACGGCGTGGTCGGCTGGGTGGTGCTGGACAGCCTGTCGAACGGGGCGCCCCTGGCGACCCGTCGCGTCGCCGCCGTGGACGCCGCCCTGCCGCTGAACGCCCTGGTGGTCGAAGGCGCGGCGGGCCTGGTCGAGGGCGAGCTGCGTCCGGTGGGCGAGTTCGAGACCGATCTGGTCGCCGTGGCCGAATGGCTGCTGGGCCGCCCGCATGAGCTGGGCGCCCGCTCTTCGATCTCCACCGACTGTTCCGGCCTGGTGCAGCAGGCGCTGCTGGCCTGCGGCCTGCCGGGGCCGCGCCGTTCCGACGCCCAGGCCGCCCTTGGCCAGGCCGCGCCGAGCGACGCCCTGAAGCGCGGCGACATCGTCGTCTGGCTGGCCGGCGCCGGGGACCAGGACTGGACCGGCCATTCCGCCCTGATGATGGACGCCGAGCGGATCATCCATTCCAGCGGCGAAAAGGGCGGGGTGGTGATCGAGCCCCTGGCCGAGGTCGAGGCCCGACTGACCGCCGAAGGCTTCGCCGCCGCCGTCTTCCGCCGCCTCTGAGGCCGACGGGCCTGCGACCGCTCTGCGAGGGGCGGGTGCACAAATAAAAAAAGCAGTGCACTTTCGTGCACTTTCATCGGCGGGTTTTCGGGCGCAGATCGCCCGGTCCGGGTTCGCGATGTCAAAGACCCGGCCCGATTATAAGGCCGCGCCGGAGCCTGTGAGGGTGAGCGCCGACATAGTTTTACAACGTTCTGAATAGCCGAGATGTTTTCGCCGGAACCGTGCGAGGTTTGCCGGCCGGCGAAGAGGATCAGGCGCCGGCCGGATGCTGGAGCGAAATCGCCCGCATCGCGCCCAGCCGGGCGAAGGCCAGGGTCAGGGCCTTGCGACGCGCCGGGGCCAGGGGCGTGATCGGCGCCTCGCGCACCACCGCCCCGCCGAAGCCGTCGGCGACGATCAGGCCCGGTTCGTCGGCCAGGATGTCCTGCGGAAACTCGGGCGCGACGGCGAAGTAGAAGGCGTCGCAGAACGGTCCGTACTCAGGCCATTTGCGATCCACCCGATAGTCCTCGACCCCCGACTTGACCTCGCAGATGACGATGTCGCCCTTGCGCCCGATGGCCATGACGTCGGCGCGACGGCCGTTGGGCAGGCAGACCTCCAACAGGGGCGCATAGCCCATGTCCATCATCAGCCGCGCCGCGCCGCGTGTCACCGACTGGGTGGTTTCGGGGCGGCTGAAGACCAGTTCGAGATGGACGGCGGCGGACATGCCGACACTTATGTTCCGGCTACGTTCCAACCGCAAGCGGCGCCTTTACAGGCCGGTATGCACCACCCGGCTGGTGCTGAAGCCCAGGGCGCGGACGCGGGTCAGGATGCGGTCGCGCTCGGCTTGCGACGCATTCTGATTGCGGTGCCAGATCCACCAGTTCGACTTGTCCGGCAGGCCCATAATGGCCCAGCTGTAGTCCGGCGCGTGGTCGTAGACGCAGTAGTTCTGACCCGCCAGGCCGCCGAAGCTGAGCAGGCCCGTCAGGCTGAAGCGGAACTTGGCGTTGGTCGCAGTGTCGGTGACGCGGGCGTTGGCGCGCAGGGTCTCGACCCGACCGTCGTTGCGGCGGGTGCAGGTCACGGCGATGGCGTAGCGGTCGGCGGCGTCGCGCGGCGTGAAGTCGATCTGGGCGCGGCTGCAGTCCTTCTGGACATTGTTGTGATTGCGCTCGATCTCGAACCAGCGACCGTCGAAGCGGTTCAGATCGACGTTCGACGCCTGGGCGAATGCCGTCGCCGGCAGGACGGCGAGGGCGGCGGAAGCGGCGATCAGGCTGGCGCGAAACATGGGCGTATCCTCGTTCGATCTGGAGGGGATACGACGCATCGACGCGATCGGTTGCTGTCAGCGTTTCAGCCGCGACCGATTGACCGACCACTCGTTGCGCGTCTGGCCCCACAGATCGACGGCGTGATCCTGGAACGGTTCGGGCAGGACGCCCGGTCCGCGATTGCGCGATCCCAGCCGCGTCGCCACCGCCGCAGACGCCAGGTTCTCCGGATCGATGCAGTGGATGACGTCATCCCAGCCCAGCGCGTCGAAGGCGTAGTCCATCGTCGCGGAGGCGGCCTCGACTGCATAGCCCTTGCCGGTGGCGTCGCGGTGCAGACTCCAGCCCACCTCGCGGCTGGGCCAGCCATAGGGATGCAGCGGCCCGATCCGGCCCAGCCACAGGCCGCTCGACTTCTCCAGGATGGAGAACATGCCCTCTCCGCTCAGGGCCCACATGCCGGCGATCGTGCAGAGGGTGCGCCAGACCTGGGGCGCGGGCTGGACGCCGCCGATGAAGCGCGTGGTCTCGGGATCGGCCATGAACTCGGCCCAGCGCGGAAAGTCCTCGACCGCCGGCGGGCGCAGGATCAATCGCTCGGTCTCCAGCGTCGGACCCAGGGTCACATGGGGCGGCACGGCGTAGGCGGCCCAGTCCTGATCGGGGCTCACAGCAGATACTCCCGTTCCAGCTCATAATGGCTGCCACCATCGGTCAGGACGCTGGAATACAGGCCGAAGCGGTCGATGCGGATCGGCGGCGAGTGCAGCAGATTGTGCCCGGCCATCCAGGCGCCGATGCGGTCGGGATTGGTCTGGGTCTTCAGATAGGCCAAGGTGACGTGCGGTTTATATGTGCGCGCCTCCATCCTGATCCCGGCCCGCTCGCCGGCCGACTTACAGCGCCCGGCCAGCACCGACAGCCGCTCGTTGGGCGTCTCGACCCCGGCCCACAGCGTGTGGCTGCGGTGGTCGTCGCCGAAACAGCCGACGCCTTTCAAGGCGATTTCGAACGGCCCGCCCGCCACGCGCGCCAGTTCCGACGCCAGGTCGTCGGCGCGGCGTTCGTCGGTCTCGCCATAGAAGGACAGGGTGACGTGCAGGGCGTCCAGCGGCCGCCAGCGCGCGCCGGGCAGGCCGGATTGACGCCGCTTCAGCGTCTCTCCGACATCGGGCGGCAGGGTCAGGGCGGTGAACAGACGAAGCATGCGACCGAAGGTAGCGGCAGGAACAACGGGCTCCAAGTCCGGTTTTCCTTGCAGCGAGGGCCTCGGCTCACGATATTCAAACCCTGTGACCGGAGAAGCCTCTCCGGCCAATCGGAGAAAGTTCGTCGCCATGAGCGATTTCAACAACGGCTACGCCCGTCCTCTGCCGCAGACGGCCGACATGTCGGTCGACGCCGGCCTGCGCAGCTTCATGCTGGGCGTCTACA
>NZ_JAUSOE010000143.1 GCF_030656255.1 Brevundimonas sp. | reverse complement strand
CCCCAGAGGGGGAGGAGACGGGGTTGATGGACCTTGGGTCGCTGCCTTCTCTCTTTCGTCATTCCGGGCGAAGGGCCTCTTGGCCCGTAGACCCGGAACCCAGCGGCGCGCGGGAGCGCGAACCTGTCGCGGACTCGATCTTAAACATCGTGCGGCGGATGGATTTCGCCTTCGGCGCCGCTGGGTTCCGGGTCTCCGCTCCGCTTCGCCCGGAATGACGAAAGAAAAGCCGCTCTTGCGTAAATATAACAGGGCTTATATATTGACCTCATGTCCTCGACCGCCCCCACCCTCGGCACTCTGATGCGCTGTCTGATCGACCTGCTCGACGGGGAGGTGGAGGCCGCCTATGCCGTGGCCGGACTGGCGTGGCGGCCGCGCTATACGCCGGTGCTGCGGGCCCTCAAGCGGGTGGGGCCGGCCTCGATCAAGATCATCGCGCGCGAGGCGGGGGTCAGCCATTCGGCGGCCAGCCAGACGGTGTCGCAGATGGCGCGCGAGGGGCTGGTCGCCCTGACGCCCGGCGCCGACGCGCGCGAGCGGATCGTGGTGCTGACGCCGGCGACCAAGGCCATGATCCCGGCCCTGGAACGCCAGCAGGCCGCGACCAACGCCGCCGCTGCGGAACTGGACGCCGAACTTTCAGCGCCCCTGACCGAGGTGCTGCGCGAGGCCGTCGACGCCCTGCACCGCCGCCCCTTCGGCGCACGTATCGCCGATGCGGCCAAGACCCGAACTGAACCGGCGTGACGATCGACGCCCGAGGAGCCTCCATGCGTTCGACCCTGTTTTCCGTCGCCGGCGCGGCGCGTATTCTGACGGCCGGTCAGGGGGTTCGCCCCCTGGAACTGGGCGAGCGGCGGTTCCTGCATCCGGGGCCGTTACGCTGGCTGCGGGCGGTGGGCTGGGCCGTGGCCCTGTTCTTTCTGGTCGCCCTGGCCGCCCTGCCGACGATTGAGGTTCTGGGCCAGCTGCTGCCGCAGACGGATGCGGCCAGGTTCGTGGCCAATCTGGCGGGGGCGCTGGTGGCGCTGGCCGTCTACGCCCTGGCGGTGTGGCTGGCCGAGGGACGCAGGCCGTCGGAGATCGCGCTGAAACCCATGCTGCCGGAACTGGGCGTCGGCCTGTTGATCGGGTCGGCGATGTTCGCCGCCGTAATGGGGATCATGGCGGGGTTCGACCTCTATGAGATCCGCAGCCTGGGGGCCGCCTCGGTCTGGACCGCCGCCGGGCGCGCGGTCCAATCTGGCGTGGTCGAGGAGATCATGATCCGCGCCATACTGCTGCGCCTGGTGTGGCGGGCCTTCGGGCCGTGGATCGCCTTCGCCGTCTCGGCCGCCCTGTTCGGGTTCGGCCATATCGCCAATCCCAACGCCACAGCGTTCGCGGCGATCTGCATCGCCCTGGAGGCCGGGATCATGCTGGGCGCCTTCTATGCCCTGACCGGCCGGATCTGGGTGTCGATCGGGGTTCATGCGGCCTGGAACTTCACCCAGGGCTATCTGTTCGGGGCGGCCGTCAGCGGCGGGGACTTCGGGCCGGCCATCGCCAGCAGCACGGCGCGTCCGGGCCTGCCCGAATGGTTGACCGGCGGCGCCTTTGGCCCCGAGGCCTCGCTGCCCGCCCTGGTCGTCTGCACCGCCGTCGGGCTGGCGGTGATGGTCCTGGCCTGGCGCGCCGGGCAGTTCGCCAAACGCCCTTAGGTGACAGCGGCTCCCAATGGGCCAGGGATGGACGCCCGGCCCAATCACGACGACCGAGCCCGTCACCCGGACATTCCTCCGCCCCTCAGACAACGGGTCTGGATCGCAGGGATCGGCCCTCGGATGACGGCGCGCGAGCGTGCGCTCATACGGGGTGTTTGGCCATGAAGAGGGCCAGGCCGATGCCGTTCCAGACGGCGTGCGACAGGGTCGGCAAGGCGTAGGCTCGAAGGCGTCCCAGCCGTCGCGACCAACCCCAGGCGGCGTAGGCCATCACGGCGAAGGCGGTCGCCTGGCCGAGCGAGCCGGGGCTCATGCCGTGCAACAGCCAGGCGAGCGCCGCAATGATCGCGATGATGACGGCGAGCCCGAGGCCGGGGGCGTCGTCGCGGGCGCGCCGAATGGCCCAGACGACCAGCGGCGTCTCAATGACCGCAGGCAGCAGCACGGCCAGGAAAAACCCATAGGCGAACTGCGAGACTGTATCCTGGGCTGCGACCATGCCGTCCGGTGCGCCGGGGCCGGCGGTGAAGCTGCCGACGACCATGTTGGCCGCCACTCTGATGATCAGGGATAGGGCGAACAGGCCTGCGCCCAGGAGCACGGCCTGTAGCCAGGGGTTTCGGAATAGCGGCATGCCTGGCCGGTCTGGATCTAGCGTCTGTCGCCTAGGCGCTGCCGCCGACGTATGTATTCGATGGTCCAGGCGAGCGTCGGAACGGCCACGACGACCAGGGCGAACAGGGCGGGGCGTCCGCCCCATTCAGCCGGAAAACTGGTCCGGAAAGTCCCTATTAGGAAGGTGGCGAGGGCCGCCCACAAGGCAAGGCTCAGTTTCGACATCGTCTGCCCTCCCGCAGTCGTCAGCCAACCATTTGGACCCGCATCGCAGCGGTCCGCAAGGGAAGACGCGCCGCGCAGACGCACCCCCTCCGTCTCGGCGCTATGCGCCGATCCACCTCCCCCAGAGGGGGAGGAGATGAAAAAAGGGCGGGGCCTTGCGGTCCCGCCCTGGTCGTTCAGGCTTTAGCCGCCGTCAGTTGCGATAGGCCGGCGGCATCGGCGTCTGCTGACGATAGCGGTCGCGCAGCAGCAGGGCGCGGCTGGTCAGGGGTTGTTCGACGCCGTCGATGAAGACGGCCGAGGGCTGGCTGAGCGGCTCCAGCGGGTCGCCGGACCAGACCACGACGTCGGCGGCGGCACCCGGCGCGATCTGGCCGAAGTGTCCGGCCATGCCGAAGATCCGGGCCGGATTGACCGTCAGGGCGGCGATGGCGGCGCCGTAAGGCAGGCCGTGCGAGACGGCGTTGCCGGCGTTGTAGCGGGCCTCGCGGGCGCGGTGGGTCGAGCCCTCGTTGCCCTTGATGGCGATCACCACCCCGGCCGCGTTCAGGGCCGCCGCATTCTCCATCCGCGCCGCCCGCATCTCGAAATCGCTGGGCAGGTTGGAGATGGGGTTCAGCAGGACGGGCACGCCGGCCGAAGCGATGTCGCCGGCGACCAGCCAGCCCTCTTCGGCGCCGTCCAGGATCAGCTTGATCCCTTCCTCACGCGCCAGACGCAGCACCTGCTGGATGTCCGACGCCCGGTGGACGCTGACGATCAGGGGCAGGGTTCCGTTGGCGACCGGGATCAGGGCCTCCAGGTCCGCGCGCGACAGGCTGAGGTCGCGCAGGCCCGCCCGCTCATAGGCGGACTTGTTGCGGGCGTAGAGGCGGACCTCGGCCAGGGTTTCCTTGAACAGGACGAACTGGGCGCCGCGGGCGCCGCCGGCGATGTCGGCCCCGGCCTCGCCGAACGGCGCGACCATGGCCACGCGCGGCTTGACCAGGATGTTCGCATCCTGACCCAGGTCGATGATCGCCGCCTGACCCGCAAACAGGCCCGGCGTCTGATAGCCGCCGTCGCCGGCGCCGGCCGTCTCGTCCTCATGCACATGGCCGCCGGACGAGCCGGGGTGCTGGGGCACGACCACGGCGCGGGTGATGCCGCCCAGCCGGGCGACCGGCAGGGTGAAGGACCAGGGGTCCAGGCCGTAGGAGATGTCGAAGGCGGCGCTGAGGGTGTTGGCGCTGTTGCGCAGTTCGTTGGTGCCGCTGACGGCGCCGACCTCGGTCCCGGCGAGACCGGAATCGACGGCGACGAAGCCGGGGGCGACCACCTTGCCGGTCGCGTCGATGACGCGGGCGCCGGAGGGGGCGCTGCCTGAGCCGACCGAGACGATCTTGCCGTCACGGAGGACGACCGTGCCGTTCTCGATGACCGAGGTTCCGGTCAGGACGCGGCCGCCGACGATGGCGACGGTGTCCTGAGCAAGGGCCGGGGCGGCCAGCGACAGGGCCGCGACGGCGCCCGCGAGGATGTGGGACAGACGCATCAGCGGGCTCCTTCGGCGACGTTGGCGGCGGTCAGGCCATAGCCCGGCTGGCCCAGCTCGAAGTCGCTGGTCGGCTGATAGGCGGGGTTGGTCCGGTCGAAGGTCAGGGCGCCGTCGATGAAGACCTGATCGGCGCGGGCGTAGATGGAGAAGGGATCGGCGCTCCAGATCACCACGTCGGCGCGCTTGCCGGCCTCCAGCGAGCCGGTCTGGTCGGCGATGCCGATGGCCTTGGCGGCGTTGGAGGTGATCCAGCCGATGGCGTGCTCTTCCGAGATGTTCAGACCGGCGCGACGGCCGGCCGACAGGGCGGCGGCGGCCTCCTGATTCAACCGTTGAGTCAGTTCGGCGTCGTCGGAATGGATGACGGCGCACGAACCCTGTTGGGCGTCCACCAGGGCGGCGTTCTCCTCGATGGCGTCCAGGGCCTCCATCTTGAAGCCCCACCAGCCGGTCCACATGGCCGCGCAGATGCCGTTGGCGGCCAGTTGCGGGGCCAGCTTGTAGGCCTCGGTGGCGTGGTGGAAGGTGGTGATGCGGTAGCCGAACTCCTTGGCCATATCGATCATCATGGCCATTTCGTCGGCGCGGTAGCAGTGGTTCTGGATCAGGATCGACCCGTCCAGCACCCCGACCAGGGTCTCGCTCTGAAGATTGCGGGTCGGGGCCGCGCCCTCGCCGTCCTCGCGCCACTTGTCCCACTTGGCCTTGTAGTCGCGCGCGGCGATGAAGGCGGCGCGATAGCCGGCCATATTGCCCATGCCGGTGGCCGGGCTCTGGTTACGGCCGCCATAGACGCGCGAGGGGTTCTCGCCGCAGGCCATCTTGACCGTATAGGGGGCGTCCGGGAACTTCATGCCCTGCATGGTGATGGACGGCGTGTTGCGGATCGTCACGCCCCGGCCGCCGAACAGATTGGCCGAGCCGGGCAGGATGTGAAGCGTGGTGACGCCGCCGGCGCGGGCGGTGTTGAAACCCGGATCCTGGGGCCACAGAGAATGTTCGGCCCAGACCTGGGCGGTGTTCGGGCTGGTGGCCTCGTTGCCGTCGCTCATGCCCTGCACGCCGGGCGACGGATAGACGCCCAGGTGGCTGTGGACGTCGATGACGCCGGGGGTGACATAGCGGCCGCGCGCCTCGACCACGCGATAGCCGGCGGGCACGGGGGTGGAGGCGTCGCCGACGGCGGCGATCCTGCCGTCCGTGACCACGACCACGCCGTTCTCGATCTTGCGGTCTGTGCCGGTCAGTACGGTCGCGCCGACCACGGCGAAATTCTCGCGCGGCAACGGTTGATAGGTGGACGGATAGGGGTTCAGCGTGGTCGCCGGATCCAGGCCGGCGGCCAGGGTCTTGTCCTTGGACGGCGCGGCGGCCTCCGAGTCCGCGCCCGTGGTGGCGCAGGCCGACAGGCCGAGCACAGCAAAGCCTATGGCCGCGAGGCTGACGCCTCGCAGATGATGTCCGATCATCAGATCCCCTTTTCCCGACGACACGCCAGCCCGACGTGTCTTGCGATCGTCATAGGAGGGGCATCTGGCGGAGGCGTCAAAAGATTTCGATGTTCTTTGGGAATGCGATACGGTCATCACCTCCCCGTTCGCGAAGGCGAATGGGGAGGACAGACCGCGCAGCGGTCAGGAGGGGGCGAGACGGTGGCCGACGGTCTGAGCTTCACACGGGCGAAGGCTTTTCGCCGTTTAATGACTCCGCCGGAAGCCCGGCTTTGGACAGCGCTGCGGGCCGGCCGCCTGAACGGCTGCAAGTTCCGTCGGCAGCATCCGATCGGTCCGTATATTCTCGATTTCTACTGTGCCGAGGCGAAGCTGGCGGTCGAGGTGGACGGCGCGGTTCATGATCAGCCGGAACAGGTCGCTCACGACCAGCGACGGACGGCGTGGCTGGGGGAGCGCGGCGTGAAGGTTGTCCGCGTGCAAGCGATCCATGTGAAAGACGAACTTGAGGGCGTGCTGGGCTTCATCCTGGCGGTGGTGCGCGCGCGACGAGACGCGGGATAGGGCGGTGTCGCCCCCTCCTGGTCGCTGACGCGACCTGTCCTCCCCATTCGCCTTCGCGAACGGGGAGGTGAGATCTTCTGGACGCGCGTTTCCCCGACCGCTAACGGCACGCGCATGAACGACGACGAAAACCCCCATCTCGACCGGCCGCTGCGGTCGTTCGGCCGGATCAAGGCGCGGCCGATCAAGCCGCGTCAGGCGGCGCTGATGGACAGCCTGCTGCCGATGATCGCTGTGCCGGATCCCAAGGCCGGTCCGCTGGACCCCAAGACGATGATGCCCGAGGCGGCCGAGGTGTGGCTGGAGATCGGGTTCGGCGGCGGGGAACATATGGCGGCCCAGGCGGCGACGCGGCCCGACGCCCTGGTGATCGGCTGCGAACCCTTCCTGAACGGCGTCGCCTCGGCCCTTCGCCATGTCGAGGAGGGCGGGCTGAAGAACGTCCGCATCCACGCCGACGACGCGCGCGACCTGGTCGACGCCCTGCCCGACGCCTCGGTGGACCGGGTGCTGATCCTGTTTCCCGATCCCTGGCACAAGGCCCGGCACAACAAGCGCCGCCTGTTGCAGGACGAGACGGCCCAGGCCTTCGCCCGCATCCTGAAGCCGGGCGGCACGCTGCGGTTCGTCACCGACTGGCGCGACTATGCCGAATGGACGCTGGAGCGGCTGGAGCGCACGCCGGGGCTGGAGCGGATCGGGGCGGCGGACCAGGACTGGTTCGTTCCCCCGGCGGACCATGTGGTCACCCGTTATGAAGAGAAGAAGCTGGGCGACACGGCGCCGATCTTCCTGGAGTACCGACGCAAGTCCTGATGTGACGCATACGGGATTATACGTAGATTGAGCATAGACGGGTGTTTAACGAACTTCATTAGTAATGGTCCCTAAGTAAAATGACGGGGCGGAACCATGAAGGCGTTGACGATCGGCGGCAGGATCAATCTCCTCGCCTTGGTGACCATGGTGGGCCTTCTGGTCGTGACGGGTCTGTCCCTGATGCGGCTGGACGCCGTGATGCGCGACGACATCGCCGACCGCACCAAGAAGTCTGTCGAGATCGCCTATAGCGTCGTCGCCCACTATCAGGCCGAGGAACAGGCCGGGCGCCTGACCCGGGTTCAGGCCCAGGAGGCCGCCAAGGCCGCCGTGGGCGCCATGCGCTATGGCGACGACGACTATTTCTGGATCAACGACATGCATCCCACCATGGTGATGCACCCGATGAAGCCGGCGTTGAACGGCAAGGATTTGAGCGAGAACAAGGACGCCGACGGCGTGCTGATGTTCCGGGAATTCGTCGCCGTGGTTCAGAAGGACGGCGAGGGCTTCGTCGACTATCAATGGGCCAAGCCGAACCAGGACGGGGCCTCGCCCAAGATTTCCTACGTCAAGGGTTTCGCCCCCTGGGGCTGGGTGATCGGCTCGGGCGTCTATACCGACCAGATCGCGGCGGCCGTCGGCAAGGCGGCGCTCGCTTTGGGATCCATGGCTCTGCTGGTGGCCTTGGCGGTCGGGGCGGCGGGCTGGTTCATCGGCCGGTCGGTGTCGGTTCCGGTGGTGGCTCTGGAGCGGCGGATGCGCGGCCTGGCCCAGGGCGACAAGACCAGCGACATTCCGGGCGTGGCCCGTGGGGACGAAATCGGCCAGATGGCCGCCGCCCTGGCCATCTTCCGCGACGCCGCCATCGAGAAGGACCGGCTGGAGGCCGAGGCCCTGTCGAACCGCTCGATGAGCGAACAGGAACGCGCGGCGCGCGAGGCCGAAAAGGCCCAGGAGGCCGAGGCCGACCGCATCACCATCACGGCCCTGGGCCAGGGTCTGTCGGCCATGGCCGACGGCGACCTGACCTATCGGATCGAGACCGAGTTCACGCCCAAGGCGGCCCAGTTGAAGACCGACTTCAACGCCGCCATCGCCCAGCTGCAGCAGGCCATGGGGGTGATCCTCGGCAATGTAGCGGGCATTCGCTCGGGCGCCGGCGAAATCAGCCAGGCGGCCGACGACTTGTCGCGCCGTACCGAACAGCAGGCTGCGGGTCTGGAAGAAACCGCCGCCGCTCTGGACGAGATCACGGCCACGGTGAACAAGACCGCCTCGGGCGCGCGTCAGGCCTCTGACGTGGTTCAGTCCGCCAAGGGCGACGCGGAAACCTCGGGCGTCATCGTCCGCGACGCCGTCCAGGCCATGCAGGCGATCGAATCCTCGTCCAGCCAGATCAACCAGATCATCGGCGTGATCGACGAGATCGCCTTCCAGACCAATCTGCTGGCCCTGAACGCCGGCGTCGAGGCGGCGCGGGCC
>NZ_JAUSOE010000137.1 GCF_030656255.1 Brevundimonas sp. | reverse complement strand
CTGATCCACCGGCTGCTGGAGCGCCTGCCCGAGATCGCGCCCGGCGACCGCCCCGACGCCGCCCGTCGCCTGCTGGCGCGCGAGACCGATCTGGACGAGGCCCAGCGCGCCGAAATGATCGCCGCCGCCTTCTCGGTGCTGGACGACGCCCGCTTCGCCCCCGTCTTCGGTCCCGGCTCCCGCGCCGAGGTGGCCCTGACCGGCGCCCTGCCTGGCCCGTCGAACGTGGCGATCAACGGCCGTATCGACCGGCTGGTGGTCACCCCCGACCGGGTCCTGGTCATCGACTACAAGACCAACCGCCCCGCCCCGGACGCCCTGGACCGGGTCGATCCCGCCTATGTCTTGCAGGCCGCCGTCTATGTCGCCGTGCTGAAACGCCTCTATCCCGACCGCCCGGTCGAGGCGGCTCTGGTCTGGACCGACGGCCCGAAACTGATGCCGATCCCGCAGGCGATGCTGGACGCGGCGTTGGCGAACAGTTGAATTGCCCGCGATTCGCTCCCACATCTGCGACCGAACCCGGACGCTCCGGCCAACATCAACACGCGCTCAAGCCGTTCGCCCCCGTGGGCCCGGCGACAGCGCCCCAAGGAGCCATTCATGGCGACTGTAAAAGTCACGGACGAAAGCTTCGACGCCGACGTTCTGAAATCCTCCACCCCCGTCCTGGTGGACTTCTGGGCCGAATGGTGCGGCCCCTGCAAACAGATCGGCCCGGCGCTGGAACAGATCGCCGACGAACTGGGCGGTCAGGTCACCGTGGCCAAAATCAATATTGACGACAGCCCCATGACCCCGTCCAAACTGGGCGTGAAGGGCATCCCGACCCTGATGCTGTTCAAAGACGGCCAGATGACCTCGATGAAGGTCGGCGCCATGCCCAAGGGCAAGATCGTCGAATGGCTGGCCGAGGCGGGCGTCAAGGCCGACGCCTGATCCTCCAGCAGATCGCCGAAGATCGAACGCCCGCCGGTTCACACCGGCGGGCGTTTTCGTTCTACGGACGGGCCGGGTCGATCTCCACCAGCACCACGTCATAGGTCCGCATCGGCACGCTCAGACGCCCCCGCCCGTCGGCGCCGACGGTGACGGACCGCACCTCGGGCGTATCGAGCGTCAGGTCGTTCAGCCGCTGCAACTGCGCGGCGTCCAGCGCGGCCGGCGCCCCCATTTCCAGATAGGCCGTATAGGCGTCATTGGACTGGAACCCGACCCGCCGCACCGTCGCGCGGTGGACGCCGGGCATCAGATTCTGAACCACGATATCCAGCGGCGCCGCCGCCGAGGGTTCACGCACCTGGCGGAAGAAGGGCCGGTTGCTGATCGGCTGGTCGGGCAGTTCATAGCGCCAGGCCAGCACCTGAACCGTGTCCCCCTTCAGCGCGGCGATGCTCTGCGCGTCGCCGGTCGCCAACTCCCGGTCGCCCAGGCTGTTCAGATATTTGTAGGCGAAGAAGGTCGGTTTGCGCACGCCCTGCGGGTTCATCAGGCCGAAGCCGCCGTCGAACGGCTTGGTCTGCGGCCCCGGCTCCTCGAACAGGTCGCTGAAGGCCCAATAGCTCATGCCCTGAACCAGGCCCTCGCTCTCGTGCAGCTTGGTCAGGATGTAGGAGGCGCCGAAATAGTCGTCATGGATCGGATCGCGCGGATTATAGCTCGTGCTCCATTCGGTGAAGAACATCGGCAGACCCGGCCGGGTCGAGGCTTCGATCTCGCCCCTCACCTTGCGCACATCCGAGACGACGGCGTCGGGCGCGCGCGACAGCTTGTTGTCGCCCTCCCCCTTCTCGTCCAGGAAGCCGCCCTCGACCCCATAGGTATGGGTGGTGACGAAATCGACCGGCAACTGATGCTGGTCGGCATAGGCCAGGAACTCGGGCACCCAGGCCGCGCCGGCGGTCGACGGCCCGCCCACGCGCAGGGTCGGATCAACAGCCTTGATGGCCCGAACCGTACGTCCGTAATAGTCGAAATAGGCCGCCTGATCGGCCCGTTCCCAGAAGCCGTCCAGATTCGGCTCATTCCAGAACTCGAAATACCAGGACCGCACCTCCTCTGCGCCGTAGCGGCCGATCAGATGGCGCACGAAGGCGTCGATCAGCCCGGTCCATTTCTCGGGCTGCGGATGAGAGGTGTTGCCCTTCCAGTAGAAGATGGTCTGGTCCGAGGTCTTCATCGCATCGGGGGTGAAACCCAGTTCGATGAAGGGTTTGATCCCCATGCCCAGCATGCGGTCGTACAGTTGATCGACCCGGGTCCAGTCATAGACCGGCCGGCCGTCCACCTCGCGATACACGCCCATGTCGTCGTGGAAGATGTCGTGGAAACGAATGTAGCGGAAGCCCAGCTCGTCGCGCACCGTCTTCAACTGCCCCAGGGCGTCCTCGCGGATCGTCGTCCCCGGATAGTCAGCGCCGACCGAAAACTCGGCCATTCGGTCACGCGCGCTCGTCGCCCCCTTGGCGTCCACCACGATGGGGCGAGCACCCGACGCGCTCTGAGCGGCCGCCGGCCCCGCCAGCACCGCCAAGGCCCCGATCAGGGCCAACCCCGCACGGCCTGACATCTTCATCCGATCCATGGTTTCCATCCGCTGTTGTTTTCATTTTGGTAGCGCTAACAAACACGCGGGGCAACTCGGTCGTTTGGCCGCAGCTTCACGTCTTCGGGACGAAGCCCCTCACGGTGTGATAGGTCAGTCGCATGAGCCACGACGATCAAACCCCGGACGCCGACGCCCCCGCAGACGAAACCCCCGTCCAGCGCGCCCTGCGTCTGAAGAAGGCGGCGCTCGACGCCCGTCCCCAGGCCCCGCGCGGCGGCCGCTTCCAACGCGAACAGAACGCCCGCATCGCCGCCGGCAAATCCCGCCCCTGGATGAGCAAGTAAGACACTGGACCCTATTCTCCCTCCCCCTGCGGGGGAGGGGGGCGGAGGCGTAGCCGGAGCCGGGTGGGAAGGGCCGGGCTACGCATTGCCGGATCAGATCAGTGCGCCTTTGCCTTGCCGCCCCCACCCCGTCGCTGCGCGACGCCCCTCCCCGCAGGGGGAGGGAGAGAAATCACTCTGGCCAGGTCTCTCGGCTCGCCCCCAGCACCTCGCCCGCCAGGTACAGCGACCCGCAGATCGCCACCCGCCCCGCGCCGAGCCGCAGCGCCAAATCCACCGCCTCGCCGACCGATCCCGCCGGCGTCGCCGCCAGCCCGTGCCCGCGCGCCACGGCCGCCAGGGCCGCCGGCTCAGCCGCCGCCCCTTCGAAGCCGACGGTGAAGACTGTCGCCTGACTGTCCTTCAGCGCGGCAAAGAACCCGCCCGCATCCTTGTTCGCCAATATCCCGCAGATCAGGGCCAGCGGACGCGGCGCCCGTGCCTGTCGCTCGGCCAGAAACGCCGCCAGCGCCCTCGCCGCATGGGGATTGTGCCCCCCGTCCAGCCACAGTTCGGCATCGGCCGCCCGCGCCGCCGCGCCATAGGGGCCGGCCGAAATCCGTTGCAGCCGCGCAGGCCAGCGCACGGCCTGCAGCCCCTGCGCGATCGCCGCCTCGGGCAGGTCCAGCTCGACCGCCGCCGCGACGGCCAGGGCCGCATTGTCGATCTGGTGCGCCCCCGCCAGTGCCGGCGCCGGCAGATCCATGAACAGTTCGGCCGTCTGGAAGGCCAGTCCGCCCCGCTCCGCCCAGGCGTCGAAATCCACCCCAAGCACAGTCAGCCGCGCATGCACATCGACGGCCCGCCGCTCGATGGCCTTCATCGCCTCTTCCTGCTGGCGCGCGATCACCGCCGGCGCGCCCGCCTTCAACACCCCCGCCTTCTCCGAGGCGATGACGGCCAGGTCCGTGCCCAGGAACTCCGCATGATCGTAATCGACCGGAGCGATCACGCTCAGCAGCGGCCGCTCGATAACATTGGTGGCGTCCAGCACCCCGCCCAATCCGACCTCGATGATGGCCAGGTCGGCCGGCGTCTCGGCCATGGCCAGGAAGGCGGCGGCGGTGGTGCTTTCGAACACCGTGGCCTCGCTGCCCGTCTCAGCCATGGCGGCCTCGATCCGGTCAAGGATGGCGTTCAGATGATCGTCCTCGATCAGCCGCCCCGCCAGCCGGATCCGCTCGTTAAACCGCACCAGATGGGGCGAGGTATAGGCATGGACCTTCAGCCCCGCCGCCTCGGCGATGGCCCGGATCATGGCCACGGTCGATCCCTTGCCGTTCGTGCCCGCGACATGGACCACCGGCGGCAGCCTGTGCTGCGGATCGCCCAGGGCCGCACACAGCGCCTTCATCCGATCCAGCGACAGATCGATCCGCTGCGGATGTCGGGCGCGCAGCCGCTCGGAGATCGGGTCCAAGGCCGTCAGGCCGCCTGGCGGTTTCCGCCCATCAGCATGGACAGGATCTGGCCCAGGACGCGCGGCAGGTCGGCGCGCACGACCACGCGGTCGACCATGCCCTTTTCCTGCAGATATTCGGCGCGCTGGAAGCCCGGCGGCAGTTTCTCGCGGATGGTGGCCTCGATCACGCGCGGACCGGCGAAGCCGATCAGGGCGCCTGGCTCGGCCAGATGCACGTCGCCCAACATGGCGTAGGACGCCGTCACGCCGCCTGTCGTCGGATCGGTCAGGACCACGGCATAGGGCAGGGTCGCGGCCTTAAGCTCCTGGATGGCCAGGGTGGTGCGCGCCATCTGCATCAGCGACAGGGCGCCTTCCTGCATCCGCGCGCCGCCGGCGGCGGTGAAACAGACCATCGGGACCTTGCGGGCCACGGCCTCGCGCGCGGCCTTAATGAAGGCTTCGCCCGCCGCCATGCCCAGCGACCCGCCCATGAAGGTGAAGTCCTGGACGATCACGACCGCGGCCTGGCCGCCGACCGAACCATAGCCGATGGCCATCGTATCCTTGCGCCCAGCCGCCTTGCGCGCGGCGCTGAGGCGGTCCTTGTAGGGCTTGCCGTCCGAGAATTTCAGCGGATCTTCCGGCACGTCCGGCGTGTCGATCGCCTCATACTGACCGCCGTCGAAGGTGGCCTTCAGCCGCGTCGGCGCGTCGATCCGCATATGGCGGCCCGACGGCGTGACCCACAGCGAGGCCTCCAGATCCGAGCGATACAGCATCTCGCCGGAGTCGGGGTCCTTGACCCACAGATTGTCGGGGGTGTCGCGGCGCGAAACGATCTTGCGGACGCCGGGCGCGAAACGGCTCAGCCAGCCGCCGCGCTTTTCCTGGGGTTTGTTCTTGTCGACCATGGGCGGGGCTCTTAGACGGTTTCCGCCAGGGATGCACCAGTGCGCACGGACCGAACCGCATCGCCCAGCGCCTTGACCCGGGCCAGAACACGCGGCGCGACCGGCTCGTTCGCCTCCAGCGCGGCGGCGACCTCGTCGACCAGGGCCGAGCCCACCACCACGGCGTCAGCCACACGAGCGATCTCGGCGGCCCGTTCCGGCGTCTTGACCCCGAACCCGACCGCGACGGGCAGACCGGACGCCTTGCGCACCCGCTCCACCGCCGGCGCCACCACCTCGGCGTTCGCCTCCTTGACGCCCGTCACGCCCGCGACGGCGACGTAATAGACGAAGCCCGAAGTGCCCTGGACCACAATCTTCAGCCGCGCGTCGTCCGAGGTGGGCGTGGCCAGACGGATCAGCGAGATCGACACCTTGTCCAGCGCTTCGATCAGGGGCCCCGCTTCTTCCGGCGGGCAGTCCACGACGATCAGTCCGTCGATGCCGCAGTCGGCGGCATAGGCGGCGAAGGCGTCATAGCCCAGGCTCTCGATCGGGTTCAGATAGCCCATCAGCACGATGGGCGTGGCGTCGTCGCCCTTACGGAATTCGCGCGCCAGATCCATGGTGGTGCGCAGGCCGAACCCGGCCTTCATCCCACGAATGGCGGCCCGCTGGATCGGCGGCCCCTCGGCCATCGGATCGCTGAACGGAAAGCCCAGCTCGATGATGTCGGCCCCGGCGTCGGGCAGGCCGCGCAGGATCTCCAGCGCCTCGTCCCGCGAGGGATCGCCCCCCATCACATAGGGAATAAAAGCTGCACGGCCCTCGGCCTTCAGCGCAGCAAAACGGGCGTCGATACGGGCGGTGGTCATTGCGGCGTAGTTTCCGAAGCAGGCTTTTCAGCAGCAGCCTGGGCGCACACGTCGCCGGGCACCGTGGCGAAGCCCAGATAGGCGGGCAGTTCCGCCACAGCGGTCTTGGCGGTGTCGTAGAAGGCGACCATCTGCATGCCGTCGCAACCGCCGCTGTCGCGACGTTTGATCAGGACGACGCGGTTCTCGTCGCCGCCCGCCGCCAGCCAGCCCTTTGTGGCCAGATCGGCGATATAGGCGTCGGCCAGGGCGCCGACCTGCCCCAGAGGCGCGGTGACGCACCAGGCGCGGCCGGCCAGATTGTTCAGCCCGCCGCAATCGGCCGACAGTTCCGCGCCAGGCAGCAAGCCGACATCGGCCGGCTGACCTTGGACGGCCTGGGGCGCAGGCGTCTGGGCCTGAACGGCAGTTGAAAGGCTCAGGACGGCGGTCGCCGCCAGCAGGCTACGGATCACAGTTTCACTCCCAGATGTTTGGCGACCTGGAAGATGTCCTTGTCGCCCCGGCCCGACATCAGCAGGACGACATCCCCGCCCTTGCCGACTTCGCGCGCCACTTCGCCCGTGCGCGCAAGCGCATGGGCCGGCTCCAGCGCCGGGATGATGCCTTCCAGCTTCGAGCACAGCTGGAAGGCCTCCAGCGCCTCATTGTCCGTCGCCGACCGATATTCGGCCCGGCCGATGTCGTGCAGCCAGGCGTGTTCCGGCCCGATGCCGGGATAGTCCAGCCCGGCCGAGATCGAATGGCCCTCGACGATGTTTCCGTCGTCGTCCTGCAGCAGATAGGTCCGGTTGCCGTGCAACACGCCCGACCGCCCGCCCTTCAGCGAGGCCGCATGGTCCGGCGTATCCAGCCCGTGACCCGCCGCCTCGACGCCGATCAGGCGCACGGCCTCATCCTCGATGAAGGGGTGGAAGGCGCCGATGGCGTTGGACCCGCCGCCGATACAGGCCACGACAGCCTCGGGCAGCTTGCCCATCCGGGCCATCGACTGGGTCTTGATCTCCTTGCCGATCACCGACTGGAAGTCGCGAACCATGGCCGGATAGGGGTGCGGACCCGCCGCCGTGCCGATGATGTAATAGGTGTCCGACACATTGGTCACCCAGTCGCGCATCGCCTCGTTCATCGCGTCCTTCAGGGTCGCGGCGCCCGCCGTGACCGAGAAGACTTCCGAGCCCAGCAGACGCATGCGGAACACGTTCGGCTGCTGCCGCTCCACGTCCACCGCCCCCATATAGACGGTGCAGGGCAGGCCGAACCGCGCCGACACCGTCGCGCTGGCGACGCCGTGCTGACCGGCGCCCGTCTCGGCGATGATCCGGGTCTTGCCCATGCGGCGGGCCAGCAGGATCTGGCCCATGCAATTATTGATCTTGTGCGCGCCCGTATGGTTCAGGTCCTCGCGCTTCAGCCAGATCCGCGCCCCGCCGAAATGTTCGGTCAGCCGCTCGGCGAAATACAGCGGGCTCTCGCGACCGACATAATGGGTCAGGAAGCCGTCCAGCTCGGCCTGGAAACTGGGATCGGCCTTGGCCGCCTTATAGGCTGCGTCCAGCTCATGGATCAGCGGCATCAGGGTCTCGGCCACGAACTGCCCGCCATAGGGACCGAACCGACCCTGCGCGTCCGGCCAGGCATAGGCGTTGGACAGCGGCTGAGCAGGATCAGGGGTCTGGATGGGGGTTTGAGCGTTCACGAGTCCAACTTTCACGCAGGGAGGCGTCGTAATTACGTCCGGCGCGCGTTTTGGATGAAGGCCGCGATCCGGTCGGGGTCCTTAACACCCGGCGCGCTTTCGACGCCAGAGGACACATCCAGCATCGGCGCCCCGGTGATCCGCAGGGCCTCAGCCACATTGTCGGGATTCAGCCCCCCCGCCAGGAACCAGTCATGGCGAAACGCCCGGTCCGCCAGCAGAGTCCAGTCGAAACTGTGCCCCACCCCGCCCGGCAGGACCGACCCCTCCGGCGGCTTGGCGTCGAACATCAGGTGATCGGCGTGATAATCCCACTCGTCGGCGGCCGCGAAATCGTCGCCGTGCCGGATCGGCAGGGCCTTGATCACCCCCGCCCCGGTCACGGCCCGCACCTGTTCCGCCCGCGCCGGGGTCTCGCCCCCGTGCAGCTGGATGAAGTCAGGCCGCAGCACCCGCGCGATCTCGTCCAGCAAGCCATCGTCCGGATCGACCGTCACCGCCACGATCTTCGCCCGCCCCCTCGCCCGTTCGAACAGACGCGCGGCCGCCTCGGGCGCCAGATGCCGGGGGCTTTTTGGAAACACCACCGCCCCCACGAAATCCGCCCCGCCATCCAGCGCGGCGTCCAGGGTGTCCGGTGTGGTCAGGCCGCAAATCTTGATCTTGGTCGTCATGGCGCGATCACCGTCAGACCGTCCCGACGCGCGGCATCAGCCAGATCATGGTCATAGGTAGCGAGATCGCATTCCAGCCGCTGTACGATGGCAAGGTGCAGGGCGTCCGGCGTCCGCAATCGCGGATGTCGGTGCAGCAGGAAGCGACACGCCATCACGTCCTCTGGTTCGACCTCTCTCACCGCTGCCGCACGATCCAGCCAGATGTTGAACTTCGTCTCCGCCAGATCCCGCTCGTCGGGATCCAGGCTTCGGCGGCGGACGTGATGCGACATGGCCGACGACACCTCGGCGATCGCCCAGTCGGACACGATCACCTTATCGACCGACGCCATCCAGGCAAGCACGGCCTCGCTCGTCTTCTCTTGCACGAACAAGGGAACGATGACGCTGGCGTCCAGATAGACGCTCACCGGCCACGTTCTTCCTTCATTTCCGCCAGGGCCGCCGCCGTATTCACCGGACCACGACTCGGCTGGACGCGCACAGATCTCAGCCATTCGATATCGTGCGGTCCATCGGGACGGATGCGCCGCGCCACGATCTTCACCTCCACATCAGGATCGGGGCGGTCGATGACCACCGTCTCACCTCGTTCGGCGGCCTCGATGAGTCGGGCCAGGTCTGCCTGTGCTTCTGTCACCGAATAGTGGCTCATGGCCTATCATACCGCGTTCGCGATCCAACCACAAAGGCCTGCTACCCTAGGTACAGATCCCCATCCGGGTCCGCCTCGCCCCGCACCGCCCGGCCGACGATCTGCGAGGCGATGACCGAATAGGTGATGCCGTTGCCGCCGAAGCCCATGACGGCGTGGACATGGTCCATCCCCTCGACCGGCCCGATCTGAGGCAGGCCCGTCGCGCTTTCGCCGAACGCCCCGGCCCAGGCGTAGTCCACCTCGAACTCGATCTCGGGCAGCAGGCGACGCAGCTTCTCGGTGATCGTTTCGCACTTGCGCTTCAGCCTGGCCTTGTCCGCATGGGCGGTGGGGGACGCCTCGTCCTCGCCGCCGACGATCAGCCGCCCGTCCCCGCCCATGCGGAAATAGAGGTAGGGGTCGGACCCTTCCCACACCAGCATGTCGCGCAGCCAGGCCGGGCATCGCTGGCGGGGCTTGGACGCCATGGCCCAGCTGGAAATCACCTTGGCGCCGGGCGTCGGCACGCCCTTGGGAAACTCGTAGCCGCAACAGAAGATAACCTGTTTCGCCCGCACCGCATGACCCGCGTCGGTCAACAGGGTGACGCCCTCAGGATCGCTGACCACCTCCAGAACCTCGACCGGGGAATAGAGCTTTGCGCCCTTCGCGCCCGCCCGCCGCAACAGCCCGGCCGCCAGCCGGGCCGGATCGGCGCTGGCCGAACCGTCCGACACCAGAGCGCCGGTCCGCTCGATGCCGAAGGTCTCGCGCAGTTCTGCCGGGCCGAGGTAACGACTTTCCAGCCCCAGAGCCGCCCGCGCCTCGGCCTCGGTCTCCAGCGCGCGATGGCCGTACGTGTCGCCGGCCAGATAGAGCGATTGTTTGGGCCTCAGCCCGCAACGGATGCCTTCCTTGACCACGATCTGCTTCAGGTCATCCACCGCCGCACGCGACCGCAGATAGGCGCGCCGCGCCTTCTCGACACCGATCCGCTCGCCCAGAGCCGTCAGGGTCAGATCGATTTCCCACTGCAGCATGGCGGTCGAGGCCAGGGTCGACCCCATCAACGGCGGCCGCCGATCCAGCACCGCCACCGAATGATCCCGCGCTAGCTCGTGCGCGGTGAAGGCGCCGCTGATCCCGGCGCCGACGATGGCGACATCGACCGCGACCGCCTCGGTCAGCGGACGCGCCTTGACGCCCAGACCCACGCTGTCGGCCCACAGCGACCGTCCCGTTCTCAGATCCCGTTTGATGGTCGCGCCGGTCATGAACAGCTCCGCTCTAGCGGAGCCATAGATCGTCAACCGCCGGTCGGTTCCGTGAAGATGGACGCAATCTCCTCCGGGCTCAGCAGCCGCCACTGCCCCGGCGCCAGATCGGCCGGCAGGGTCAGTCCGCCCATCCGCTCGCGATGCAGGGTCTCCACATGGTTGCCGGCGGCGGCGAACATGCGTCGCACCTGGTGATAGCGGCCCTCCGTCACCGTCAGCAGGGCCTCGGTCGGGGACACCACCTCTAGCACCGCCGGCGCCAGCGGCTTGTCCTCGCCCTCCAGCACCAGTTCGCCCGAGGCGAACAAGGCCCCCTCGGTCCCGACCAGCGGCCGCGCCAGACCGGCGCGATACACCTTGGTCACATGGCGTTTGGGCGAAATCACCCGATGCAACAGGTCGCCGTCGTCGGTCAGCAGCAGCAGGCCTGTGGTCTGCTTGTCCAGCCGCCCGATGGTCGAGATGGCCGGATCGCGCGACCGCCACCGCCCCGGCAGAATGTCATAGACCAGCGCGCCCTCTTCCTTGTGCGAACAGGTCATGCCCAGCGGCTTGTTCAGCAGGATCACCAGACCCTGGACCGGATCCAGCGGCTCGCCGTCGATCTCCATCCGCGTCGGCAGGTCGCGCGTCACAGGAATCCGCTTGGACACGTCGGTCAGGTCCGCGCCGTCCAGCACGATCCCGCCCGCCTTGGCCATCCGCGCCATCTCGGCCCGCGAGCCATAGCCCATCGACCCCAGCAGGCGATCAACGCGAGAAGTGGGGACTTTTTTCATGCGCTACCGCCATTCCGGCTACTTGAGCGCGGCCTCACTTCACCGCCTCGAACAGCTTGTACCCGCCCGAATCCGTCACCAGGCGCACCCGCATGAAGGCCGCGTTCAGTTCCGCCTCATAGGGCAGATGCCGGTTGGCCACGATCCAGGCTGTCCCGCCCTTTTTCAGCAGCTCAGCCGCCTTGCGGATGAAGGCCTGACCCAGCCGGCGATCCTCGGCCCCGCCGTCGTGGAAGGGCGGATTGCTGACGACGAAGTTTAGCTCGCCGTCTGCGGCCATCGTCCGCACATCTGCCCATTCGACCGCAACGCGCGGGTCCACCACATTCTTCGTCGCCGCCTCGACCGCTCGGCGGTCCAGGTCGATCAGCCGCAACGACGTCACCGCCGGCGACCGCAGGGCCACCGTCGCCAGGGCGCCGTAACCGCAGCCCAGATCGACGCCCGCACCCTTCAGCCCCGGCATATGCTGCGCCAGCAGGGCCGACCCGACATCGATCCGGTCCCAGGCGAAGATCCCCGGCTGCGACCAGGCCTCCAGCCCCGGCACGATCCGCGCCGCGCCCTCGGCTATGGCCTCATCAACCCCGGTGAGCGCCTCGGGCTTGACGACGATGCAGCGGCGGTGGTGCGCCTTGGCGGTCTCGCCCACCTCGACGCCGAAGCCGGTCAGCTCCTTCTTCAGACGCGACCCGCCCTTGTCCTTGGGCGCCATGACATCCAGCCGCCCGCCGACCTTCAGCGCCTTCAGCGCCAGGGCCAGGACATGGCGGCGTTCCAGCACCCCGGGCGGGGCGTAGATCATGATGTCGTCAACCGAACCCTCGGGCACGGTCTCCAACGCGGTGGAGCCGGGGATCAGGGGCGAGGTCTGGATCGCCGCACCCACTCCAGTGCTGGGCGGATCGAAGACGACCGGCGGTCGGCCGTAAAGAAGCATGGTCATGCCCCGCCCTTAGAGGGTGGGGACGAAAATCGCCAGTCGAAGCCTCAGAACCCCGCCTGCAACAGGGCCAACCCCACCACGCCAACCACGATCCGCCACCAGGCGAACGGGCCGAAGCCGTGCTTGGACACGAAGTCCAGCAGGAACCGCACCACCACCAGCGCGGTCACAAAGGCCACCAGGAAGCCCACGGCGATCAGGCCAACGTCGCTGAAATCCAGCGTCTTGTGGTTCTTCAGCAGGTCATAGGTCACGGCCGCGCCCATGGTGGGCAGGGCCAGGAAGAAGCTGAACTCGGCCGCTGACCGCTTGTCGGTTTTCAGCAGCAGCCCCCCGGCGATGGTGGCGCCGGATCGCGACACGCCGGGGATCATGGCCAGGCACTGGAACAGGCCGATCAGGAAATAGATCCGCATCGGATAGGCCTCGGCGTCCAGCCACTGGGGCCGCTTGTCCATCCGGTCCAGCAGCAGCAGGATGATCCCGCCGACGATCAGGGCGACGCAGATCACCTGGGGCGTCTCGAACAGCACGTCCTTGATGAAGCCATAGGCCAGGAAGCCGATCACCACCGCCGGCGCAAAGGCGACCAGCAGGCCGATCAGGAACCGCCGCGCCTCGACATCGAAGGGCCAGCGCGTCGCCAGGGTCCACAGCCGTTTGAAATAGACGCTGACGATGGCCAGCAGGGCGCCCAGCTGGATGACAATCTCGAACGTCTTGCCCGAGCTTTCGAAGCCCATGAAATGGCCGAGCAGAAGCAGATGCCCGGTGGAGGACACCGGAATGAACTCGGTCAGTCCCTCGACCAGACCGAGAATGATCGCTGCAAGCCAGTCAGACATAATATCCCCGTGGGGCCGGCCCGACTGACCGAAAAACGTCAGTGGGAGCCCGGCTCGGGCCCCACATAGCGCAATCTCGCCCGGATAGGCGAGCCGTCCGCCGCCTGATCCACAGCATGGGCCAGAAGGCCGATCAGACGTCCCAGCATCAGCAAGTCCCCCGCCCCCGTCGGGCCCAGATCCAGTCGGCGCGCCGTCAGGGCCAAGGCCAGACCGAAGCCTGGCGGCTGCCCGCCTGCCGCCTCGCCCTCGGCCCAGACCGCCTTCAGGTCCGCCGTGAGGTCCGCCGCGTCCAGCAGGGCTTGGGCGCGCGGATCGATCCGGCCGAACTCGGTATCGGCCTCGAAGCCCGGCGCGCAGCCTCTCAGCCCGATCCAGCGTCGCGCCGCGCCGGACGGGTCGCGTCGCGCCTCGCCGACATAGGCCACGACATCGTCGATTTCCGCCAGGGGCGGCCCCCCCAGGGTGGTCGCGCCCGCCAGCACGGCCCCGGCCAGGGGCGCGCCGCCGCCCGCCGCCGCCCGCGTCGCCAGGACCGCGTCGTCCAGCCCGGCGTCGGCGCCCAGCACCAGGGCCCGACGGATCAGATGGCTGTCGCGTTCGGCCGCCTTGAAGCCCCGCGCCAGGCGTTGGTGAAGATACAGGCGCGGCCCTGGGCCAGAAACGCTGTCCACCACCTCGCTCAACAGCGAGGCCGCCTCGCGCTTGAGGCTGGCGGCATCATGCGCCCGCAGGGCCCGGTCCTCGATGGCGCGACGGCCCAGAACGGCCAGGATCCGCCTCTGGGTCGATCCGCCGACGATGGGGTCGATGCGAGGCTTCAGATCGGCGAAGGGATTGGTCTCGCGCGCGTCCCACAGGGTGCGCGCCGCCGTCTCTATGGTCGCGGCTTCCGCCAGTTGCACCGCGTCCAGACCGCGATAGAACAGCCGGCCGTCGGCGATCAGCGACACTGAGGACTGGATGTCCGCCTCGCCCCGCGCCGCCGCCCCCATGACCGGCGCCCGCACCTCGGGGCCATCCGTCTCGCCGCCGCCCTCGCCGCACAGCCGCGCCACGTCGGAGACGGCGTACAGACTGCGTCGGGGATCGGTGGGGTCGGGTCGGGCGGCGATCCGGCCGCGACTGACATAGGCGTACAGGGTCTGGGCCTTGACCCCAAGCCGGGTCAGGGCCTCGCTACGCGCGATCCAACGTTCGTCAGCGCTCATGTCGTCCCCACGACTGATGCCATCAACTATGTACGGCGTCCGACATAGCGTCGTTGTGTGTCCTTAACGCTAACGCACGCCGCAATCCAAACGGGACGCTCGAATTAGGGCCTGCGGTTGGCATTCCGCCACGATTGCGCGACAAGAGGCGGGAATGACGTCGCCCGCCCCTCCTCCCGCACCCGCGCCCCTCGAGGACGCCCACCTGGCCACCCGCCGCATCACGCGCCTGTCGGTCGGGGTCGCCCTGGTGCTGATCGCGCTCAAGGCCTTTGCGCTGGGCGCCTCCGGTTCGGTCTCCATCCTGGCGACGCTGGCGGATTCGGTGCTGGACCTTGTCGCCTCGCTGGCGACCTTCTTCGCCGTGCGCTGGGCCGCCGCCCCGGCGGACGAGCATCATCGCTACGGCCGCGGCAAGGGCGAGGCCCTGGCCGCCCTTGTCCAGGCCGGTCTTGTCTTCGCCTCGGCCGTCTTCATCGGCTGGGAGGGGATTCAGCGCATCTTCGACCCGCGCCCCGTCACCTCCGGCGCCTGGGCGACCGGGGTCGTCATCATCTCCATCGCCATCACCGCCTGGCTGGTGTGGATGCAGACCCAGGCCCTGAAAAAGACCGGCTCCATGGCCGTCGCCGGCGACCGCGCCCATTACGCCGCCGACCTGGCTGCCAATCTGGTGGTGCTGATCGGGGTGATCTCGGGCGCCTATCTGGGGGCGCCGGGCCTGGACGCCGCCGCCGGCCTGGTGGTCGCCGTCTGGCTGTTCTGGGGGGCGACCGGCATGCTGAAGGCCGCCGCCGACCACCTGCTGGACCGCGCCGTGCCCGAGTCCGACCGCAACATGATCACCCAGGCCGTCCTCTCGGACGCGCGCATCTCGGGCGTCCACCAGCTGCGCACCCGTATGGCGGGCCAGGTGATGATGGTTCAGATGCACGTCGATCTGGACCCCGACCTGACGCTGGACGCCGCCCACGCCATCGTCGTCGAGGCCGAGACCCGGGTGCTCAGCCACTATCCGACCGCCGATATCCTGATCCACGCGGATCCGCGCGGCCGGGTCCGCCCGCCTGTGGGGCTTCCTGCCAAAACGACGGAGCCGCCGCCCGCCGCCCCTGCTGCGTCGGAATCGACCATTGACGCCGAGCCGCGCGCCGCCGCCCCCACGACCGCTCCGCCCAAGGGCCCCTGGTCCTGATCGTGTCGTGATCGTCATCCGGTAAACGGACATTAACGGGTGTCGGCGCATCAAGCGGCGATGTCCGAATCCACCGTCCTGTTCCAATTCGCCTTCCAGCCCGCCTCGCGCGCCGCGCGCCTGGCCCTGGGCGAGGCGCGGATCGAATGGACCGACACGCCGGTCCGTCCGTGGGAGGACGACTGTCCGGTCAACGACTTCAATCCTTCGGGCCTGCCGCCGGTGATCCAGACCACCGATCGCGGCCGCCCCCTGACCCTGTGCGAACTGCCCGCTGTCCTAGGCTGGATCGAGGATCAGCAGAAGTCACCCCTGCTGCTGCCTGCCGACGCCGCCGAACGGGCCGAGGCGCGCCGCCTGACCGGCTGGTTCGAGCGCCGCTTCACCGACGAGGTCGACGCCGTCCTGCTGCACGAGCGGATGGAGAAACCCCTGCTCAAGCTGGGCCCGCCCGAGGCCCGCGCCCTGCGCCACGGCCGCGACGCCCTGAAATCCCACCTGGCCATGCTGGAAGAGCTGGTCGCCGCTCGCGACTGGCTGGCCGGCCGCCGCCTCAGCCAGGCCGACCTGATCGCCGCCGCCCACCTGTCGGTCCTCGACTATTTCGGCGAGGTCCAGTGGAACAACTGGCCCGCGCTGAAGACCTGGTACTCCAAACTCAAATCCCGCCCCTGCTTCCGTCCCCTGCTGGCGGACCGCTTCGTCGGCGTGCCGCCGTCGGCCTGGTACGCGGATCTGGATTTCTAAAACCCCTTTCGTCATTCCGGGCCAAACAGCCCTTCGCCCGGAATGACGAAAGCAAAAGCGCCCCTTAAAGCGCCTCCGCACCCAAGCGCGCGATCCACAGCTTCGCCCGACTGACCAGTTCGTCCTTGCGTCGCAGGTCCGAGATATCCTCCGGCAAACGGTCCAACTGCTCGAACCGGAAATCCTCGGGCGCGTGCGCCTTCCACGCCGCCCGCAGCGACCGGTAAGGACTGCCGCCGTGGCGCAGCGCGAACCACAGGCCGTTCTGCTCGGTGTCGATGTGGCGGCTCTTGCCGACCCAGACCTGTCCCGTCGCGCTGCAGATCACGGCATAGACCCCGGCGATGGTCGGCCGCTCCTTGTATGCGGCGATCAGGCTCTTGCGGCTTGTCTGGGTCATGGCGCTCTCTTATTTATCCGGGTATAAACATGACAGCTAATTTCACCCGGGTAAATACATGAGCGACGAAGATCGCGATTTGGTGCTGTTCGACGGTCCCAACCGCATCGCCAGAGGCTCGGACGCCGCTGTCGTGGCTGCCTTCCGCAAGGCCCTGGCGACCTCACCTCAAGCGGCGCTGCGCGTGTTCGATCTGGCGACCGGCCGGCCGGTCGACCTGGACCTCCGCGAGAGGGAAGCGGCTCCGCCGCCCCGACGCGGTCGCCCGCGCCTGGGCGTCTCGGCCCGCGAAGTTACACTGCTGCCCCGCCAATGGGACTGGCTCGCGGCCCAGCCCGGCGGCGCCTCGGCCGCTCTGCGACGGCTGGTGGATCAGGCCCGCAAGACCGGCGCGGACGCGGGCGCCCGCCGCCGCTGCACCGAGGCCGCCTATGGTTTCATGGTCGAAATGGCCGGTGACGCCCCCGATTTTGAAGAGGCCAGCCGCGCCCTGTTCGCCGCAGACCGCGACCGGCTCGCCGCCCTGATCGCGCCGTGGCCTACAGACATCCAGGCCCAGATTCTGGACCTGTTCGACGGCGAGGCCGCATAGATTCGCCTCTCCCTCCCCCTGCGGGGGAAGGAGAAAACTATGCTATCCCCCGCCCCGTGTCCGACCGCCTGAAAACCTTCATCCGCCAGCGCGCGGCCGAGCTCGGCTTCGACGTCTGCCGCTTCGCCTCGGCCGCCGACGCCTGGCCGGCGGGCGAGCGGCTGCGTCATTTCGTGGACGAGGGCCGACACGGCGACATGGCGTGGATGGAAACGACCCTGGACCGCCGGCAACACCCCACCGCCATGTGGGACGAGGCGAAGACCGCCATCGTCCTGGGCATGAATTACGGCCCCGACGACAATCCGCTGGACCAGTTGGCCGACCGTTCGGCCGCCTATATCTCGATCTATGCGCGGGGCGACGACTATCACGAGGTCATCAAAGGCCGGCTGAAACAGCTGGCCGGTCAGATCGCGGCCCGCAACGGCGCCGACATCAAGGTCTTCGTCGACACCGCCCCCCTGATGGAAAAGCCCTTGGCCCAGCGCGCCGGCCTGGGCTGGCAGGGCAAACACACCAATCTGCTCAGCCGCACCCACGGCAACTGGCTGTTCCTAGGCACGATCCTGACCGCCGCCGAGATCGAACCGGACGCGGCCGAGACCGAACACTGCGGCCGCTGCACCGCCTGTCTCGACGCCTGCCCGACGAACGCCTTCCCCGCCCCGTTCCAGCTCGACGCCCGGCGCTGCCTGTCCTATCTGACCATCGAATTCGCCGGGCCGTGGCCGGTGGAGTTCCGCACGCTGACCGGATCGCGCATCTATGGCTGCGACGACTGTCTGGCCGTCTGTCCCTGGAACAAGTTCGCCCAGGAAGCGCGCGAGATCCGGCTGGCGCCCCGCCCCGCCTTCAACAGCCCGCGCCTGTCCGACCTGCTGGCGCTGGACGACGCCGCCTTCCGCGCCCTGTTCACCAAGAGCCCGGTCAAGCGGATCGGCCGCGACCGGTTTCTGAGGAACGTCCTCTATGCGGTCGGCAATTCCAACGACCCGACCCTGATCGCCCCGACCCAGGCCCTGCTGGCCGACCCCGCCCCTCTGCTGCGCGGCGCCGCCGTCTGGGCGCTGTCGCGTCTGATGGCCCCCGCCGACTTCGCCGCCCTGGCGCAAGCGCCCCATGAGACCGACCCCCAGGTTCTGCGCGAATGGCAGGGCTTGCGCCCCTGATTCCGCGCAGAAGCCTGGCTTGGGAGGCGGGGCTTACCCCATCGCCGTCCCCGCGCCCGATCCGCCGCCCGGAACCTTGGCCACATCCAGCAGCTTCAGCCGGAAGATCAACACCGAGTTCGCCGGGATCTTGGGGCTGCTTTGTTCGCCGTAGCCCAGGGCCGGCGGCACGAACAGGATCCACTCGTCGCCCACGCGCATCTTCTGCAGGGCCTCGGTCCAGCCGGGCACCACGGTCTCGGGCGTGAACACCGCCGGCGCCCCGCGCGCGAACGAGCTGTCGAAGACGGTGTTGTCGACCAGCTTGCCCTCGTAATCGACCTTGACCAGATCGTTTCGGTCCGGGCTGACGCCACCCGCAGAGCCCGACTGAACCACCCGGTACTGCAGCCCGCTCGGCAGGGTTTGAACCCCCTCTTCGTTGGCGTTCTTCTCCATGAAGGCGGCGGCTTCCGCCTTGCCTGCGTTCGGATCGACCGGTTCCGACCGGCCGCAGCCGGCCAGCATCAGAAGCGCGACGACGGCCGCCCTACCCCATCCGAAGTTCATAGCCGCGTTCCTTCAAGGCCTCGCCGATCTCGTCGGCGTGGGCGCTATCGCGCGTTTCGACCATGATGTCGAACTCGGCGCCCTTGGCCGGCACGTCCAGCGCCAGGCGGTTGTGGACCACGTCGATGATGTTGCCGCCCAGGCCGCCGATCACCGCCGCCATGGCCGACAGCATGCCCGGCCGGTCGTCGCCCAGGATCCGGTAAACCAGCAACCTCCGCTCACGGACCATCTCGCGGTTCAGGACCACGGCCAGCATCCGCGCATCGATATTGCCGCCGCACAGCTCCAGCCCGACCTTCATCCCCTTGAACCGCTCGGGATAGGCCAACAGGGCCGCTAGACCGCCCGCGCCCGCCCCCTCGGACACCGTCTTCTCATAGGTGACATAGTGGGCCACCGCCCGTTCGAAGTCCGCCTCCTCGCAGACGAAGACCTCGTCCACCAGCGGGTCGGCCAGGGCGAAGGGGATCTCGCCCACCGCCTTGATGGCGATGCCCTCGGCGATGGTCTGGCCGGTGCAGACCGGCGGCTTGCCCGCCCGCCGCGCCGTAAAGGACGGGTATCGCGCCGCCTCGACCCCAAACACCTTGATGTCCGGCTTCATCGCCTTGGCCGCGATGGCGCAGCCGGCGATCAGCCCTCCCCCGCCGATGGGAATCAGCAGGGCCTCGACGTCCGGCGCGTCCTCCAGCAATTCGATGGCGCAGACCCCCTGGCCCGCCACGATGCCTTCGTCGTCAAAGGCCGAGACGAAGACATAACCCTTCTCCGCCTCCAGCCGCTGGGCCTCTTCGGTCGAGCCGGTGAAGTCCAGGCCGTGGATCACCACCGTGGCCCCGTGCGACCGGGTGCCGTTGATCTTGGCGAAGGGCGTCCCCTCCGGCATCACGATGGTCACCGGCACGCCCAGCCGCCCGCCATGATAGGCCAAGGCCTGGGCGTGGTTCCCCGCGCTGGCCGCCACCACCCCGCGCTTGCGCTCCTCGGGGCTCAGCATCAGCAGCCGGTTCAGGGCGCCCCGCTCCTTGAAGCTGCCGGTGAAATGCAGATTGTCGAACTTGACCCAGACCTCGGCTCCGGTCAGCTGCGACAGCTTGCGGGAATGGCGGGTCGGGGTGCGGTCGACCTGGCCGGCGATTCGGCCCTGGGCGGCCTGGATATCGGCGAAGGTGACGGTCATGGGCATAATCCATACGGTCGCCGGGCGGCGCGCCCGACGAATTTTCTTCCGCCTCTTTCGCGCTTTGTCGGTTCCCGGTCCAGAGGGCGCAACCTTGACCGTGGAAGTCGCGTTATCGCCCGTGCGATAGATGGACCGTCGCACCCCCGCGACCGGTCCACGATCATTTCCGGCCCCGCCTCCCCCAGGGCGGTCCGGATTTCCGGAGGAAGCCCCATGTCGATCCGTTCCCTGAAGCCCGCCGCCCTGGTGCTGGGTCTGGCCGCCGCCGCCCTGTCGGCCTGTGCGCCCACCACCTTCCCGACCGGTGCGCCCGTCGGCGGCCCCGCCGCCTTCAACACCGCCGACTTCGCCTGGTCGGAACGCTCGGGCCAGGCCGCCATCGAGGGCCGCATCACCTATGCCCAGGACGGCAAGACCTACGCCTGCGTCGCCTCGGCCGGCCTGACGCCCGACACCCCCTACACCCGCGCCCGCTTCCGCACCCTGTACGGCTCGACCGACCGCGCCGCCGTGCCCGCCGCCGTCGTCCGCGCCCGCACCGTGCCGGACGCCAACGCCAACTACAGCGGCTTCGTCCGCTCCGAGACCTGCGCCAATGGCCGGTTCCGCTTCAGCGGCCTGCCCGACGGCGGCTGGTTCCTGATCGTCCCGGTCCGTTCGGGCGACGAAGCCCCCCTGGTGCTGATGCGCCGCGTTGACACCCGGGGCGGCCGTGTCGTCAATGTCGCCCTGTAACACCGGTCTTTAAGTCGTTCGATCCAGTAGGCGTCCTCCCAAGCGTTCCCATCCGCCCCCGGCCCGCGCGGCCGTCCTGGGGATCCATCATGAGACTCGCCCTGATCGCCGCCGTCGCCACGGCCCTGTCGACCGCCCCGGCCGTGGCCCAGACCTGGTACGGCGCCCCGACCCGCTATGATCATCCCCGCGACAGGGCGTATCAGGGTCGGGACGCCTATCGTCCCTACGGCCGCAACCAGACCTATGGTTCAGGCGCCCTCTACGACTTCAAGGGCCAGGCGGACCGGCCGGGCGACTATCGCTGCGACGCCTATTGGGACGCCGCCCGCACCGACTGCGGCGCCGCCTGGCGCGACCAGCGGCCGGCCTATGCGCGGCGCTATCGCTCCGCCGGCTATGGCTACAGCTATTCCAGCGGCCCCGGCGTATATCCGGCGCCTATGGCCGTCCGGATCTTGTCTATCCCGGCGGGGGCTCGGCCTATGGCCATGATCGCCCAGCCTATGGCCGCGACGCCCGCCGGGTGGATTGGTGTCGCAGCGCCTACCGCTCCTACGACCCGGCCAGCGGCTATTATCGCACCTATGACGGACGACTGGTCTTCTGCGGCTGACCGGCCGCTCACGAAGATGCGACCCCGGTAACGCGGATCGCCATCTTCTGACCACTCCGACCCCGGACAGATCCCTGCTCACGAGACAGTCGGGGAGCGCCTTCTTGTCCCAGCACAACATCATCGGGTCCGAGGCCTTTACCCGAGGCCCCATGATCCTGATCCGCAAATACCGCGCAGGCGGCGCACGGCGCCGTCGGGCCCGCACGGCCACGGCCTTCGTCGCCGGGGCCGTGGCCATGCTGGTCGCCGGTCTGGTCGGCGCCGCCGCCGTCTTCGGCCCCAGCCTGGCGGGCTGATTGGGGCTAGGGCTGGCCGCTCAGGCCAGCCACACCATCATCCGCGTCTCGATCTCGGCCCGCCGCGCCCGGCTCCACGCCCGACGGGTCTCGCCCGTGTAGAGAAAGCCGGACTTCTCCAGCACGCGGCCGGACGCCGGATTGTCGGCGAAATGCCCCGCGACCAGGGCGCGCCGCCGCCACTTGCGGCTGGCCCAGACCAGGGCTGCGTCCAGGGCCTCGGTGGCGAACCCCCGCCCCCAGTATTCGCGTCCGATCCAGTATCCCGCTTCCGGAACCCGATCCTCGCTCTCGAACAGGCCGATGACCCCGACCGGGCCGGCCGCTTCATGTTCGATGACGAAGGTGTTGGCCCGCGCCGGGTCCTGCGACGCGACCTGAAGCACGAAGTCGTCAGCGTCCTCGATCCGGAACGGATGCGGCATCCGCTTGGTCATGCGGGCGATGTCCAGATCATTGGCCAGGGCGGCGATGCGCGGCGCGTCCTGGGGCGCGGGCGCGCGCAGCACCAGACGCCGCGTCTCGACGACGGGGGAGGTTTCGATGACGCACATGGCAGTCGCCTCTTCGTAAGGACCGCCACCTTGGAGGGCTCGGGCGGTCTACGAGGCGGGGAAACACAAACGGGGAGCCTGGTGATCCAGACTCCCCGCGGAATATCTTCCCTGGTCCGGACCGGCTGCTTTCAAGAGCAACGCGATCCGGAGTGTTCCAGACTGCGTTACTCGGCCGCCATAGCCTGGGCGGCGTCGTCGTTGGCCGCGAGGACCGATACATAGCATCGGCCGCCGGCTTTCTTGGTGAATTTCACCGCGCCGTGGGTCAGGGCGAACAGGGTGTGGTCACGGCCCATGCCGATGTTCTCACCCGGGTGGAAGGTGGTGCCGCGCTGACGCACGATGATGTTGCCGGCCAGCACACGCTCGCCGCCGAACTTCTTCACGCCCAGGCGCTTCGACTCGGAGTCGCGACCGTTACGCGACGAACCACCGGATTTCTTGTGAGCCATCTTGCCGCTCCGTCTCTTCTTGGTGCGCTACCGGCCTTTCGGCCTACTTGAGCGCGTCCGTGATACCGTTTGGCGCGGTGAAGCGCCGGTGAATGTCTTAGGCTTCGTCGCCGGCGGCTTCAGCCTTGGGCGCGGCCTTCTTCTTGGCCGGGGCCTTCTTGGCGGGAGCCGAGCTCTCGACCACGACGCCCTTGACCTCGGCGCCGTCCACGTCGGTCACGACCGTCTCGGTCGAACCCAGCGAGGAGGTCGCGCCACGGGTGGCCAGGTTGCGGGCCCGCAGGTTGATCTCGGCCTTGGTGGTCAGATCGACCTTGCCGTCCCACTTGGCGGTCTCGCCGGCGCCTTCGATGCCGGTGATGCGCAGGACCGATTCCATCTGGCGGTGGCCGTTGGTGCGGCGATAGCCCTGACGACGGGTCTTCTTGAAGATCTTGATCTTCTCACCCTTGCGGGTTTCTACCAGGGTCGCGCCGACGAAAGCGCCGTCGATCAGGGGAGCGCCCAGGGTCACGCCCTTGTCGCCGCCCAGCATCAGGACGCTGTCGAACTTCAGCTCCGAGCCGGCGTCGCCATCGAGCTTTTCGACGACAATCGTATCGCCCGGTTGGACCCGGTACTGCTTGCCGCCGGTCTTGATCACCGCGTACATGTTGAAGCCTCAGCGCAAACGCAAAAATGAATACGCCCTCCGGAGAGACCCCCGGGGGCGAAGAGCGGCGACATATACGGAAGGGCGTCTCAGAGTCAACGCCGAACAGGCCGCTTTATCGTCAGTCCAGCGCGCAGATGTCCGGAAGGCCACGCAATCCGCCCGCATTGTCCAGGCCGTAGCCCACCAGGAACCGGTCCGGCGCCTCCCAGCCGACGAAGTCCGGCTCGGGCGCGCGCGGCGCAGGCCAGGGCTTGCGGGCGAAAACGCAGGTCAGGACCTCGGAGGCCCCGGCCTCGCGGGCGATCCGGGCGGCCTCGGCCAGGGACAGGCCTGTGTCGAAGACGTCGTCCAGGATCAGCACGCGCCGCCCGGCGATGGGCCGCTGGAACGGCGCATAGACGTCGATCTTGCCCCGGCTGGTCTTGTCGTCGCCATAGGAGGTCAGCCACAGGGCGTCGAACCGGACATTGCGGCCGACGCGCGACAGGGCGCGGGTCAGGTCGGCGGCGAACCACAGACCGCCGGTCAGCAGGACGGCGGCGACTGTATCGTCGTCGATGACAGGGGCGATGCGCGCGGCCAGATCCGCCACGACGCGGGCGATGTCGGCCTCGGCCAGGAGAATGGTCGGCTTGGGGGAGGGATCAGCCATGCGAGGCGGATACCGCCTCGCCGTGCCCGTTGTCCACCACGCGAATCGGGCGGGCCTCGATCGGCGCCTGGGCGTTGCGCGGGGCGACGCCCGGCGCGACCGCAGATCTCAAGCCATTGGAGGCCGGCGCCATCGCGGCATGAGCGTTCGCCGACGCATGACCACCGCCCGTCTCGGCGGGCGCATGATCGGGCTCGTGAGCGGGCGCTGCCTGAGGCGCAGCGTGGTCTTCGCCATGATCCGCCGCTGGCGCCGCTTCGGCGGGCGCGGCGTGAGCGGCGTCCGGCTTGGCGTGGGGGGCGTCCGTCGTCACGAAATTGACCCCGATGTCGGCCGCATGGCCGCCGGGGTCGGGGATCAGGACGGCGAAGCCCTGGACCTTGCCGGGCAGGACCGGGGCGGCGTCGATGGCGACGATCTTGAAACCGACCTCGGCGCCGTGCTCGTCCAGCAGGGCGACGCGGACCGGCGGGGCCACGATCTCGGCGTCGCGCACATTGCGCAGCGCGCCGGACACCAGGACCATGCCGGGATGATTGGCGACCTCCTTGGCCGTCATGGCCTCGAAGTCCAGACCGATGGGATTCACGGGCGCCCCGACGGCGGCATAGGCGGCGGCGGCGCGCGGGAAGGCCTCGACCACCTCGACCCGGAACAGGAAGGCCGAGACGATCAAACCGACAAAGGCGCTGGCCAGGCCCGCCCACACCACGCCATGGGTGGCGGCGCGGCGCAGGCGACGCTGCTGTTCGGCGCGGGCGCGGAAGGCCTTGGGAAGCTCGGGGGCCGGGGTCTCGGCCAAGCTGGCGGGCTCAGAGGCGGCGTCCGGCTCGGGCGTCGAGATGATGCGCGGCTCGGGCGCGACGCTCAGTTCCAGAGGTTCGTCGCTGGTCGCGCGCCAGATTTCGCCGCACGATTTGCAACGCACCTTGCGCCCGTTCGCGCCCACGGCGTCGTCGGGAATGAAATAGCTGGTGGCGCAGGCGGGGCAGGTCAGTATCATGTGGCTGACTGCGAGGCTGTCGCCCCCTCCTGTAAGGCGCGATTTCGCGCCCTGTCCCTGAAACAAAACTCAATGCCGTCCTCGCCACCCAGCGCCGCCGATTCCGCCCCTGTGACCGAGACCGTCCGCCTGTCGGGCGTGGGTTTCGGCTATGTGGACGCGCCCGACGTGCTGCGAGACGTTAACCTCATTCTGACGCGAGGCTCTTTCCACTTCCTTACCGGGCCGTCCGGCGCCGGAAAGTCTTCGCTACTGCGGCTTCTGACCCTGGCCGACCGACCGACTAGCGGGACCATTCGCCTGTTCGGAGCCGACGTCTCGGACATCGACCGACGCGACATCCCCGCCTTTCGCCGCCGCATGGGGGTGGTGTTCCAGGATTTCCGCCTGCTGGACCACCTGTCCGCCTTCGACAACGTCGCCCTGCCCCTGCGGCTGGCGGGCGGGCGCGAGGCCGACTACGCCGCCGACGTGGAAGAAATGCTGAAATGGGTCGGCCTGGGCCGCAGAATGGACGCCCGTCCCCCGGCCCTGTCCGGCGGTGAGAAGCAGCGCCTGGCCATCGCCCGCGCCGTCATCACCCGCCCCGGCCTGATCGTCGCCGACGAACCGACCGGCAGCGTGGACGCCGTCATGGCCGAGAAACTGCTGCGCCTGTTCCAGTCGCTGAACCGTCTGGGCGCCACCGTCCTGATCGCCAGCCATGACCAGGCCCTGGCCGAGCGCTCGGGCGCGCGGGTCCTGCGACTGGATCAGGGCCGACTGACCGAAGCCGCACGGGCCGCCGCATGATCCGCCTGTCCGACTTCCGACTTTCCCGGGGACGTCCCGGCCTGCTGCCCCCGGCGGCGGCCGGCGAGCCCTGGCTGATGACCGTCATCGCCGTCCTGTGTTTCCTGGCCTGTCTGGCCGCCGTCGCCGCCTCGGCCGCCGACCGCGCCGCCCATGGCTGGGCGCGCCAGCTGGGCGCCGAGGCCACGGTTCAGGTCCGCCCCCGTGTCGGCGAGAGCGGCGACACCGCCGCCGCCCGCGCGGCCGAGACCCTGTCCGGCGTCGCCGGGGTCGAGGAGGCGGCGGCCCTGGATCGAAAGGCGGCCGAGGATCTGCTGCGGCCCTGGCTGGGCGACGCCGTCCTGCCCGACCTGCCCCTGCCCCATCTGGTGACGGTGCGGTTGAACCCGAACGCCCCCGCCAGCGCGGTCAGCCTCAGCCGCGCCCTGGCCGAGGCCGGGCTGGACGCCACGGTCGATGACCACAGTCTTTGGCGCGGCGAGGTCGAGCGTTCGGCCGCCCTGATCACCGCCCTGGCCGGCGCCGCCTTCCTGGCCACCGCCTTCGCCGCCGCCGCCGCCATCGCCTACGCCACCCGCGCCGGCCTGGCGGCGGGGCGCGGGGTGATCGAGACCCTGAGCCTGAACGGGGCCACAGACGGCCGCATCGCCTGGCTGTTTCAGCGCCGCTTCGCCCTGATTGCGGCCGGCGCGGGAGCCATTGGGGCGGGACTGGCGGGAGTGCTCCTGGCCTTCGTGCGCTTCGTGGGCGGATCGGACGGCCTGACCCAGGCCCTGCCCGTGACTTGGGGCGACCTGCTGCTGCTCTCGCCATGTCCGCTGCTGGCGGCTACGGTGGCGCTTGTCGCGGCCAGATTCGCCGCCATGCAGGTTCTGGGTTCAGGTCGGGGGAAGGGATGAGGCTGCTCGTCGTCATCGGCATTGTCGCCCTGATCTGGCTGGTCGGCCTGTTCGCCTTCGCCCATCGGGTGCGCGAACTGACGCCCGCCGACGAACCCGCCACGGCCGACGCCATCGTGGCCCTGACCGGCCCGTCCGCCGAACGGGTCAACGCCGCCATCCGCCTGCTGGAACAGGGCAAGGGCCAGCGCGTCCTGATCTCGGGCGTCAACCGTGAGGTCCGTCGTCGCGAGCTGCGCGAGCTGACGCCGGGCTCCAGCCGTCTGTTCAACTGCTGCGTCGACCTGGGTTTCGAGGCCGAGGACACCGTCGGCAACGCCCAGGAGATCGCCGCCTGGGCCCGGTCCAAGGGCTATGACGACCTGATCGTCGTCACCTCCGACTATCATATGCCCCGCTCGCTGGTGGAGATCCGCGGCCAGATGCCGGGCGTGAAACTGACCCCCTACGCCGTCTCGACCCCGTCGCTGGACAACCGGCATTGGTGGCGGGCGACGGTGACGGCGCGGCGCATGACGCTGGAATATCTGAAATATCTGACCGCACTGGGCCGCGAAGGGATTCGCCGGCTCAGCCGCGACGCCCCCGCGACTGAAACCTCCGCCGAAAAGGCCCCTGCCTAAGTGAACACCCTACGTTCCCTGCTCTTCACCGCCTGGCTCTATCTGTCGATGCCGATCGTCGCCGTCGGCCTGTCGCCCGCCCTGTTGGGGCCGCACCGCTACGCCCAGGGGGTTTGCAAGCTGTGGGCGAAGATCGTGCTGTTCGGCCTGCGCTGGATCGCGGGGGTCAAGGTCGAGGTGCGCGGGCTTGAGCATGCCCCGTCGGGCGCGGCCCTGATCGCGTCGAAACACCAGGGGATGCTGGACATCGTCGCCCTGCTGGCCGTCCTGCCCGACGCCTGTTTCGTGATGAAGAAGGAGCTGATGCCCCTGCCCTTCTTCGGCTGGTTCGCCTGGAAGGCCAAGATGATCGCCGTGGACCGCGCCGGTCACGCCAAGGCGCTGAAGGACATGACGCGTCAGGCGCGCGAGCGCCTGTCCGAAGGCCGCCAGATCGTCATCTTCCCGGAGGGGACCCGCAACGATCCCGGCGTGCCCGGCGACTACAAGCCCGGCGTCGCCGCCATCTATCGCGATCTGGAAGGCCCCTGCTGGCCGGTCGCCACCAACTCCGGCGTCCATTGGCCCGCCCATGGCTTCCGCCGCTATCCCGGCAAGGTGGTGTTCGAATTCCTGGAGCCGATCCCCGCCGGACTGAAGCGCGGCGCGATGATGGCGTTGCTGGAAAGTCGCATAGAGACGGCATCTGCAGCCCTGCTGGAGCCAAAGGCCCAGCTCGAACGTATGGACTGACCTATTCCGTACGAGAAAGCTCCAAATGTCCTTGCGCACCCTGGCCCTGACAGCCGCCGCCGCAACCGCCTTCGCCGGCTCCGCCCTGGCCCAGTCCCAGCCCTATGAGCAGCTGCGCCCCGCGCCCGACGGCTGGACCGTCGATCTCGGCGTCGGCGCCCTCTACAGCAAGGACAGCAACGGCGACACGGGCTCCGAGACCCAGGTCGTGCCGTGGGTTTCCGCCAATTATCGCGACGTCGTCTATCTGAGCGCCATCGACGGCCTGGGCTGGAACGCCATCAAGACCGACGACTTCCGCGCCGGCCTGCAGTTGCGCCCGCGCTTCTCGCCCGACGACATCGAGGGCCTGGACCTGGATCGTCCCGACTTCGGCGCCGACGTCGCCGCCTACGCCTTCAAGCGCCTGCCCGGCAATATCGTCGTCGGCGGCCGGGTCAGCCGCGACGTGACGGACGTCAGCGAAGGCACGGAATACTACGCCTCGGTCGGCCACCAGCGCGTGACGCCGATCGGGCTGATGAATGTCTCTGTCTATGCCCGCGGCGGCGACGCCAAGCTGGCCGACGCCTATTACGGCGTCAGCGCCGCCGAGGCCGCCCGCAACGGCATCGACGCCTATTCGCCGGGCAGCGGCCTGCAAGGCGCGGGCGCCAGCCTGTTCCTGCTGGTCCCGATCAACGACAAATGGGCCGCCGGCGGCCTGATCAACTACGAGCGCCGCCTGGGCGACGTGGCCGACAGCCCCCTGTCCCAGGAAGACGACACCATCCGCACGGGCGTCTTCTTCGCCCGCCGTTTCGGCGGCTGAGGAAAAACGCGGCGACCGCCGGGCGGTCGCCGCGCTCTCGCGGATCAGGTGGCCGCGAACTCGCTTAGCGCGTCGATCACGGCCCTGTTCTGGTCTTCCGTGCCGATGGTGATGCGCAGGGCCTGGGGCAGGCCGTAGCCGCCGACCGGCCGCACGATGATGCCCCGTGTGTTCAGATACTCATTGGCGGCGGCGGCCCGTTCCGCCCCGTCGAACATCACCAGCACGAAATTCCCCGCGCTGGGCAGAACCTCGAAGCCGAAGCCGCGCAGGGCCTGGGTCAGGCGCGGCTTCCAGTTCGACACCAGCTCGCGCGAGGCCGTCTGGTGCGCCTCGTCCCCCACCGCCGCAGCGGCGGCTTCCAGCCCCGGAACCGAGACATTGAACGGCAGGCGGATACGGTCGATGGCCTCGGCCACGGCGACCGGCGCATAGCCGAAGCCGATCCGTAGCCCGCCCAGGCCGTGGATCTTGGAGAAGGTGCGGGTGACGACGATGTTGGCCGCGTCCTTGGCCAGGGGGAAGGCGGTCTCCCAGTCGGCCTCGGTCACATATTCCGCATAGGCTTCGTCCACCACCAGGATGACATGGGCCGGAAGCGCGGCGTGCAGACGGCGGATCTCCTCGCCGGTGTTGTAGCTGCCGGTCGGGTTCGACGGGTTGGAGACATAGACGATCTTGGTCCGGTCATCGACCTGGGCCAACAGCGCATCGACCTCGGCCTTGAAGTTCGGCTCGGGCGCCAGCTTGACCTGGGCCTCGCAGCCCAGGGCGCTGATCCGATAGGCCAGGAAGCCGTACTGGCCGCAGACGATATTGTCGCCCGCCGTCAGATAGGTCTGGTTCAGCAGGGCGAAGACCTCGTCCGAGCCGTTGCCGAAGATCAGCTGCTCGGGCTCCAGCCCATGCTTTTCCGCCACGGCGTCGCGCAGCTTGGTCGCCCGGCCGTCCGGATAGATATGGATAGTCTTGATCGCGGCCTCATAGGCGGCCCGCGCCTTCTCGCCGGCGCCCAGCATGTTCTCGTTGGAGGACAGTTTCATCGGCTCGGCGACGCCTGCGATGGACGACTTGCCGCCGACATAGGGGGCGATGTCGAGGATGCCGGTTTTGGGCGCGGGCGCGTCGGTCATGAAAAGCCTTAACTCGAAGAACGGAGGAAGTCAGAAGACGGGGGCGGCGCCGATGACGCCGGTCAGGCGGCCGGGGGCGTTGTCCAGCCGCCCGTCCTCAGCCTGCACATAGCCCGCCAATACGAACAGCTTCAAGCCGCCTGCGGCCGCCAGGGGATCGGCGACCAGCCCGGCCTCGCCCAGAGCCTCGACGATCTTGGCGTCGGACACGGCGCTGTCGGTGACCCAGAAGGTGCGGTCGCCACCGGTCGGGCCCGAGACTTCCTTGGACACGAGAAAGGCCTGGGGCCGCGCCCGGCCGTCGTCCGGCAGGGCGGCGACGATCCTCAATTCTGGCCGGGCCAGCAGCCGTCCCCACCAGGGCCGACCCGATGTCAGGTCGACCAAAGCACGCGAACCGCCTTCCACCGCCTTCAAAGCCTCTTCGGCGGACAAGGGGCGGGAGCCCAGACCGTAACGGTCGGTCGCCAGGGCCTGGGCCAGACCACCGCACGTCACCAGCGAAGGCCCCGTCGCCGCCTCGATCCGCCCCCACAACGCCTTCAACGCCGCGCGCTCGACGGGACCGACGTCCGCCGTCAGATCGCGCAGGGCCAGGATCCCGGCGTCGAACCGATCCCGCGGACCGGCGGCGATCCTGGCCCGCAGGGCCTCGACCACCGCTCGGTCAAGCGCCGTCAGCACGGCGTCGTCCTGGGCTTCTTCCAGCAATCCCATCAGAACAGTTTCGGCGCCGGCGCCAGGGGGAAGGGTCCCAGCCAGGTCCGACCGTCGCGGAACACCAGGGTCAGAGCCATGTCTTCACGCCCCGCAGCGTCGGCCGCCCCGGCCGCAGCAGCGGCCCCCGCCGCTCCGATCCGGTTCACCGAACCCTGGCGCGACTCCAGCAGGCCGGACAGGGCCGGCAGGGGCTTCTGCGACTGCAGGGCCACCTGGCCCGTCAGCCGCCCGTTGGCGTCGGCCTTCAGCACGTCGCTGCTCAAGGTGGCGCGGCTGTCGCCCGCCTGCAGATCGCCGCGCAGATTGCGGAAGGTCCCGCCGCCCTGGGTCCATTGCGAAAACACCCCCGCCGCGTCCCCGACCTTCAGCAGGTCGGCCCGGCCGATGGTGGCCTCCAGCTGGGTGGTCAGTTGACCGTCCTGGGCGAAGCCCTCGACCGGTCCGTCGCGGCGTCCCTGCCCGTCCACCAGCCGGAACATCACGTCGATGTCGTCGCTCGGGGCTGTCGAACCCTCCAGATGGGGCCGCGAATAGAATTCGATCCGCGCGGCCCGTGCGATGGGGAAGGGCTCGCCGTCGGGATGGACAGTGAAGATCGGATTGACCAGTTCCAGCGCCAGGTTGGGCCAGCGCTGGTCGATGCCGCGGGCGCTCATGCGGATGGCGTCGCCGTTGACGGCCACCTTGCCCTTGCCCGCCCGGGTCAGGACCAGGCCCTCGGGCGCGACCACGACCCATTTGGTCGGCTGATAGGCGTTGGCCTCGGCGTTCAGTTCCGGCGCGGATATGGCGTGGCCGGACGGGGCGGCGATCGTCACATGGGTCAGTTTCACATTGGCGCGGAAGGGCCAGCCGACGATCCGCTTGTCGGCGTAGCGCACGTCCCAGCCCTGTTGCCGCAGGGCGGCCGACTGGGCCTCCAGCCCCGCGTCGATCTGGCGCGTCAGATAAAACCACCAGCCGGTCCAGGCGGCCAGGGCGATCAGCACGATGATGAAGGGGGCGTAGAGGCCCGCGCGGCTGGGTCGCTGGGTCGGTGCGTCGGTCATTCAAACTCCGGGGTCGAGACGGCTATACCCCAAGGAAGGACGACCGCCCAAGGCGTTCAGGCCGTGATATCGACCAACCTGGCCCCCGCCGCCCGGGCCGCTGCTTCAGGCGCGATGCCCAGCAACAGCCCGCGCTGGCCGCCGTTGATCAATATCTGATCGAACAAGACGGCCGTCTCGTCCATCACCGTCGGCACGGTCTTGCGTTGTCCAAAGGGACTGACGCCGCCGACCTTATAACCCGTCAGCCTTTCCGCATCTGCGGGCTTCATCATCTGCGCCGACTTGCCGCCGACGGCGGCCGCCAGCTTCTTCATGCTGACCTCGCAGTCCGACGGCGCGATGGCGCAGGCCGGCGCTCCGTCCACGAGGGTCATCAGGGTCTTGAACACCTGTTCCGGGGCCATTCCCAAAGCCTGCGCCGCCTGCAACCCCACGCGCGGCGCGTCGGGGTCATAGTCATAGGCGAACAGTTCGAAGGCGACGCCGGCCTTGGTCAGGGCGACAGTCGCGGGCGTGGTCTTCGACATCTCAGGTCTCGGGGTTCAGGAAACTGCGGGTCAGCGCCACCGCATCGGCCAGGCCCATCCGCTGGACCTCGGTCCCGGGCGGCAGGCTGGCGAACAGGCGGGTGGGGGTGGCGGCGTCCAGCATCAGGAAGACCCCCTTGTCGTCGCCGCGCCGGATCAGCCGACCGAAGGCCTGGGCGATGCGGGCGCGGGCCAAGGCGTCATCGTATCCCTTGCCCCCCAGCCGTTCGCGCCGCGCCTTGTGAAGCAGGTCCGGGCGCGGCCAGGGCACCCGGTCGAAGGCCAGGACGCGCAAGGACCGGCCCGGCACATCCACCCCGTCGCGCACCGCATCGGTGCCCAAAAGGCACGAGTTCTCCTCGACCCGAAACATGTCCACCAGCGCCCCGACCTCCAGCGGATCGACGTGCTGGGCGTACAGGGGCACGCCGGACTTCGCCAGGTCCGGCCCCAGCCGTTCATAGACCGCCTTCAGCCGACGGATGGCGGTGAACAGGCCCAGCCCCCCGCCCCCGGCCGCCAGGAACAGTTCACGCATCGCCGCCGCCGTCTGGCGCGGGTCGTCCTTGACCAGGTCGTTGACGACGATGACCCGGCTGTTGGCCGCATAGTCGAACGGGCTTTCGACCTTCAGGGTGCGCGGCGGATCGATCAGACGGGCCGATCCGGTGCGCAGGCGGGCCAGGTCGAACGGGTCTTCCTGCAACGGGTCGGACAGGGTGGCCGAGGTCACCAAAACCCCGTGCGCCGGCACGATCACGGCGGCTTCCAGCGGCACGGTCGGATCGATCCAGTGGCGGCGCAGGGCGACGTCGTGGATGCGGCCGAACGCCGTCTCGGCCGACAGCCAGTCGACGAAGTCGGGATCGGGCTGGTCTCCGCCGTCCTCCAGCGCCGCCAGCATGGACCGCCAGCCCGGCAGGGTCATGCGCGCCCGCCTGTCCAGCCCGCGCAACGCCCCCTCGATCCGCGACCGCTGCGCCCCGTCCAGCTCGGCCGCCTCGTCGTCGAGAATGTCTTCCAGATGCCGCGACAGGGCCAGAAGCGGCGCCTCCAGCGCGGCCAGGGCCTGGGCCGCCGCCCGGGCGGTTTCGGCCACCGGATCGGTCACCGGTTTCAGCGCGCACTCCATGCCGAACTCCGGCCCGCCGTATGTGTTGGTCTCGGCCGTGCGCGCCCGCAGTTGATCCAAGGCGGCGGCCAGGAAGGCCTCGATCGGCCCGATGGGATTGACCTCGCCCGAGGCCGGGGCGACGCGGCCCGACACCCCTTCGCCCGGAAGCGCGGCCGAGGCGCGGATGGCGTCCTGAAGCGCTTTCAACGCAGCGTCATTGTCCCCGACCATGTCGCCCAGCCGTTGTTCCAGCCCGCGCCCGCGCCGCCCCTTGCCCTCCGGTCCCCGGATCCAGCGGCGCAGTTCGGCCGCCTCCTGGCCCGACAGACAGGCGGAAAAGGCGCTGTCGGCGGCGTCGAACAGATGGTGGCCCTCGTCGAAGACGATGCGTTTAAGGGCCGCCGTCTCGCCGTCCTGTTTCTGCCCCCGGGCCGAGCGCGCGCCGTCGAAGGCGGCCTGGGTCAGGACCAGGGCGTGGTTGGCGATGACCAGGTCCGCGCGTCGGCTGGCGCGGATGGTCTTTTCGACGAAACAACTGCGATAGTGGGGACAGGCGGCGTGGACGCATTCGCCGCGCCGATCCACCAGATTGGCCGCCCCCGCCGCATGGGCCGCGGGCATGGCGAACAGGCCCGGCAGCCAGCCGGGAAAGTCGCCCCCCGTCATGTCCCCGTCGCGCGTATGCACGGCCCAGCGCCCCGCCAGCGCCAGGCCGACCAGATCGCCATTCCCCAGCTGGGCCGCCTGGACCATGTCCTGCAGGTTCAGGACGCACAGATAGTTCTCGCGTCCCTTGCGGATCACCGCCTTCTTCTTGCGCTCTTCCGGATCGGGCCACAGGGCATGGCTCTCGCGGTCGATCTGGCGTTGCAGGGCGCGGGTATAGGTCGAGATCCACGCCGCCCCCTGGTTCCGCTCGGCCCACAGCGAGGCCGGCGCCAGATAGCCCAGGGTCTTGCCCGTGCCCGTCCCCGCCTCGGCCAGCAGCACGCGCGGCCGCCCTTCTTCGTTGCGCGGCGAAAAGGCGAAGGCGGCCTCGGCCGCATAGTCCGACTGGGTCGGCCGGGTCTCGTCCAGCCCCGAGGCCTGCAACAATTTCTCCAGACGGATACGGGCGGACTCGGAATCGACCGGGGCCGACCCCGCCTCGCCGCGCGGGGCCTCGTCCTCCCATTCCGTCAGCCGGCTCCAGACGTCCAGGCCCGAACCACGATGCTGGCGCGCGCGCACCCCGCCGTCCTTCAGCGCCTGCACCACCCGGTCGCCCCAGGCCCAGCCGGCGCGCTGCATCGTCAGAGCCAGCACATAGGCGGCCTCGCGCTCGGGATAGGCGGGCGCCGCCAGTTCGCCCAGCAGCAGACCCGCCGCCTCGCGCAGCGCGCCCGCCTGATCCTCGGCCGACCGAGGCTCCGCCAGGCCCAGCGACAGGGCCAGGCCCGTCGGCGACGGAGCGCAGAACCGCGCCGGCCGGACGAAGGCGTACAGCTCCAGCACATCCATCAGCTCGCCCGACCGCGGCGGCGGCGTCAGCCCCAGCCGCCGCGCCGTCAACGAGGCGTGAGCCACCATCACCGGCCCGCCGGTGAAGAAGCCCTCAGCCGCCCCCCGCCCGATCTTGCGCGCTCCCGCGTCGTCGCACACCGCGCCTGCGCCTGGCGGGGTCGCCAGCGCTGGCGGGAGAGGCTGCTGAGGCGCGAAGGCGCTCAGGCCGGTTTCAACAAGGACGGATTCGTCGGACACGCGCGATAGATAGCGGGCCTGAGATAGAAACGGAACGAGAACATCTAGCGATTGAGGCTCTTGCGCGCTAATTGTCGGCCATGGCCGCTAAGACAAAACTCCTGACCATTAACGGCCTGCTGGCTGTGACCCTGCTGGCGGCGATGGTCGTCGGCGTGGCTGGATTAGCCGCCTGGCCCAAGATCAGGGGATTTGTCGCCCAGGATTCTTGTCTTGATGCAGGCGGCGCATGGAACGGCCACGCCTGCGTAGGCGCTCGGCTGGGGTGACGTCCCTTCCCCCTCTCTTCGCCGACTGGTTCGCCGGGCGTGGCTGGTCGCCCCGGCGGCATCAGCTGGAGATGGTGGCGGCGGGCCAGGCGGGTCGGCACGCCCTGCTGGTGGCGCCGACCGGCGGGGGCAAGACCCTGGCCGGCTTCCTGCCCAGCCTGATCGACCTGGCCGAACGGGGGCCCCGGCCGCAGCACGGGCCGGGCTCGGGCGTGCATACACTGTATCTGTCGCCGCTGAAGGCCCTGACCACCGACGTCGAGCGCAATCTGATGACGCCGATCCGCGAGATTGGGCTGAACATCCACGTCGAGACGCGGACGGGCGACACCAAACAGTCCAAACGCCAGCGCCAGCGCGACTTCCCGCCCGACATCCTGCTGACCACGCCGGAACAGCTGGCCCTGTTCTGCGCCTGGGAGGGCGCACGGTCCTATTTCGCCGACCTGAAATGCGTCGTTCTGGACGAGGTTCACGCCATCTGGAGCGGCAAGCGCGGCGACCTTCTGGCCCTGGGCCTGGCGCGGCTGCAGCAGTTTTCGCCGGGGATGCGCCGGGTGGGGCTGAGCGCGACCATCGAAGACCCGGACCTGATCAGAGGCTGGCTGAGCCCCTCCCCAACGGTCGAGGACGTCGCCCTCGTCAAGGGCGACCCCGGCGCCCCAGCCGTGATCGACGTCCTGATCTCCGAGGGCAAGGTGCCCTGGGCGGGCCACACGGGCCGCCACGCCATCCCCGAAGTCTACGCCGCCATCCAGCGCGCGACCCTGGCCCTGATCTTCGTCAACACCCGCTGGCAGTCGGAGTTCGTCTTTCAACAGCTGTGGGCGATCAACGACGACAATCTGCCTATCGGCCTGCACCACGGGTCATTGGCCGCCGAACAGAGGCGCAAGATCGAGGCGGCGATGGCGCGCGGCGATCTGCGGGCAGTTGTCTGCACCTCGACCCTGGACCTGGGCATCGACTGGGGCGACGTGGACCTGGTCATCCAGATGGCCGCGCCCAAGGGCTCCAGCCGGCTGGTCCAGCGGATCGGCCGCGCCAACCACCGGCTGGACGAGCCGTCACGCGCCCTTCTGGTGCCCGCCAGCCGGTTCGAAATGCTGGAATGCCAGGCGGCGCGCGAGGCGGTGGCCGACAACGCCTTCGACTGGGAGCCGGTCCATATCGGCACGCTGGATGCGCTGGCCCAGCACGTCATGGGCGTCGCCTGTTCCGAAGCCTTCGACATGCAGGCCCTGTATGACGAGATCACCGGCTGCGGCCCCTATCGAGGCCTGACCTGGGAGCAGTTCGAGGAGGTGGTCGATTTCGTCGCCACCGGCGGCTATGCGCTGCGCACCTACGACCGGTTCGCCCGCATCGTCCGCACCCCGGACGGCCGCTGGAAGGCCCGCACCAAGGACATCGCCCAGCGCCACCGGATGAATGTCGGCGCCATCGTCTCGGCGGGAACCCTGAACGTGCGGGTGGCCGGCCGTCGTGGCGGCGCCTCGCGCCAGCTGGTCGCGGGCCGCAAGGTGGGCGAGGCCGAGGAATGGTATTTCGAACAGCTGACGCCCGGCGACACCTTCCTGTTCGCCGGTCAGGTCTGGGCGTTTCAGGGGATTGTCGGCACCGACGCCCTGGTCACCCACGCCAATCACAAGGAGCCCAAGATCCCTTCCTGGGGCGGGTCCAAGTTCCCGCTGTCCACCTCCCTGGCTGACCGGGTGAGGACCATGGTGCAGGACCCGGATCACTGGCGCGTCCTGCCGCCGGACGTGCAGGAATGGCTGGAGCTTCAGGCCGAACGGTCCGCCATTCCCGACGCCGAATCCATGCTGGTCGAGACCTTTCCACGCGGCAGCCGGCATTTTCTGGTCGCCTATCCGTTCGAGGGCAATCTGGCCCACACCACGCTTTGCATGCTGCTGACCCGGCGGCTGGACCGGCTGGGCGTCGGCCCCCTGGGCTTCGTCGTCACAGACTATGCCCTGGCGATCTGGTCGATCCGACCGATGGACGGCATCGACCTGGACGCCCTGTTCCAGTCCGACATGCTGGGCGACGATCTGGAGTCCTGGCTGGAAGAGAGCTTCATGATGAAGCGGTCCTTCCGCAATTGCGCCCTGATCTCGGGCTTGATCGAGCGACGTCAGCCGGGCGCCGAGAAGACCGGACGGCAAGTGACCTTTTCCACCGACCTGATCTACGATGTGCTGCGCCGCCACCAGCCCGACCATCTGCTGCTCAAGACCGCTCGCGCCGACGCTGCCTCGGGCCTGCTGGACGTGGCGCGGCTGGGCCAGATGCTGACGCGGATCGAGGGGCGAATCCGGCATCAGCCCCTGACCCGTCCCTCCCCCTTCTGCGTCCCGGTTCTGGTCCAGATCGGGCGCGAGCGGGTGGGCGGAGACGCCGCCGAAATGATCCTGGACGACAGCGCCGAACTGCTGATCGCCGAGGTCATGGACGACGCGGAGCCGCAAGCCGCATGAACGCCGCCCTGCGCCAGACCCTGTCCCCCGCCCGCAAGCCCTGCGGCTCGCTGCGGGTTCAGATCGCGGGCGAGACCTGCGTGCTGCGCTGTTCCGGGGCCCTGTGGCTGCCCGCCCATCGCGCCCTTATCGCTGCAGATCTCCATTTGGAGAAGGGGTCGGCCTTCGCCGTGCGCGGCCAGATGCTGCCCCCCTATGACAGCCGCGCCACTCTGGACCGGCTCGAGGCAGAGATCGCAGACTTGAACCCCGCCCTGGTCGTGCTGCTGGGCGACAGTTTCCATGACGCCAAGGCCCTCGGTCGGATGGCGGACGAGGACCGGACACGGCTGGACCGTCTGGCGACCGGCCGAGACTGGCTGTGGCTGGAAGGCAATCACGACCGCGAGGCCTTGGCCGACGACGCCCAGGCCGAAACACGCCTGCCCGGCCGGGTCGTGGGGGACATGGCCCTGGGCGCCCTGCGGCTGACCCACGAACCCGAGCCCCGAACGCCGAAGGACGACCGCCACGGCGAGGTCGCCGGCCACCTTCACCCCGCCGCCCGCGTCGTCGCCTATGGCCGCGGCGTGCGTCGCCCCTGTTTCGTCACCGACGGATCGCGCCTGATCCTGCCCGCCTTCGGC
>NZ_JAUSOE010000136.1 GCF_030656255.1 Brevundimonas sp. | reverse complement strand
ACCGACAAGGCCACGATGGAAGTCGAGGCCGTGGACGAGGGCGAGATCACCGACATCCTGGTGGCCGAAGGTACGGAAGGCGTGAAGGTCAACACCCCCATCGCTCGTCTGAAGGACGAAGGCGGGGCCGCTGCGCCGAAGCCGGCCGTCAAGGCTGAGGAGGCCCCCAAGGCCGCACCGGCCGCCGTTGAGGCGCCCAAGGCGTCCGCACCGGTCGCGCCGGCTCCGGCCGCGCCGAAGTCGGACAGCGGAGAACGCATCTTCTCGTCGCCTCTGGCGCGTCGCATCGCCGCCCAGAACGGCGTTGATCTGAAGTCGGTCAAGGGCACGGGCCCGCACGGCCGGATCGTCAAGCGCGACGTCGAAGCCGCCGGCAAGGGAGCCGCCCAACCGGCCGCCGCGCCGACCGCCGCCGCCGCGACCTCGGGCATTGCGCCGCGTCAGGTTCAGTCGCTGGCCCAGATGGGCATCCCGGACGGCAGCTACGACCTGATCCCGCTGGACGGGATGAAGAAGGCCGTGGCGCGTCGCATGGTCGACAGCATCCAGAACGTGCCGCACTTCCCGCTGTTCATCGACGTCGAGATCGACCAGCTGATGGTCGTTCGCGCCAAGGTGAACAAGATGTTGGAGCCGCAGGGCGTCAAGGTCTCGGTCAACGACTTCGTCATCAAGGCCGCGGCCCTGGCGCTGAAGCTGGTGCCGGAGGCGAACGCCTCCTACACGCCAGAAGGCATCGCCATGCACCACAACGCCGACGTCTCGATGGCGGTGGCGATCGACGGCGGCCTGATCACCCCGATCATTCGCAAGGCAGAAACCAAGGGCCTGGCGCAGATCGCGACCGAGTCCAAGGACCTGGCCAAGCGCGCCCGCGAACGCAAGCTGAAGCCCGAAGAGTTCCAGGGCGGCACCTTCTCGGTGTCCAACCTGGGTATGTTCGGCATCAAGCAGTTCACCTCGATCATCAATGAGCCCCAGGGCTGTATCATGAGCGTGGGCGCAGGCGAACAACGGGCCGTCGTCAAGGACGGTCAGATCGTGGCGGCCACGGTCATGACCGTGACCCTGACCTGCGATCACCGCGTGGTGGACGGCGCGACCGGCGCTCGCTTCCTGCAGGCGTTCAAGCCGCTGATCGAAGATCCCGTCGCGATGCTGGCGTAAGGGGAGGGTGAGGTCATGACCTCGGTCTATGACTTCTCCGCCCGCGCCATCGACGGCACGGAGGTTTCGCTGGACCGTTTTCGCGGTCAGGCGCTGCTGATCGTCAATACGGCGTCCAAGTGCGGCTTCACCGGCCAATATAATGGTCTGGAAAAGCTGCACCGGACGTTCGCCGACCGGCCGTTCGAGGTGCTGGGCTTTCCCTGCAACCAGTTCGGGGAGCAGGAGCCGGGGCGGGCGGCGGAGATCGCCGCCTTCTGCGCCACCAGTTTCGACGTGACCTTTCCCCTGTTCGACAAGGTGGAGGTCAATGGACCGAACCGGCATCCGCTCTACGCCTGGCTGACCCAACACAAGCGCGGCTTCCTAGGCTCCAAGGCCATCAAGTGGAACTTCACCAAGTTCCTGACCGACCGCGAGGGCAGGGTGGTCGCCCGCTATGCTCCGCAAACAGAACCCGAGGCCATCAAGGCCGACATCGAGAAGTTGATCTGATCATGGCTGCTGAATTCGATCTCGTCGTCATCGGCTCGGGCCCCGGCGGTTACGTCGCGGCCATCCGCGCCAGCCAATTGGGCCAGAAGGTCGCCATCGTCGAGCGCGAGAACCTGGGCGGCATCTGTCTGAACTGGGGCTGTATCCCGACCAAGGCCCTGCTGAAGTCGGGCGAAAAGTTCGAGAGCTTGAGCCATCTGAAGGACTACGGCCTGTCGGCGTCCGGCGCGTCGTTCGACTTCGACGCCATCATCCAGCGCTCGCGCGGCGTCGCGGCGACGATGAACAAGGGCGTCGCCTTCCTGATGAAGAAGAACAAGATCGAGGTGATCGAGGGCTCGGCCAAGCTGGAGAAGGGCGCTGCGGCTCCGAAGGTCGTCATCTCCCTGAAGGCCGGCGGGTCTCGCACGGTCGAGGCCAAGGCGGTCATGCTGGCCGTCGGCGCCCGCGCCCGCGCCCTGCCGCAGATCGGCCTGGAGGCCGACGGCGACAAGATCTGGGCCTATCGCGACGCCCTGGCGCCGAAGAAACTGCCCAAGTCCTTTGTCGTCATCGGCTCGGGCGCCATCGGCATCGAATTCGCCAGCTTCTATCGCGCCCTGGGCGCTGAGGTGACGGTCGTCGAGGCGGTCGAGCGCATCATGCCGGTCGAGGACGAGGAGGTCTCCAAGGCCGCCCAGAAGTCGTTCGAGAAGCGCGGCATCAAGTTCAAGCTCGGGGCCAAGGTGACCAAGGTCTCCAAGACCGGCGCGGGCGTGAAGGTGGACGTCGAGATCGGCGGCAAGGCCGAGACCCTGGAGGCCGAGGTCTGCATCTCGGCCGTCGGCATCACCGCCAACACCGACGGCATCGGCCTGGAGGCTCTGGGCGTCGAGCTGGACCGCGGCCACATCAAGACCGACGGCCATTGCCAGACCAACGTCAAGGGCCTGTTCGCCATCGGCGACTGCGCCGGCGCCCCCTGGCTGGCGCACAAGGCTAGCCACGAAGGCATTCACGCCGCCGAATTCATCGCCGGCTACAAGACCCCGAACGTCCATTCGCCCATCGCCGGCTGCACCTACGCCCAGCCGCAGGTCGCCTCGGTCGGCGTCACTGAACAGGCCGCCCGCGCCGAGAAACGCGAGGTCAAGATCGGCCGCTTCCCGTTCCGCGTGAACGGCAAGGCCGTGGCCGCTGGCGAGGTTGACGGCTTCGTCAAGGTGATCTTCGACGCCAAGACCGGCGCCCTGATCGGCGCCCATATGATCGGCCACGAAGTGACCGAGATGATCCAGGGCTATGTCACCGCCATCACCATGGAGGCGACGGAAGAAGACATCCACGGCATCGTCTATCCGCACCCGACCATGTCGGAAGCCATGCATGAGGCGGCGCTGGACGCCTACGGGCGTGTGATCCACATCTGATGGAGAGGCCGATGTTCGCCAAGGTCACCGAGACAAACGGCGTGGTTCACTGGATCAACCTGAACCACGTCCGCGAATTGATCGTGAAGGATGGCAAACATGGTCAGCCGACGCTGACGGAAGTCAGCATCGATAACCAGTTTGTGGCCAAGGTGTTTCGCGTCAGGGAAACGCCCGAGATGATCCTGACACAGGCCAGGGGCTGAGGCTCAGCGCTTCTTGCCCAGCTCCGCCGCGATGTCCTTGGTCATGCGGCCAACCTTGCGGTGGGCGGCGGTGATCTGGTCCTTGGTCACGCCCCCGCGCTTCATCCAGTATTCGACCGACTGCCGTTCCGACAGGTCGATGCGGTCCTTGTCGATGAAGCCGCGCTTGTCCTTTAGTCCCGCCATGGTCGGCTCCTGTTGAGGTTTTGACCGGTCCGGCCGCTTCGGCCTTCTTAGACCTGTCCGCCCCAACGAAACAGACGGTTCAGGCGTCGGGCAAGACGCCTGTTTCGAAGAAGGCGTCCAGGCGGGCTTCCCAGGGCGCTGTGTCCAGGCCCTGGGCGGCGATCCAGGCGTCGTCGAAATAGGTGGAGGCGTAGCGGTCGCCGTGGTCGCACAGGATCGACACGATCGATCCGCCTTCGCCCGCGTTCGCCATTTCCTGGGCCAGCTGGACACAGGCCCACAGGTTGGTGCCGGTCGATCCGCCGCAGGGGCGGCCCAGACGCCGGCTGAGCACGCGGGTGGCGGCGATGGAGGCGACGTCGGGCACGACGATCATCCGATCCACCACGTTGGGGACGAAGGAGGGTTCGACCCGCGCGCGACCGATGCCTTCGATCAGGGACGGACGGTCAAGGCTGGTCTGGACCGTCGCATCGGCCCAGTGACGGTGAAAGACGGAGGCTTCCGGGTCGGCGACGCAGATCCGGGTGTCGTGGCGGTTGAAGCGGGCGAACCGGCCGATGGTCGCCGAGGTGCCGCCGGTGCCTGCGCCGCACACGATCCAGCGGGGGACGGGGCAGGGCTCGCGTCGCATCTGGGCGAAGATGGATTCGGCGATATTGTTGTTGCCGCGCCAGTCCGTGGCCCGCTCCGCATAGGTGAACTGGTCCATGTAGTGGCCGCCCAGTTCGTCGGCGAGCCGCTGGCTTTCCGAATAGGCTTGGCCCGGGACGTCCACGAAATGGCAGCGTCCGCCGTAGAATTCGATGGCGGCGATCTTCTCCTGGGCGGTGGAGCGGGGCACCACGGCGATGAAGGGCAGGTTGAGCATCCGGGCGAAATAGGCTTCGGACACGGCGGTCGAGCCGCTGGAAGCTTCGACAATGGTCATGCCCTCGCCGATCCAGCCGTTGCTGAGGGCGTAGAGGAACAGCGACCGCGCCAGACGGTGCTTCAGGCTGCCGGTCGGGTGGCTGGATTCGTCCTTCAGGTACAGGGCGATGTCCGACAGGGCCGGCATGTCCACCGGGATCAGATGGGTATCGGCCGAGCGGTTGTAGTCCGCCTCGATCCGCCGCATGGCCCAGCTCAACCAGGCGCGATCAACGGTAGGGCGGGCAGGGGCGGACATGGCGGACTCGGACGTAGACGGGAAGGCGATGGCTTAGGCCAAAGCTTGGCCGGCGGCAAAGGCGGACGCGGCCTTTCTGATGAAGGCGTTAGCGCTGTGGGTCGGCGGAGGCGCCTTCATCGTCTGCCAACTGCGCCGTCCAGGTCGCAATGATCGGTCGACCAGCGGCGGCTCGGGCGACCCGACGGAGATCCGCCTTGGAAGCGATTACGCAGGAATCCTGAACCCATATGTCGAGCCGCGCCTTTCGGCGCTCGGCATTGGCAGGGCATTTCCAGTCCAGTTCTTCGAGCGGCGCTAAAAGCTCGTTTCCACGCCGTCTAAGAAGCACATAGCGGCTGCCCGCCCGCACCCCGATCTGCACGCCAAAAGTTGATCCTCGCGGCCGTCAGGTCGCCGGCTCTTGTCCAGCATGATGAGCCAAGCGTAATCCTCAAACGCGGTGTCCGCATCTGCGCGGTCATAGGCTTCGCCGTAGATTAGAGCGCAGTGGAAGACGCCATAGTTTTGAAGACGCACAAAGGCGTCATCCTCGCCGTCGGCGTTCCAATCTCGACGATAGACGCCAAGTTGAAGAGGAACCGAGCAGCCGAAAGACTCGGCGTCGGTGAAGTGCTCGGGATACAGGCCCTTGTCGGGTTCGTTCTGATAAGTCCACAACGGCGTGTCCGACCGAAGGGTCTGAGCCTGTGCGGGGACGCTGAATATCCCGACAATCGCAAGGGCCCAGACAAGCCGTTTCACCCCGCCTTCTCCACGAAACTGTCGATGACCCGTTTCTCGCCCGCCTTCTCGAAATCGACCAGCAGTTTATTGCCTTCGATGACGCGGACGTGGCCGTAGCCGAACTTCTGGTGGAAGACTCGTTCGCCCTTTTTCCAGCCGGAGCTGGACTTGGGATCGGCGGTGGCGATCAGGCGGCCGTCGCCTTCGATCACGGCCTTGCGGGCCGGAATCTTGTTCGGCGTCTGGGCGGCGGTGAAGGTTTGGGCGCGTTTCCAGCCGGGGGAGGAATAGCCGCTGCCGAACGACGGGGCGTCGTCCCAGCGGCTCTTGGCCTCCTTCATGCCGGTCGAGGCGCCGTAGTAGCCGGTGTCGGATTGGGGATCGACGTGGGCGATGGGCAGTTCGTCGACGAAGCGGCTGGGCAGTTGCGAGGTCCAGCGGCCATAGACCAGACGGTTGGCGGCGAAGGAGATGCGCGCGTCCTGTTTGGCGCGGGTGACGCCGACATAGGCCAGGCGGCGTTCCTCCTCGAGGCCCTTCTCGCCCTTTTCGTCGATGCTGCGCTGGCTGGGGAAGACGCCTTCCTCCCAGCCGGGCAGGAAGACCAGCGGGAACTCCAACCCCTTGGCGCCGTGCAGGGTCATGATCTGGACGGCGCCGTCGCCGTTGGGATCGTCGCTCGTTGCGCGTTCCAGATCCATGACCAGGGAGACGTGTTCCAGATAGGCCTGCAGCGTCTCGAACTGCTGCATCGACTGGGTCAGTTCCTTCAGGTTGTCCAACCGCGTCTGGCCGCTGGTGCGGTCGGCCTTCTGCATGTCGGTGTAGCCGCTCTCCTCCAGCACCGTCTCCATGACCTGCCAGTGGGGCGTGGTCTCGGACAGGGTGCGCCAGCGGTCGATGTCGCGCACGAAGTTGGACAGGGCGGTGCGTGTGCGGGCCTGAAGCTCGTCGGTGTTGATAAGGCCGCGCACGGCGGTCAGGGCCGACAGATCGTGCTGACGGGCGATCTGCAGGATTTTCTGCACGCTGGTGTCGCCTATGCCGCGCTTGGGCACATTGACGATCCGTTCGAAGGCCAGGTCGTCGTCCTCGGACTGGATCAGTCGCATATAGGCGTGGGCGTCGCGAATCTCGGCCCGTTCGAAGAAGCGCGGGCCGCCGATGACGGCGTAGGGGATGGCCAGCATGACCAGCCGTTCCTCGAAGGCCCGCATCTGGAACGAGGCGCGGACCAGGATGGCCATGTCCTTGTACTTCAGGCCCGGCTCGCCGGCGTGGGGACGACGCGCGGTCTCGATCTCGTCGGCGATCAGCCGGGCCTCGGCCTCGCCGTCCCAGACACCGCGCACCCGCACCTTGTCGCCGCTGTCGTCCTCGGTCCACAGGGTCTTGCCCAGTCGGTCGCGATTGGCGGCGATCAGGCCCGAGGCCGCGCCCAGGATATGGCTGGTCGAGCGATAGTTCCGCTCCAGCTTGACGATCTTGGCGCCCGGGAAGTCGCGCTCGAAGCGCAGGATGTTGTCCACCTCGGCCCCGCGCCAGCCATAGATCGACTGATCGTCGTCGCCGACGCAGCAGACATTGCCGGTCGAGGCCGTCAGCAGCCGCAGCCACAGATACTGGGCGACATTGGTGTCCTGATATTCGTCGACCAGGATGTAGCGGAAGCGGCGGCGGTATTCCTCGGCCAGGTCCGCGTGCTTGGACAGGATGGTGATGTTGTGCAGCAGCAGATCGCCGAAGTCGCAGGCGTTCAGGCTGCGCAGGCGGGCCTGATAGGCGGCGTACAGCCCCTGGCCCTTGCCGTTGGCGAAGTCCTCGCCGGGGGGCAGTTTCTCGGGGGTCCAGCCGCGGTTCTTCCAGTGGTCGATCAGGCCGCTGAGCGACTTGGGCGTCCAGCGCTTGGTGTCGATGTTTGCGGCTTCCAGCAGCTGTTTCAGCACCCGTTCCTGGTCGTCGGTGTCCAGGATGGTGAAGCTGGACTTCAGTCCGACCAGTTCGGCGTGACGGCGCAGGATCTGGGCGGCGACGGAATGGAAGGTGCCCAGCCAGCGCAGCCCCTCGGCCGACGGACCGATCAGATGGGTGATCCGCTCGCGCATCTCGCGCGCGGCCTTATTGGTGAAGGTGACGGTCAGCAGTTCCCAGGGCTTGGCCCGGCCGGTAGCGAGAATGTGCGCCAGCCGCGTGGTCAGCACACGCGTCTTGCCGGTGCCCGCGCCGGCGAGAACCAGCACGGGCCCCTCGGTCGTCTCCACCGCTTCGCGCTGTTCGGGGTTCAGGCCGGTCAGATAGTCGCGCGGCCCCGCCCCGTCGGGCGCTCGCGCGCGGGCCAGGTCGGAGATACGGGGGGCGGGAAGATCGGTCACAGGCTTGAAGACATCCGGCAGGCAGAATCAAAACCGGAACATAAGGGGACCGGAGGGCGATGTCAGGGGCGTCGCCCAAATGAAACCTTGGAACCGGCTTGATCGAGGACCGGTTCCTTAGACGATGCGACGAGACGAACAGAAGAAGGGCGCGCCTGATCGAGACCCCAAGACCGGGAAATCGGGTTGGCGCGCCTTCGCCTTGGGCATGATCGGCATGTTCGCGCTCATCGCCGTGTGGATTGTTCTGGTCGAGACGGCCGACGACCCCCATGGCGAGGTGGAGTTCATCGGACGGTCGCAAGCCACGGAGGAGAGGGCGCTGGAGCCCCGGGACGCCTGGGCAGACCGGCCTATTTCAGACCATAGGTGATGGTGGTCACGACCCGAACCTTCTTGTCGATCGAGGCGGCCTCGTCTCCGCCTGCGCCGTCGCGCGGCAGGATTTCGAAGGAGCCCTGGGTCGCCTGACGGATCGGCCCCAGCGGCGTGCCGGAATCCTTGGCGAACTGTTCGGCCCCGGTCCGCGCCGCCGCTGTTCCCTCTGCAATCATCTGGGGCCGAACATCGTTCAGCTTGGTGAAGACATAGGAGGGACCCTGGAAGTCCTGCAACACCACGCCCTGCCGCACCAGATCGTTCAGGGCGCGGGTCGTCGTCTGAACCCGGGCGACGTCGTTGGTGCGGACGATGACCGTCTGAGCCAGGATGAAGCGCGGGCCGCCGTTCTGGGCGGCGTATTCGCGCGACCGGGTGTCGGCCACCTCTAGCCGGCCCAGATCGACGGCGTCGGCGGGGTAGCCCTGGGCCGTAAGGAACTGGCGCACCAGGGCCAGGTCGCCGTCGATGCGCGTCTGAACCTCGGACAACACGTCGCCCGATGCGGTGAAGCGCAGCGGCAGAACCGCCAGATCCGCCTTCACATTGCGTTCCGACAGGCCGCGCACCGTCACGGTGTGGTCGCCGGCCCGCGCGTGGATCACGCCTTGACCGACCAGGGCGCCGGCGCCGATCAGCCCAAGGGCCAGAAGGGCCCCCACGACGGCGGCGGGAAATAGACGGCTGTTGTCCATGGGCGGGTTCCTTTGAGGCCCAAGGTTACGCTTCTACGCCGTGCTCCGCCACCCAGTTCAACGCCAGCAGCCTGCAGGCTGAAGCCACGGGACGGCGCCCCCGGCCGGCGTCGATGTCGGCCAGAAGCTGGGCCTTGCTGAGGCTGCGGGTCTGGGCGATCCGGTCCAGGACCGCCCAGAACTCGGGCTCCAGCGCGACGGAGGTGGCATGGCCCGCCAGCACCACGGACCGTTTTGTCAGACCGCTCACCGCGCGGACTTCAGCACGATCTCGGCGGACAGGATCAGGGGGGCGTAACGCATGGCGGGTCTCCTCTCGGGCGCAGTCTGTCATATTCGGGCGCAAGACGTGAGCGGCGCTTTCGCGGTGTCGATGATAAGCGGGCTGCGCCCGTCGGAGCCTGTCCATGAGTCGCCCCTTCACGATCCTCGCCATCGCCGTCTGCGCCCTGATCTGGGGCACGACCTGGTTCGCCATCACCCTGCAGCTGGGCGTGGTGGATCCGATCGTTTCCATCGTCTGGCGGTTCGGCCTGGCGGCGGTCGTCCTGTTCGCCTTCTGCGCCCTGACGCGGCGTCCGCTGCGCCTGACACGCGCCCAGCATCTGGCCGCCGTGGGGCAGGGCGCCTTCGTCTTCGCCATCAGCTACGGCTTCGTCTATGCGGCGGAGGAACGGGTGGCCTCGGCCGTCGTCGCCGTCATCTTCGCCGCCCTGGCCTTCGTCAACCTGATTCTGTTTCGGGTTCTGGAGCGCCAGAAGGCCGCCGCCGGCGCCTGGCAGGGTGCGATCCTGGGAGTGTGCGGGGTGGCGGTCCTGTCGTTCGGACAGTTGTCGGGAGCCGGCGTCTCCGCCGGCGTGGCGCCCGCTCTGGGCGTGGTCTTCGCCCTGATCGCCGTCCTCGCCTCGGCCTTCGGCAACTGGTTCGCCTGGCGTGGCCAGCAGGCCGGGGCGCCGGTCATGGCTGCGACGGCCTGGGCCATGGCCTATGGCACGGCCATGGTGGCGGTCTATGGTTTTGCGACCGGGGTGGAATGGCGGATCGAGCCGACTCCGGCCTATATCTTGTCGCTGCTGCACCTGTCCCTGTTCGGGTCTGTGATCGCCTTCGGCCTGTACTTCACCTTGGCGCGCCAGCGCGGCTACGCCCTGGCCAGCTATATTTCGGCGCTGACCCCGCCGATCGCCGTCATCATGTCGGTCCTGTTCGAGGGCGCCCATGTCGGCGTGACCATGCTGATCGGCCTGATCCTGGTGCTGGGCGGCCAGGTCCTGTTGATCCGCGCGCCCAAGGCCTAGGGATCAGTCGTCCAGCTTGTGTCCGTCCAACTGCCGGGCGGCGCGGTCGCGGTCCTTGTCCGCAGACTGTTTCTGATCCTTGGTGCGGCCATGGGCGGCGCGGTTGGCGGCGGCGCGGGTCTTGTCCTCGACCTTGGCGCGCGTCTTGCGCGCCCGGTTCAGATTGATGATCTCGGCCATGTCTAGGGCTGGGGCGCGCTGGAAGTCGTCGTGTCCGGCTCCTTGAGCCTGAGAATCTCGGGCACCTGGTCCTCCGGCAGCACAGCCGGGGGAATGAAGGCCGGGGCCGCTGCGGTCTGTTCAAGCCGGGTCCAGCCGTCGGCTGACCGGCCTCGCTCGCGGCCCAGGTTGAACAGGGCGGTCATGGTCGGTTGGTCGAATTTCAGGCTGGACGCCTCGACATTGTCGGGAATGGCCGACAGCGACATGGTCATGCCGTTACGCTGGGCGAAAGCCGCCGTGGTCGCCAGATGGGTGCGCAGCGAGGCCTTGCTCATACTGTCGTAGCTGCGCATCAGGATGGCCGTCAGTCGCCCCGGCGTGACCCCGTCATTGCGACCGACCTGTCCATTGACGACCACGTACAGGCCGCCGCCGCCCCGCTCTTCGGGCCGGCGGGTCCACAGGGTCAGGTTTTCCGGAATGGCCAGGAAGGGGGTGTTCACGCCGCCGTCGGCGTGCATCTCCATCACCACGGTCTGGTCCGGCTGCAGGCCGGCGATGAGGACCGGCGGAAAGACGCCGGGAATACTGGCCGAGGCCACCAGTACTTCCTTGAACAGGGCCCGCGAATTGTCGTCGTTCTGGCTGGCCAACAGGCCCATGTCCCAGATGACGGTCTCCTCGCTGTCGAGGTTGGTCGTGGCCACCAGCAGGCGACGGCCCTTGGCGTGTTCGCGGGCGATGGCCTGCAACAGGTCCAGGGTGACGTTCTCGTCCACCAGCCTGCGCAGGGCGCTGGCGCTGAACAGGCTGGGGTAGATAAAGATCGCCAGACTGCGCCAGCTCAACAGGCTGCTTGCGCCGCCGCCGGTGTAGGCTTGGCCCAGTTGCGGATCCCATTCGGATCCGGCGAAGGCGAAGGGCGCGGCCAGCGCGCCCGTGCTGACCCCCGTGACGATATCGAAGACCGGCCGGTCGCCACGCTCGGTCCAGCCCACCAGAAGCCCGGCGCCATAGGCTCCGTTGGCGCCGCCCCCGGATAGGGCCAGGATCGAAAAGGGCCGCCCCGTCGACAGCCGCCCACCTATTTCCTCAGTAAAGGCTTGCAGCCGGGCCGCGTCATTGGCGCGAATGCGCGGATCCTGCGCCGGTATCAGAGAGCCATCGGCGATGCGCAGAGGCCCGGTCGGACGATCCAGGGTGCCGCATGACGCCACCGATACGGCCATGACAACCGCCAGCAGACTCGAACAGATTCGTCTCATCCGATGCGTTCTCATTGAAAATCCCCGTCCGCGTTCATACCGCCGCGACGGGCGTCTTGTCATCACCGGATGATTACGAGGGCGGTTTCAAGCGCTGCGGTTTGAAACCCCGCGACTCGGGCGACGTTCAGTAGGGCGATACAATCCAACACAAGGACGATCGCCATGGTTGACGCCACGCTCATCAAGGAACATCTCGAAGTCGTTGGGTCGGACGGCGGCCACGTCGGACGCGTGGACCATGTGCTGGGCGATCAGATCGAGCTGGCAAAGCTGGATCTGGCCGGCGGCTTTAAACACCACATGATCCCGGTCAGCTGGGTGGAAGCCGTGGACGACAAACACGTCCACCTCAACCTGACCCAGGACGAGGCCAAGGCGCGCTGGACTGAAAAGCCCCACTGACCCCGGCCGTATGGCCTGGAATTAACGAAGGCCCCGCTGTCGCAAGCGGGGCCTTTTGGCTATCTGTATGGCTACGCCTGCCGGAGAGCTGCGATGATCCGCCTGATCCTGAATATTCTGTGGTTCATCTTCGGCGGTTGGCTGTCGGGGTTGCTGTGGCTGCTGGGCGGCGCGATCCTGGCCTTGACCATCGTCGGCCTGCCGTGGAGTTTCGCGGCCTGGCGTATCGCCAGCTATTCGTTTTGGCCGTTCGGGCGGGAAGTGGTGTGGCGCGAGCCGGACGCCACGGCGCTTGGGGCGGGGTGTTTCGGCATCGGCCTGAACGTGATCTGGTTCGTGGTTGCGGGCTGGTACATCGCTTTGACGCATGTGTTGATCGCCGTCGCCGAAGCCATCACGATCATCGGCATCCCCTTCGCCCTGAAGGATCTGGAACTCGCCAAACTGGCCTTGGCCCCGATCGGCCGCACGATCCGCGACAAGCCTTGAACTCAATCGAGTTTCAGCAAGATGTCCAACATCATTTCACGCCGGTTCAAGAAGTTTCGCGTGACCTGATAGTGGTCCGTGTCCTCGTAATCGATCCGATCTAGGCCGTGCTCGGATGCTTGGTAGATCCAGGCGTTGGGATAGCCGAGGAGGATCGGAGAATGGGTGGCGATGATCAGCTGGGACCGCGCCATCACCAGCTCGTGTAGGCGGCTGAGGAACGACAGCTGCCGGCTGGGCGACAGGGCGGCCTCGGGTTCGTCCAGGATGTACAGGCCGTCGCCGATGAAGCGGTTGTCGAAAAGGGCGAAGAAGGATTCGCCGTGCGACTGCTCATGCAGGCGGCGGGCGCCGTATCGTTCCCCCCTGACCTCAGGATCTTCCAGATAACTGGCGACCGTGAAGAAGCTCTCCGCACGCAGAAAGAAGCCGTCCTGAACCCGCTGCGGCGACCGAACCGGTCGTACGAACCTGTGCAGCGGGGAATGACTGTCGCGTGTGCCGAAGCGGTGTTCGCGTCCACCGCCTTCGGGGTTGAAACCCCACGCCACCGCCAGAGCCTCGATCAGCGTCGATTTTCCTGAGCCGTTCTCACCCACCAGAAAGGTGACGTTCGGATGGAAAGTCAGCCGATCAAGCGTGTGTAGGACCGGCAGGTTGAAGGGGTAGGCCTCGGCGTCCCAGCCGTCTCGGCGCTCGAAAATGGCCTCGATCCAGTAGGGACGCTCCAGCGCGGTCATGGCATCAGCCCGGCGAGATCATCTTCTCGGGACGCACCGCCTCGTCGAACTCGGCGTCGGTCAGATAGCCGCCGCCGACGGCTTCCTCGCGCAGGGTGGTGCCGTTCTTGTGCGCGGTCTTGGCGATCTTGGCGCAGATATCATAGCCCAGCTTGCCGTTTAGGGCCGTGACCAGCATCAGCGAGTTGTTCAGGCCGCGGGCGATATTATCCTCGCGCGCTTCGATGCCGACGACGCAGTTGTCGGTGAAGCTGATGGCCGCGTCGGCGACCAGGCGGACCGACTGCAGGAAATTGTAGGCCATGACCGGGTTGTAGACGTTCAGCTCGAAATGCCCCTGCGAGCCGGCGAAGGTGAGGGCGGCATTGTTGCCGAACACCTGGACGCAGACCTGGGTCAGGGCCTCGCACTGGGTCGGATTGACCTTGCCCGGCATGATCGAGGAGCCGGGCTCGTTCTCCGGCAGGGCCAGTTCGCCGAGGCCCGAACGCGGGCCGGAGCCCAGGAAGCGGATGTCGTTGGCGATCTTGAACAGGGATGCGGCGACCGTGTTGATCGCGCCGTGGCTGAAGACCATGGCGTCATGGGCGGCCAGGGCCTCGAACTTGTTCGGCGCCGTGGTGAAGGCCCGACCGGTGATCTCGGCGATCTGGGCCGCGACCTTTTCGGCGAAACCGATGGGGGCGTTCAGGCCGGTGCCGACGGCGGTGCCGCCCTGGGCCAGTTCCATCAGCTTGGGCAGGGTCTGTTCGATCCGCTCGATGCCGTTGGCGACCTGTTGCGCATAGCCGCCGAACTCCTGGCCCAGGGTCAGGGGGGTGGCGTCCTGGGTGTGGGTGCGGCCGATCTTGATGATGTGGGCCCAGGCCTTGGCCTTGGCGTCCAAGGCGGCGTGCAGGTGCTTCAGGGCCGGGATCAGGTCGTTGACCACCTGTTCGGCGCAGGCCACGTGCATGGCCGTCGGATAGGTGTCGTTCGACGACTGGCTCATATTGACGTGGTCGTTGGGGTGGACCGGCTTCTTGGAGCCCATCTCGCCGCCCAGGATCTCGATGGCGCGGTTCGAGATCACCTCGTTGGCGTTCATGTTCGACTGGGTGCCCGAACCCGTCTGCCAGACGACCAGGGGGAAGTGGTCGTTCAGCCTGCCTTCGATGACCTCATTGGCGGCCTTGATGATGGCGTCGGCCAGGGCCGGATCCAGTTTGCCCAGATCGCGGTTGGTCTCGGCGGCGGCGCGCTTGACGATGCCCAGGGCGCGCACGACCGGCAGGGGCTGTTTCTCCCAGCCGATCTTGAAGTTCCCCAGCGACCGCTGCGCCTGGGCCCCCCAGTAACGGTCGGCGGCGACCTCGATGGGGCCGAAGGTGTCGGTTTCAATACGGACGTTGCTCATGCGCGGGATCTCGTCTCTCAGACGTGGCGGTTGATTGCGCGGGGGTGTAGCACGAGAGCGGGACAGGGCAAGGTGAGGCCAGATCATGAGACCAAAGGCGATACTGGCGGCGACGTTGCTGGTGCTGGCGAGTTGCGCCAGCCTTCCTGCGGACCCGGCGCGGCCCCGCGTCGCTCTGGATACGACGGAAGGCCGGATCCTCTTGGCGCTTGACGCCGTCGCCGCGCCAATCAGCACCTGCAACTTCATCAACTATGTCGTCTTCGGCGACTACGACAACGGGTCCTTCTTC
>NZ_JAUSOE010000133.1 GCF_030656255.1 Brevundimonas sp. | reverse complement strand
ATCGGCCTGCGCGGCTACGGCCAGCGCGATCCGCTGAACGAGTACAAGACCGAGGCCTTCGCCCTGTTCGAAAGCCTGTTGTACGACCTGCGCCACAACGTCACTCGCTGGCTGATGACGGTCGAGTTCCGCTTCCAGGCCCCGCCGGAAATGCCCGAGTTCCAGGAAATCCACCTGAACCCCGGCACCGGCGAGAACGAGATGGCCAATCCGTCGGCCCAGAATCCAGAAGGAACCCTGATCGGCGACGACCGCTCCAAGCTTCCGGTCGAGGCCCTGCCGCCCGGTTGGGAAATGACCGGCCGTAACTCGCCCTGCCCCTGCGGCTCGGGCCGCAAGTTCAAACACTGCCACGGGGCGCTGGTCTAAGCGCCCCGAACGAAACAATGGGGCGCTGGTTTAAGCGCACCGACCCGATGTGACGCCAAAGCGGCTCCGGATTTCGATCCGGGGCCGTTTTGTTTAGGTCAGCAGCGCCTTCAGCACCCCGTCCAGCACCGGCCGCCCTCGTGGCGTGGCGACCAGCCGGCCATCGACAACCGTCAGGAAACCGTCAGCGATCAACGTCGCCACCGGCCCGGCGCCGACCGACAGTCCCAGATGCGCCAGCAGTCCGACCGGCGCGCCTTCAACGGTGCGCAGACCCAGCAGCAGCCGCTCTTCCGCCGCCCCGGCGGCGTCCAGCCGCTCCGTCTCCGTCCAGGGCGTCCCCGCCCCGACTCCGGCGACATAGTCTGCGATCCGGCGGTGGGCGACGGTGGCGGTGCGTGTCCCGTCCAGCGTCAGGCGCCCGTGGGCGCCCGGCCCCAGGCCCAGATAGTCCCCGCCGCGCCAGACGTGCAGATTATGGGCCGACCGCGCCGCCACGCCCCGGGCATGGTTGGACACTTCGTAGGCGTCGAAACCGGCGGCCTCCAGCACGGCCTGGGTGGTCTCGTACAGGACTGCGGCGGCGTCCTCGTCCGGCGGGATCAGGGTTCCGCGCGCCAGGGCTCGGCCGAAGGCGGTCGTCGGCTCCAGGGTCAACTGATAGGGCGAGACGTGTTCGAACCCCATGTCCAGGGCCGCGCCCAGCTCCGTCGCCCAGTCGGCCGGGGTCTGGTCCGGCCGGGCGTAGATCAGGTCGATGGACAGGCGCGAAAACGCCCGCCCGGCCAGATCGACCGCGCGCCGCGCCTCCGCCGCCGTATGATCCCGCCCCAGGAACCGCAGGGCGTCGTCGTCCAGGGCCTGCACCCCCATCGACAGCCGGTTGACCCCGGCCCCCGCTAGGGCGGCGAACCGGGCCGCCTCGGCGTCGGTCGGATTGGCCTCCAGAGAAATCTCGATCGGTCCCGACGGAGGGAACAGGTCGCGCGCCTGGGCGATGATCCGCGCCACCGCCTCGGGCGCCATCAGCGAGGGGGTGCCGCCGCCGAAGAAGATCGAAGCCAGCCGGCGCGGCCCCGTCAGGGCCCGCTGCGCCCGCATATCGGCCAGGATCGCCTCGACCAGTCCCGCCTGCTCCTCGACCCGCCCCCGGTCGCGCACGACGTTGAAGTCGCAATAGGGGCAGATGCGCGAACAATAGGGCCAGTGGACATAGAGGCCGACGTCCGAGCCGGGGTCCACCCAGGTCTCTGAGGGATCAGTCAATCAACGCGGCCCGCAGCTTGGCGAAGGCGCGTGTGCGGTGGCTGATGGCCTCCTTGGCCGCCGGCTCCATCTCGCCGAACGTCAGATCGCCGCCCTCGGGAATGAAGATGGGGTCATAGCCGAAGCCCCGGTCGCCACGCGGCGGGAAGGTCAGGACGCCGTGCACCTCGCCCTCCACCACCACGCAAGGCCCGTCCGGCCAGGCCACCGCCAGGGCCGAGGTGAACCAGGCGGCCCGGTCCGTCGCCCCGATCTCCTCCAGCCGGTCCTCGACCTTCTTCATCGCCACGGCGAAATCCTTGCCCGGCCCGGCCCAGCGCGCGGAAAATATGCCCGGCGCCCCGTCCAGGGCTGCAACCGACATCCCAGAATCGTCGGCCAGCGAGACTTCGCCCGACAAGTCGGCCGCATGGCGGGCCTTCAGCATGGCGTTGCCGGTGAAGGTGCTCTCCGTCTCGTCCGGCTCGGGCAGATTCAGCTGTCCGGCGGTGAGAAACTCGTAATCTTCACCCAGAAGGGCGGCGATTTCCGGAACCTTGCCCGGATTATGGGTGGCGGCGACGATCCGCATCCCCTTGAAAAGCTTGAGAGTCATCGACGATCACGGCCCTGAAACAGTCTATTGCCAAAGTTTAATATCGTTAAACGATATGTAACGTGCTTTTTAACAGCGCACAGCCTATCTATTGATCGTCAGGAACGGGGCCGCACCGTTCAGGACTTCCGGAAAAACCGGAACGATCATGCGGATAACAAACGAAACGGGTGATTATCACCCATACAGGAAAAACGGAGAACCCTGATGCATACGATGAACATGTCGCTCTGGCTCGACAAGGTCTGCGCCGCTTTCGTCAACACGGTCCTGATCGCCGCCCTGCCGACCGCCCTGGTCGCCATTCTGGTTCAAGCCTTCTGATCGCCCCCAAGTCTAGTCCCGTATCGATCATGAGAGCTTTGACGACCTTGACGAAGACCGCGATGTATAGAGCTGCGCGCGGGTTCGCCGGACCCCGTGCAGCCGTCGCGCCCATCCCTCCGGCCTGAGACCGACCATGCGCCTGCTCCCGCCGCGACATCCGCTTAAGCGAGGCGAGGCGCAAGAGTCGAAACGGCTGAGTTCGAAATGGCCCGCCCCTCGCTGGCTCGCCGCCCTGACCGCGCCGCTGAAGGCCCCGTTCCGCGCCCTGGGGCCGGGATCGGTCTCCAGCGTGCTGAAGGTGGCGCTGGACGTCGCCTATATCCTGCTCTGGCTGATCACCGGCCTGCTGCTGTTTCTGCTGGTCGCCGCCGTCTTCATTCCCCTGGATAATGTGAACATCACCGTCAGCGGTGATTCCGGCGGGCGTCAGCTGCCTTTGACCCGTCTGCTGCTGCTGTTCGGTCTGGGGGCGGCCACCGCCTATTTCGGCGGCTTCATGCTGATCCTGCGCAGTCTGCGTCGGATCTTTCGCACCCTGACCATGGGCGACCCCTTCCATCCCGACAATGTCCGCCGTCTGCGCCAGATCGGCCTGACCCTGGCGGTCGTCACCGGCGGCGTCTGGCTGGCCCAGGGTTTCGTCGCCGCGCGCCTGGCGCCCGGCGTCATGGACCCCCAGGGCCTGGGCGAACTGTTGACCCCCATCTTCTCCGTCCTGATCGTCTTCGTCCTGGCGGAGGTGTTCCGCGAGGGCGCGCGCCTGCGCCGCGAATCCGAACTGACGATCTGAGCCGTTTCCAGTAGGACTTCCCCATGGCCATCCGCGTCCAGCTTGATCGCGTCCTCGTCGAACGCCGCATGTCGCTGACCGAGCTCGCCGACCGGGTCGGGGTGACGGTGGCGAACCTGTCGATTCTGAAGACCGGCAAGGCGCGGGCCGTGCGGTTTTCGACCCTGGACGCCCTGTGCCGTGAACTGGACTGCCAGCCCGGCGACCTGCTGGTTCACGAACCCGGTCCCGGCGACGCCTTCGACGACGACGCCGATACATGAAGCGCAAGGGCCCCGGCCGGGACGAGAACGGGCTGACGCCCGAGGACCGTCGCATCTGGGGTCGGATCACCGGCTCGGTCGTGGCCCCCCGCAGCCGCAAGCCCGCCCGCGTCACACCGGGCGCCGAAGCCCCGGCCCATCTGGTCGTCGCCCCGCCGGAGCATCCGCGTCCCCTGCCCAAGACCTCGCCGCAACGCAGCCTGCCGACCGCCCCCCCGACTGCACGCCAGGCCGACGCCCAGCCTTCGACGGCGCGGCCGACGGCCTCACGCGTCCGCTCCGCCCCCGAGGATCTGGAACCGCGACGCAAACAGCGGCTGTCACGCGAGCGCGACCCGATCGAGGCCCGTATCGACCTGCACGGCTTCGGCCGGTTCGAGGCCGAGGATCAGCTGCGGGGCTTTCTGACTTCGTGCCAGGCGCGTGGGATGCGGGCGGTCCTGGTCATCACCGGCCAGGGACGGCTGGGCGGCGGCGTAATCCGCGCCTCGTTCGGAGAATGGATGCAGTCGCCGGGCCTGCGCAGCGTGGTGTCCGGCTTCACCGTGGCCCACCAGAGGCACGGCGGCAACGGCGCCTTCTACGTCACCCTGAAGCGTAAGGCCTGAACGCGGAACGCCGGGCATGAAAAAGGTCGGGACCGCGCGGCGGCCCCGACCTTTTCAGGCGCTTCGATTGGATTATTTGGCGGACAACGCGCCGGCCAGGATCACGTCGATCTGCTTGCCCATATGGTCGGACAGGGCTTGAGCGTCCCATTCGTCATAGGCGGCGCGGCGGTAGTTCGACAGGTAGGCGTCCCAGATCAACTCGACCAGCAGGCGGATCTCCGCGTCCTGGCGCAGTTCACCCTTGGCCACGGCTTCCTGGAGGATGCCGCCGATGGCCAGCAGCAGGTTCTTGGTCGCGGCGCGGGCGCGCATCTCGGCGGCCAGGGGCTGGAACCAGGACCGGGCGACGATGGCCTGGAACAGGGGCAGCTGGTCCAGCGAAGAGTGATAGCCGGCGCTGAGGGCGCCCAGCAGCCGCTGGCGAACGGGTTCGCCCTCGGGCGCGCCGGCCTCGACCACCTCGGCCAGGCGGGTCATGTCTTCGGTCAGGACGGCCTCGAACAGTTCGGCCTTGTCCTGGAAGTTGGCGAAGACCGCCCCGGTGGACATGCCGGCGCCCTTGGCGATGTCGCGGATCGTGGCCGGTTCATAGCCGCGCTCGGCGAACAGGGAGCGGGCGGCGTCCAGAACCTTCTGGCGAGTCCGGACCTTGGCGGCCTGACGGCGGTTCAGGCGGGGAGCGGCTTCGGTCGAGAGAACGGTATCGGTCATGAATTCAGGCTTTTACTCTACGCATTTCGGAAGCCCTGACGGCCCGAAGTTGACTGGGTCAGTCGCTTAGACCGCGAGGCGAGACGTTCTGTTGCTTCGCCCGCCAACCGCGCGATGATGAAGCAGGGCTTGCATCACGGAACCATGACGAAAATGGGTCGCAAAAGCCGATGACACGGTTAACAGCCCGATTTCTAAGCTTAACCGTTGTGGTTACCTGTCCCAATCTGAGGCATTCTCAACGCGCGGGTGGTTCTACTGCGTCCTCCGGCGGGTATTGCGGCCTGGAAGGTGCGTCGAAACTGATCACGCTTCTCATGGATCGAGGCCAGCACCAGACCCATGGGCACGCCCAGGTCGACCAGGGTGTTCTCCGCCAGCTGAAGACTGGCCTCGGTCGTCTCCGGCACGGCGTCGGTGACGCCCAGGGCGTACAGCCGCGCCGCATGCTGATCGTCGCGGGCGCGGGCGATCAGGATCAGGTCGTCGCGCAGGGCGCGGGCGGTCGTCACCACCTCGTCCACCTTGGTCGGCGCATCCATGGTCACGATCAGGGCGCGGGTGGACCGCACCCCGCAGTGAACCAGCATCTCGGCGCGGCCTGCGTCGCCGTAGAAGACGTCGAAGCCGTCGCGACGTCCGGCCGCCACGGCGGCGGCGTCGGTGTCCAGGGCGATGAAGGTCTGGTCATGCTCCTTGAGCAGTTCGCCGATCAGCCGCCCGACCCGGCCGAAGCCGACGATGATGACGGCGCCGTCGGCCTGTTCCGGCGGGGCCGCACCCTCGGGCGTGGTCGGCAGGGCCGGCGCCTTTTCGCGCGACAGCCTCTGCCCTAGCAGGGCCAGAAGGGGAATGGAGAAGATGCTCAGGGTCGCCGACAGGGCCACGGTGCTGGTCAGGGCCGGCGGGGCGACGCCCTCGACCATGCCGGTGGCGAAGACCACGAAGGCGAACTCGCCCGCCGGGGCCAGCACCAGGGCGGTCTCCAGCGCCGGACGCGCGCCCAGGCCCCACAGCCGCGCCAGGCCGAAGATGACCCCGGTCTTCACCACCGTGATGGCCAGGGCCAGGCCGAACAGCAGGACCGGATTGGCGGCGACCGCGCCCAGGTCCAGGCCCAGGCCGACCCCGACGAAGAAGACCCCCAGCAACAGGCCCTTGAACGGTTCGATGGAGACCTCGACCTCGCGTCGGAACTCGGTCTCGGCCAGCAGCACGCCGGCGACCAGGGCGCCGATGCTCATGGACAGGCCGCTGGCCTGGGCCGCCAGCCCGGCGACCACCACGACCAGCAGGCTGGCGGCGACGAACAGTTCGCCGCCCTGGGCCGACTTGCGCGCTTGGGCCACCGAGCGGAACATGGGTCGCAGCACCACCCGGCCCAGCAGGACCAGCAGGCCCAGGCCGATGGCGGCTGGAATCAGGGTGAACAGCGAGCGCCCCAGCACCGCCGGATCCAGCGACCCGCCCGCCTGGGCGACGGCGGCCATGACGCTGACGGTGATCAGGATGGGGGCGACGGACAGGTCCTGGGCCAACAGGATGGCGAAGGTCGACCGTCCGACCGTCCCCTTCAGCCGCCCGCTCTCGGCCAGGACCGGCATGACCACCGCCGTCGAGGACAGGGCCAGGCCCATGCCCAGCACCACGGCGCTGACCAGGGTCTGACCCAGCAGCACGAACAGGCCCGCCAGCACCAGGGTGCAGACCACCACCTGCATCAGCCCCAGGCCGAAGACCAGCCGCCGCATGGCGCGCAGCCGCTCCCACGACAGTTCCAACCCGATCATGAACAGCAGGAAGGCGACGCCCAGTTCCGACAGCTGGGCCAGCTGAACCGGATCGCTGATGGTGAAATAGGACAGCCAGGGGATGGTGTCCGAGAACCGCGCCAGGCCGCTGGGGCCCAGCACCACGCCGGCGGCCAGGAAGCCCAGCACCGGACTGATCTTCAGCCGATTGACCAGAGGCACGATCACCCCGGCCGCCGCCAGGAAGACCACCAGATCCTTGTAGTCTGCGCCGTGCCCCTGCATTCGCCCTCCGTATCCCCGGCATGTGAACCGGAACCGCCGCCCCTGGCGAGACGTCGCGACCGTTTCATGAACTTTTTTTAAGGCGACAGCCCCCGCCTCCGGTCTAGGGTCCGCTCCGACCCGCCCGTTTCGGGGGTGGAACCTAGGATACAGTGATGAAAAGACTGCTTATCGGCGCCGCCGTCGGCGCCCTTCTGTTGCCTGCCGCCGCCTTCGCCCAGGACGTCGATCACGACCACGCCTGTATCGACGAGACCTGCTCGATCGTCTCGCTGTTCTCGGGTGAAGAGACCGCCGCCGGCTGGCAGGGCGTGGACGCGCCCCGTTATGGAACCTGGGGTTTCGACCTGAACGGCCGCGACACCTCGGTTAAGCCGGGCGACGACTTCTTCCGCTACGCCAACGGCGCGGCCTTCGACAAGCTGGTCATCCCGTCGGACCGCACCAGCTACGGCTCCTTCGCCCTGCTGCGCGAACTGTCGGACAATCGGATGAAGGAACTGGTCACCGGCCTGGCCGCGCGCACCGACCTGACGCCCGGCTCGGACGAGGCCAAGGTGGCCGACGCCTATCGCTCCTACATCGACCAGGCGCGGATCGATCAGCTGGACGCCCAGCCGCTGCAACCCTATCTGGCCGCCATTCGCGCCGCCGACAGCCATGAGAAGATGGCCGTCTATATGGGCCAGACGGTCGGCCGTTTCGGCGGCTCCTTCTTCGGCACCGGCATCACCATCGATGCGAAACAACCGACCCGCTACGTCGTCTCGACCGGTCAGTCGGGCATCGGCCTGCCGAACCGCGACTATTATCTGGACGCCCGCTACGCCGATAAGAAGCACCTCTACACGACCTACGTGGGCCAAATCCTGGCCATGTCGGGTTGGGACAAGCCGTTCACCACGGCGGCCGAAATTGTGGAGCTCGAAACCAAGATCGCCGAGGCGCACTGGACCCCGGTCGAGAACCGCAACCGCGACAAGACCTATAACGAGGTCACCATCGCCAAACTGACCCAGGACGCGCCGGGCTTCGACTGGCAGGCCTATTATGATGCGGCCGAACTGGGCGGCGTGCCCCGCCTGATCGTGCGTCAGGACACGGCCATGCCCAAGATCGCGGCCATCTACGCCGAGACCCCGGTCGAACTGCTTCAGGCTTGGGAAGCCTTCCACACCGCCGACGATATGGCGCCCCTGCTGTCGCAACGCTTCTCGGACGCCCAATGGGCCTTCCGGGCGCGCGACCTGTCGGGCCAGCCCGAGCAGCGCACCCGCGAAAAGCGCGCCATCTCCTTCGCCGAAGGTTCGCTGGGCGAGGCCACGGGCCGGCTCTATGTCGCCCAGTATTTCCCGGCCGACTCCAAGGCCAAGATGGAAGACTTGGTCGCCAATCTACGCACCGCCCTGTCGCACCGGATCGATAATCTGACCTGGATGGGCGACGAGACCAAGGCGGCCGCGCAAGAGAAGCTGCGGAAATTCACCGTCAAGATCGGCTATCCGGACAAGTGGCGCGACTATTCCGGCCTTGAGATCCGCGCCGACGATCTGGTCGGCAACGCCGTGCGGCGCGGTCTGTTCGAATGGAACTACGACCTCGCGCGCCTGAACGAGCCGGTCGACAAGTCCGAGTGGGGCATGACGCCCCAGACGGTGAACGCCTATTACAACTCGGCCAATAACGAGATCGTCTTCCCGGCCGCTATCCTGCAGCCGCCCTTCTTCGATCCGAACGGCGATCCGGCGGTCAACTACGGCGGCATCGGCGGCGTCATCGGCCACGAGATCGGTCACGGCTTCGACGACCAGGGCTCCAAGTCCGACGGCGACGGCGTGCTGCGCAACTGGTGGACCCCGACCGACAAGGCCAATTTCGAGGCCCTGACCGCCCGCCTGGGCGCGCAATACGCCGCCTATGAGCCGATCGCCGGCTACACCATCAACCCCGGCCTGACGATGGGCGAGAACATCGGCGACGCCTCGGGCGTGGCCGTGGGTCTGGAAGCCTATCACCTGTCGCTGGCCGGCAAGCCCGCGCCGGTGCTGGACGGCACGACCGGCGACCAGCGCTTCTTCTACGGCTGGGCCCAGGTCTGGCAGTCGAAATATCGCGACGAAGCCCTGAAACAGCAGGTCGCCACCGACCCGCACTCGGCCGCCCAGTTCCGGGTCATCGGCCCGCTGCGCAACGTGGACGCCTGGTACGACGCCTTCGACGTCGAGCCGGGAACCAAATACTATCTGACGCCCGAGGAACGCGTCCGCATCTGGTAGGCGCGCCTGTTCGAAAACGGAAAAGGCCGGGGTTCGCTCCGGCCTTTTTCATGGCCGGACGCCTCGACAAACTATCCATATCGCCGCAGTCCGGCAGGGCTCCAGGCGCGAAAAAGCCCGCTGCGGGGGATACATCGCAGCGGGCTTTCGCGCTCTTTGAAGAGCGGACGTTTCCTCCCCGAAACGCCTTCGAGTGCTGCGCGCTTGAGCAACGCTTGCCCTCGAGTGAGTTCATTTGGCCTATCGGACCCTGCGACGTCAACGCACGGATCAAACAGAGTCGAACTTTCTTCGACTTATCATTGATAAGTCATATTTGACGCACAATTTTCTCGAAGCTTATTCGATAATGGTTCTGATCGCAGCGATCAGGCCGTCGCGAGGAATCTTCATCTGGCCCGGACGTTCGGCCTTCCAGGCGTCGTTGTCGGTGATGGCGGCGGCGGCGGCGCGGCCGGCGTCCAGGTCCTTGATGGTGACTTCGCCTGCTGCAATCTCGTCGCCGCCCAGGATGACGACGGCCGGAGAGCCGCGACGGTCGGCGTATTTCATCTGGGCCTTCATACCCGCGCGGCCCAGATAGAGTTCGGCCGCGATCCCGGCGGCGCGCAGTTCGGCGACGGCGGCCAGATAATGGGCCATGTCCTCGTCGGAGAAGACGATGACCACCACGGGGCCGCGCACGGCGTCCTCCGCGCTGCGACCGGCCGCCCGAAGTGCCGAGGCCAAGCGCGAGACGCCGAAGGAGAAGCCGGTCGCCGGCACGCTCTGGCCGGTGAAACGGGCGACCAGGTCGTCATACCGCCCGCCGCCGCCGATGGAGCCGAACCGGACCGGCCGGCCCTTGTCGTCAACGGTGTCCAGCAACAGTTCGGCCTCGAACACGGCGCCGGTGTAATATTCCAGCCCACGCACGATGGTGGGGTCGAACTTCACGGCCTCCTGGCCGACCCGCATGGCGGCCAGCGCCCGGTCGATGGCGGCCAGTTCGTTCAGCGCCGCCTCGCCCGCCGCGCCCAGGTCGCCCGAGCGGGCGACCGCGTCCAGGGTCTCGGCCCGCGACAGGCCCGGCGTATTGGCCGAGGCCAGGAAGGCCTCGATGGCGGCCGTCACCTTGGTCGGCAGGCTTGCGCCCTTGGTGTAGTCGCCGGACTCGTCCAGACGGCCTTCGCCCAGCAGCTGGACCACGCCCTCCCAGCCCAGCCGGTCGAACTTGTCGATGGCGCGCAGGGCGGTCAGTCGCTGGCCGGCCTCGGTCACGCCGCCGGCGTCGAACAGACCGTCGAACAGTTTGCGGTTCGAAACACGGATCTGGGCCTGGCCCGCGTCCAGCCCGGCGGCGCCCAGGCCCTCGCAGGCCATGGCGATGATTTCGGCGTCGGCCTCCGGCCTGTCGGAGCCGACGGTGTCGGCGTCGCACTGCCAGAACTCGCGGAACCGACCCGGGCCGGGCTTCTCGTTGCGCCAGACCGGGCCATAGGCGTAGCGCCGGAACGGCTTGGGCAGGGTCTCCCAGGTCTGGGCCGCGAACCGGGCCAGGGGCGCCGTGTGGTCGTAACGCAGGGCCATCCAGTCGCCCGGCTCGTCCGAACCCGCATCGTCCTGAAGGGCGAAGACGCCTTCATTGGGCCGGTCGGCGTCGGGCAGGAATTTGCCCAAGGCGTCGGCGTATTCGAACGCGGGCGTCTCCAGCGGTTCGAAGCCCCAACGCTCATAGACCTCGGACACACGCGCGACGATGCGGCGTTCGGCGGTCAGATCGCGACCACGCTTGTCGGCGAAGCCGCGCGGATTGCGGGCGAGGGGTCGAATGGGGGCGTCATCGGTCATGGCGCGCGCTTAAGCCAAGGGGGGGATGATCGCAACTTATGACCGGCGGCCCGGGCGGATTCGGCCCGCACGTATTGACGCATCCTCTTGTTCATTAAAAGAAAAATCCAGTCAGGCGGAACAAAGGCGAAACCTTGTCCGTTATGACGCCATGACTCCACACGCCGTCCTTGTCTCCAAGACCTGCACCACGTCCGACCGCCGGACCATAAGATGGTGGGAATGCGAACTGGTCGATGACGACGGCGCGCGCCGGATCCGCGAACAGGCCTTCTTTTCCATCGGGGAAGCCCGAACCTGGGCCTCGTCTCAGGGCTATCCGGTCGTGGAAGAGGCGTCTGCGTCGGACGATCGCTGATGTCTGCGCCGCCCTCGGAAATTCTGGCTCCCGGCGCCTTCGACGCACCGCGCATCCTGCTGGCGGGAACGGTCGATTATGCGATGTATGAGCGGTTCCGGGATCAGTTGGTCCGTGCGCCCACGTCCGGCCTAGTCGTGATCGAACTCTCCACCCTGGGCGGCGATCCGGAAGTCGCGCGGATGATGGGCGAGGATGTGCGGTTCCAGAGCGAGATCAACCCCGAGCGCCGCCTGGTGTTTCTGGGCAAGGCCGCCATCTATTCGGCCGGCGCCACCTTCATGAGCTTCTTCGCCATCCCGAACCGGTATCTGACCCGCGGAACGCGGGTGATGATCCACGAGCGCAAGATGGACAAGCATCTGCATGTCTCCGGGCCCCTGACGACCTGTATCGCTTCGGTCCGGGCCGTGCTGCATGAGTTGGAACACTCGATCGCGATCCAGAACGAGGGTTTCGAGAACCTGGTGCGCGGATCCTCCATCACCATGGAGGATGTCCTGAAACGGGCGCCCGAGAACTGGTACGTCGAGGCGCAGGACGCCAAGGCCTTCGGCCTCATCGCCGACGTGATCTGAGCCCGCCGCAGGCCGATCAGGCCTCCAGCGTCTCCACCGTCAGATTGCCGTTGGTGTAGACGCAGATCTCGGCGGCGATCTTCATCGCCTTGCGGGCGACCTGTTCGGCGTCGAGGTCGGTCTCCTCGATCAGGGCGCGCGCGGCCGACAGGGCGTAGTTGCCGCCCGAGCCGACGGCGGCGACTCCATGTTCGGGCTCCAGCACATCGCCGACGCCGGTGACGGTGAAGATCGACGACTTGTCCGCGACCAGAAGCATGGCCTCCAGCCGGCGCAGATAGCGGTCGGTGCGCCAGTCCTTGGCCAGATCGACGCAGGCCCGCGCCAGCTGGTCAGGATACTGCTCCAGCTTCGCTTCCAGCCGCTCGATCAGGGTGAAGGCGTCGGCCGTGGCGCCGGCGAAACCCGCCAGAACCTTGCCGCCCGCCAGGGTGCGCACCTTGCGCGCCGCGCCCTTGACGATGGTCGGCCCCATGGAGACCTGGCCGTCGCCTGCGATGACGGTGCGGCCGTTCTTGCGCACCGCCAGAATGGTGGTGCCGTGCCAGTCGGGAAAATTCGATTGAGTCATGATCCGCAGATGGCGCGACAGCCGCCGCCGATCAAGAGCGTGCGACGCTGGATAACGGCGTCATATTTAGACCCTAGTTACCGCTATAACGCGCCATCCTTAACCGCGAAATCCGATATGGGAGATAGAGAATTGCTCTATCGCGTGCTTCTAGTGAGTGAAACGGTCAGCGCGATTGAACAATCTCCGCTGATGCTGGCTGACATTCTCGGTGCGTCCGAACGCAACAATCGTCGGGACATGATCGGCAGCGCCATGATGTTTCATGAAGGCCGGGCGGCCATGATGCTGGAGGGCATGCGCGCCGACGTCGACCGGTTGATCGCACGCCTTCTTTCAGACCGTCGGCACCGGAATCTCAAGGTCGTCGAGGATCGCCCCATCGTTCACCGTCGCGTGGCCGAGCCGGTTCAGCTCAACGCCTTGTCGACGCATCAGGCGGGCGAGTATCTGGGCGGCCGTCGGCTGGACCAGCTCGCCGCCTCGGTGCTGGAGCGATTGTTGTCCTGCGACAGATTGCGTGTCTCGACGTGTGCGGTCTGACGCCTTTCCTGCGTGTTTCGTTAACTCTATGGCTTTATTCGGCCTTTACGGCCGTAAATTTGTAAAAGCGTATGAGTAATCAATGAGTTTGTTCCGTATTGTCTATGTCAGCGACGCCGTGGGCGACGCCGGCGTGGGCCTGCTGCCCCTGATCGACATCATCGGCGCTTCGGACCGGAACAATCGCCGGGATCATGTGACCGGGGTGCTGATGCGCCATGACGGCCGGTTCTTTCAAGCCGTCGAGGGCGCACGGGTCGATCTGGACCGGCTGATGGGTCGTCTGCGCGCCGACCGTCGCCACACCAACATCCGCATCCTCGCCGACCGGGTGATCGATCAGCGCCTGTTCCCTGGCTGGGCCATGGCCCAGACGGACGCGGCGCCGGGTCTGGAGCGCCTGTTGGCCGAGGGGCTGGACCATCCGAGCGTGAGCACGAGCGCCGAAAGGATCGTGTCGGAGACGAGCCTGAGCCTGGCCGCCGCTTCCTGAACCCTCGCGCCGGAGCCTGCCCCTCGCTAGAGAAGGCGGCATGGTTTTCTCTGAAGACGAAGTCGAACGCTACGCCCGCCACCTGGTCCTGTCCGAGATCGGGGGACCGGGCCAGCAGGCGCTGAAGCGCGCGCGGGTGCTGATCGTCGGGGCCGGGGGGGTCGGTGCGCCGGCGGCCCTGTATCTGGCGGCGGCGGGCGTGGGGACGCTGGGCCTGATCGACGACGATGTGGTGGGCCTGTCGAATCTGCAGCGCCAGATCGCCTTTTCCACGCCCGAGGTGGGGCGGTCCAAGGTCGAGGCCGCCGCCGAACGCCTAGGCGGCCTGAACCCGTATGTGACGATCCAGACCTTCGCCGAGCGGCTGACGCCGGACAACGCCGCCGAACGGATCAGCGGTTTCGACATCGTGCTGGACGGGACCGATGATTTCGCGACCCGTCGCCTGGTCAACGCGGCTTGCGTGGCCGCCGCCAAGCCCTTGGTGTCCGGCGCCCTGGGCCGATGGAGCGGTCAGGTCGGGGTGTTCGCCGGCCGACCCTGTTATCAATGCCTGGTGCCCGAGATTCCGCCGGACGCCGAGACCTGCGCCCGTGTCGGGGTGGTGGGCGCCCTGGCCGGAGTGGTCGGGTCGATGGCGGCGCTGGAAACCATCAAATTGATCGTCGGGGCGGGCGAGAGCCTGACCGGTCGGCTGCTGATCTATGACGGTCTGGCGGGGACGGCCCGCACCGTTCGAATCGCCGCCGACCCGGACTGCCCGATCTGCGGCGACTGAAGAGGTTCAGGCCGCTGTGGCGAAACGGACGTCGTCCAGGGCGAGGTCCGACAGGGGCTCGGCGAAGCCCAGGGCGGGATTGCTGAGCACCGTCACCAGCCGTTCGCCGCAATATAGATACAGGGTCTCGAATCCGAGCCAGGTTCGGGCGATCTCCGCCAGGGCCAGATCGGCCACCCGATCGTCGGCGGCATCGAGAACGCAGATGTCACGCACCGGGACGCCCGGCAGGTTGACGATGCAATAGTAGGAGTCCAACGCACGTTTCCTCATACAGGCCGCCGGAAACGATCCTCTGTCCCGGCGGTTCCGCCCCATGCCCGTTGATTCCGACAGGCGTATGAAAGGTCATCGAATGGCGCGTCGCCCCGCCTCGCCCAAGCGTTTGAACGCCGCCAGTCTAGCGTCCCTGGGCGCGGATCGGCTGGGCGAGCTGTTGATGCAGGCGGCGGACGGGGACGCCCTGCTGAAGCGGCGGCTGCGGCTGGTGCTGGCGGCCGAGGCGGGGATCGAGCCCCTGACGGCGGAGCTGGACAAGCGGCTGACGGCCCTGGCGGTCGGACGGGTGCGGGTGTCGTGGCGCAAACGGCCGGACCTGCTGCGCGATCTCGACATGCTGCGTCGGGCGGTGGTCGAGGACCTGGCCCCGGTCGCGCCGGTCGCGGCCCTGGACCGGATGATCGACTGGTTCGACCTGTTTCGCGGCCTGACGCTGCGGGTCAAGGATCCGCGCGGCGACATGACCGCCGCCTTCGAGGCCGCCGCCCCGGACCTGTGGACCGCCGCTCAAGCCGCGCTGAGCGATGAGGCCGCCATAGACCGCCTCGCCGCCGCCATCGAACGCCACCCGCTGGATTACGCCCGCTGGATCGGCGCGGCGGGCGAGGCCCTGACGCCGGAGCTGGCGCGCGCCCTGCTGAACCGATTGGACATCGCGTCCGGCGCGCGGGGGCTGCGAACGGCGATCCGACGGCTGGCGGACCGGGCCGAGGATCTGGACCTGTGGCTGTCGCTGGCGACGCCGGACGAAAAGGGCGCGCCGGATTTCGCGGCGGCGGCGGCGCGGCGGTTGCTGGCGGCGGGCCGGGTGGTCGAGGCGCGCCAGGCGCTGGAGGCGGCGCTGAAGCCCACAGCGGCGAACCGGCGCTTCACCTTCGGCCGGTCGCCCAGCGCCGGGCCGCCGACCCTGACCCCCGCCTGGGAGGCGGCCAGCATCGACCTGCTCGACGCCGAGGGGCGCAAGGCCGAGGCCCAGGACCTGCGTTGGGCCATGTTCGAACGCGACCTTTCTGCGCCGGCCCTGAGAACCTATCTGTCCCGCCTGCCGGACTTCGACGACGTCGAGGCCCTGGACCGAGCCCTGGCCCACGCCGCCGCCTATGCCGATTTCGAGACCGCTCTGGGCTTCCTGATGGACTGGCCCGCCCACCGCGAGGCCGCCGCCCTGGTCGAGCGCCGCATCGGCGAAGTCCGGTCGCATCTGCCCCTGAGGTCCGACTGGGCCGCGCGGCTGGCGCAGAAATACCCGGAGGCGGCCGAGCGGCTGCTGGACGCGGGCTAAAGCATGGCTGGAATGACCCGGTCCGGCGGGCGGTGGCCGTTCTGGTAGGTCATGACATTGGCGATGACCCGGTCGCCCATGTCCTGGCGCGCCTCCAGCGTCGCCGAGCCGAGATGCGGCAGAAGCACGACATTGGGCTGGCCGAGCAGGCCGGGGTGAATGGCCGGCTCGTTCTCGAACACGTCCAGGCCGACGCCGGACAGGGACCGGGTCGCCACGGCCTGAGACAGGGCCGCTTCGTCGATCAGATCGCCGCGCGCCGTGTTGATCAGGATGGCGTGGGGCTGAAGTTTCGCCAGCCGTTCCGCCGACAGCAGGTGATGGGTGTCCTTGGTCGCCGGACAGTTCAGCGAGACCACGTCCATCCGCGCCAGCATCTGGTCCAGATCGTCCCAATAGGTCGCGCCCAGTTCTTCCTCGATCAGGGCCGAGACGGGTTTCCTGTTATGATAATGGACCTGCAGCCCGAAGGCCTTGGCGCGGCGGGCCAGGGCCTGGCCGATCCGGCCCATGCCGACGATGCCCAGCCGCTTGCCCCACAGCTTGCGGCCGCACATCCAGGTCGGGGTCCAGCCCTCGAACCGCCCTTCGGCCACCACCTGGGCGCCCTCGACGATGCGGCGGCTGACGGCCAGGATCAGGCTCATGGCCAGGTCGGCCGTGTCCTCGGTCAGGACGCCGGGGGTGTTGGTGACGATGATGCCGCGCGCCACGGCCGCGTCGATATCGATATGGTCCACCCCGGCGCCGAAGTTGGCGATCATCTTCAGCTGCTCGCCGGCGCCATTGATCAGGTCTGCGTCGATGACGTCGGTGATGGTGGGGACCAGGACCTCGGCCCGCTGAACCGCAGCCTCAAGCGCCGCCCGGTCCATCGGCTGGTCCTTCAGGTTCAGCTCGGCGTCGAAAAGCTCGCGCATCCGCGTTTCGACCGCGTCGGGCAGGCGTCTGGTTAATACGACCTTAAGCTTGCGGACGGACATTGCGGGCCTTGGTTAGCGGGCGGCGATTTCAGGATCGAAAGCCCGCGCGACGGGTCGTTCCATCCAGTGTCTAGCAAAGCCGCCGCCATCTTCCAAAGCCTGCGACGCCGCAGCGCCCTCGCCCTGGCCATTCTGGGCGTGGGCCTCATGGCCGGCGCGGGCGCGACCATGCCCGACGGCCGCCCCACGCCGACGGGGCTGGAGGTGCCGCGCTGGATCTCGCTGAAGTCGTCGCACGTCCGCGCGCGCCAGGGACCGGGGCTGGACTATCCGATCCTGTGGGAATACCGCGCCGCCGGCCTGCCGGTGCAGGTGATCGCCGAGACGACCGAATGGCGCAAGATCTGCGATCCGGACGGGGCCGTGGCCTGGATTCACCGCACGGTGTCGTCGGGCCGCCGGTCCGTCTTCAACACCTCGCCCGAAGAAGTGATGATCCACGCCGGCAAGTCCCAGGCCTCGGCCGTGCGGGCGCGCCTGTCGCCCCGCTCGCTGGTGACGCTGGACGAATGCGAGGACGGCTGGTGTCAGGTGCGGGCGCGCCGCCTGCGCGGCTGGGTCCAGGAACGGGCGGTGTTCGGCACTCAGCAGAGGGCCTTGTGCAACGCCAACCGCCCCGCCGGCACCGGTCGGGACTGACCACACTAACCCTTGGTGTTGAGCGAAGTCGCGCGGTCGTGTAACCCGCCAGCAACAGCAGACGTAACGGAACCGCCTTGACCCAGTCCCAATATCCCTCGTCCTTCGATCACGAGGCCCTGCTCGCCTCCGGGCGCGGCGAACTGTTCGGTCCCGGCAATGCGCAACTGCCCGCCCCGCCGATGCTGATGTTCGACCGGATCACCCAGATCAACGACGATGGCGGCGCACACGGCAAGGGCTACGTTGAGGCTGAGCTGGATATCCATCCCGACCTCTGGTTCTTCCAGTGTCATTTCATCGGCGATCCCGTCATGCCGGGCTGTCTGGGCCTGGACGCCATGTGGCAGCTGGTCGGATTTTACCTCGCCTGGATCGG
>NZ_JAUSOE010000129.1 GCF_030656255.1 Brevundimonas sp. | reverse complement strand
CGGCCGCCCCCGCCGCCGCCGGCCCCCAGCCCTACAAGCCGGCCGCCGCTGCAGACGCCCAGCCCCGCCAGACGGTGCAATAGGCGCATCCGCATTCATGCGTAGCCTGGCGATCTCCTGACGATAACCATTCTGGCGGATCATATCCCTCGCGCTCCGATAGAGGGCGACGATCATATCGAGGGTGTCCGCCATGATGGGCGAGGTTCTGTATATCGCTCACCGTCTGCGACGGGTGTTGATCCTCGGCCTGCCTGCTGCCGGACTGATCTGGGCCGCCGCCGCCGTTCACCACTCCATGAGCTGATCAGCTGGTTTCGGTTGGCATGAGGGCCGGGCGCGGCTATCACCGCGCCTTCCCGATATCCGAGCCGCCGAACGATCATGTCCGACACGCCCCCCGACCGCCTCTCCGTCGATCCGTCCAGCCCGTTCCATGACGCGGACGTGCTGCAACGCGGCGTCGGCATTCGCTTCAAGGGCGAGGAAAAGACCAACGTCGAGGAATACTGCGTCTCCGAGGGCTGGGTGCGGCTGGCGCTGGGCAATCGGGTGGACCGCAAGGGCAAGGCCCTGACCGTCAAACTGCAGGGCGTGGTCGAACCCTATTTCCAGAACGGCTAAGTCTTTCTAGGCTGCGGCTCTTCCCCGAGTCTGGAGCCTGCCGATGTCCTTCCGTCTGCTGACCGTCAGCGCGCTCGCGCTCGGTCTTGTCGTCGCCGCTGCTCCTGTGGCCGAGGCCCAGGATGCGGCCACGGTGCAGCGCGCCATCGCCGTTCGTGATGCGGCGCTGAAGTCGAACATCGCCCTGGATTACGTCACCCAGCTGACTACCCGCTTCGGCGCGCGGCCGGCGGGATCGAAGTCGGAACAGGACGCCGCCGCCTGGGCCGCCGACTATCTGCGCGCCCACGGCTTCCAGAACGTCCGCATAGAAGAATTCCCCCTGGTCGGTTGGGAGCGGGGCGAAGGTTCGGCCGCCATCGTCGGCAGGAACGCCCAGTCCCTGGTCGCCGCGGCTCTAGGCCATTCGCCGGCCACCCCGCGCGGCGGGGTCGAGGCGGACGTGGTGCGATTCTCCAGCCTGGAAGACCTGCAGGTGGCCGACGCTGCCGCCGTTCGCGGCAAGATCGTCTATGTCGATCTGGGCCAGATGCACGCCATGCAGGACGGCTCGGGCTATGGTCCCCAGACGCGGGTGCGCGGCGCCGGTCCGGGCGTGGCGGCGGCCAAGGGGGCGGCGGCCTTCATCATGCGCTCGGTCGGCTCGGACGAGGACCGGATGCCCCACACCGGCACCACCCGCTATGTGGACGGCAAGCCGACCCTTCCGTCCTTCGCCCTGTCCGCGCCGGACGCCGACCAGGTCAGCCGCTTGATCGCCCTGGGGGAGCCGGTGCGGATGCACCTGACCTCGACCGCCCGCACCTATGAGACCCACAGCCAGAACGTCATCGGCGACCTGCCCGGCGCCACCCGGCCGGATGAGATCATCGTGCTGGGTTCGCACATGGACAGTTGGGATCTTGGCACCGGCGCCATCGACGACGGCGCGGGCGGCGCCATCACGGTTGCGGCGGCCAAGGCCATCGCCGACAGCGGTCGACGCCCCGCGCGCACCCTGCGCGTGATCTTCTACGGCTCCGAGGAAGTGGCCCAGCCCACGCCCCAGACCGGCAACGGCGGCGGCGTCTACGCCCGCAACCAAGGCGCCGCCCTGGAGAGCCACATCATCGCCGGCGAAAGCGACTTCGGCGCGGACCGGGTCTATGCGTTGCGCCTGCCGGCCGGCGCCCAGGGCTCGGACTTCCAGAAGGCGGCGACCCGCGTCCTCTATCCGATCGGCGTCCTGGCCTCGAATGAAGTCGAGACCGACGGCGGGGTCGATGTCGGCCCCATGGGGCCGCTGGGCGTGCCCTTCTTCGGTCTGGCGCAGGACGGGACTCGCTATTTCGACCTGCACCACACCGCCAACGACACCCTGGACAAGATCGATCCGGCCCAGTTGGACCAGAATGTCGCCGCCTGGGCAGGCTTGCTGTGGTTGATCGCCGATTCAGACGTCGATTTCCGCGCCATGCAACCGGCGACGACGACAGCGACGCCGGCCGCACACTAGGTCGCTTGGCCACACGGTCCGGTTCTGGCTATAGAGCCGGACCGGCTCGCGGGCGTGGCGAAACTGGTAGACGCAGCAGACTTAAAATCTGCCGGACGAAAGTCCTTGCCGGTTCGACCCCGGCCGCCCGCACCAGATCTTGAAGATCATCCCGTTATGATGGCGCAACCGGACGACTTGGCGCCGGTCAACGGGGTGACAGGCTGAGGCCTGGACGTCACGGGCAGAAGACCCGAGCCGCCCAGGCGACAGGCCGTCTTCACCAGATGCGCGTCTGGGCGGGAATGCTGTTGAAGTAGCTGCAAAGATCCACGTACGGGCCGCGATTGCAGGTGGCCGGGCTCTGGATCAGATTTCCGGAGTTGTCCGTATTCTTGGCCGGCGTGCTGCCGGGTTTGTGAGACCACAGGCCGTTGCTGTCCCTTCGGTACCAATGGAAGTCACGTCCAGGCCAGATGACCAGGCAGATGATCTGACCCTCCGCCGGGGTGATGTTGGGATTGGGGATCAGGATCTGGCCGTCGCGCTGCGAGGCGGCGCCGACGTTGTCGCAGCTGAACGCCGTGTACATCTGGCCGGACCCGCGCCCGGGCTGGGCGAAACTGTTGGTGATCTTGTCGTTGGCGTAGTTGTAGCAGTTGTTGTTCGCCATGATGTAGGCGTTATTGTTCCACTTGCCCGGATCATAGGGCGGCGCGGCGAAAATCGTGGGCGCCGCCTCCGCCTTAAAACCCTCGCCGCCGATTTCCTCCGAGACATAGGCATACAGATCGTCGGGAAGCGTCGCCCGGCCGGTTTCGAGCAGAAACTGTTCGGTTTCCGGCGATCCGAGGTTGAGCGAAATATTGAGGCCGCCGATCTCGGCCAGACCCTGGTGGACGAAGATGTGCGAATCCAGCGCCTTCTCGCCCGTACTGGCGATGCTGAAGCCCCGATAGCCCAGCGCGCCGGCGATGCCGGGGGGACGAAGAAGTGACCGCTCCTGCGTGGATCGGAGCCGTTCGGTGAGTTGAAGCACCTGATCTTCCGCCAATTCCCAAACGGGGTCCGGACGACCAGAGAAGATGTGAAGCGTGACGATGACTGACATTGTGTTTGCTCCCTGTGTGCAACCTTAAAGTGTCGCATCTGGGCAGCGAAGTCAATCATAGGTCGTGAAAGCTCGCGATAGGGTCGTGTCCGGATCAATCCTGACGGCGCGCGTCGCGCGCCATGCGGTCCGCGTCGCGTTCCATTCGGTCGGCGTCGGCGGGCAGGCTGGCGGAGAGGGCGACCAGTTCGGCGTCGGTGACGCGGTTGCCGCGCGCGCGGTTCTCGGCGATCTGGCGGGCGCGGTAGGCGGGATCACGAAGGCGCACGGCTTCCGCTCGCAGGTCCTGCGCGCCCTTGCGCATCTGTTCGGCGCCCTGGGCCATCTGGCGGCGCGCGTCCACGCGGGCGCCGGCGGCCTGAAGCCGGGCCTGTTCGCCCATGCGCCGCGCCTTTTCGCCTTCGACGCGGGCCTGGGCGGCGTTGGCGCGCGCCTGGGCGCCGGCGAGGCGGGCGATTTCCGCCCGGGCGCGGCTTTCGTCGGCCCGGGTTCGGGCTTGGTCGGCGCCGCGACGGGCTTCGTCAGCGCGGGCGCGGGCCTGATCGGCTTGGGCGCGGGCGTCGGCCGCGGCGCGTTCCGCTTCGGGGGAGGGGGCGCCCCTGTAGGTGTAGGTGTAGCTTGAGCTGAAGACAGGCGGCGCAGGCGGAGCGGGAGGCGCAGGCGGAGCAGGAGGAGCAGGCGGGGGCGCGACGACCATCGACGGGGGCGTGGGCGGTTCCGGCGGGGCAGGCGGGGGCTCAGGCGCTTCAGGCGGCGGGGGCGGGCTGGCCCAGTCCTGACGGCTCAGTTCCAGGGCGGCCAGGGGCGTGGCGACGGCGGCGAGGGCGGCGACGGTCAGGGCGACGGTCAGCGGGCGGCGGCGGGACGGCGTGTTCGACATGATGCAGGCGATCCTTGTCTTCAGGGTGCGGGCGTCGGCGGCCATGGGGCTGGCGGCGCAAGGGATGGAGCGGGGGACGGGATGGGCGGCCAGGCGGACCAGGGCGCGGGCGTAGACCTGACGGTCCACGGTGGTCAGGGCGTCGGCGTCGGCGGCTTCTTCCGAACGGGCGACCAGGTCGAGGTGCAGGGCCCAGACCAGGGGATTGAACCAGAATAGGGCCAGGCTGAGCCGCGACAGGACCAGGAAGACCCAGTCCTTGCGCCGCAGATGGGCCAGTTCGTGCGCGAGGATGGCGGGGGCGGCCTGGCGTTCGGCGAGACTGGTCGGATCGACCAGGATGACGCCGGGCGCGGCGCCCCAACTGAGCGGACCCGACAGGCGGTCGTTGGCGATCAGACGCGGCGGTTGGCCGGTGGTCTGGGTGTCCAGCGCGGTCCGCCAGGCGGGGCATTTGACCGGGCGGCCTTCCTGGGTCCAGCGATCCAGGGTGTTCAGGCCCAGCACCAGCCGTCCGGCGACAGCGGCGACGCCGGCCAGCCAGATCAGGCCGACGATGAGGGCGGGCGTGGGCCAGGGCAGGGCGCCGGAGATCTCGACCCCGGCGACGGGGCCGACCTCGCCCTGCCACAGGGGCAGAGTTTGGGGCGAGACGAGGGGTTCTGCGGCGGGCAGCAGCGCCAGTTTCAGCGACGGCAGAACCGCCATGATCACCGGCAGGGCCAGCAGCAGACAGGTCACGCCGCGCAGGATGTCGACCCGGTCGACCGGCCGCTGGGCCAGCAGGCGCGAACAGGCCAGGCCGGCGCCGGCGATCAGGCTGGACTTGACCAGCAGCGAAAGGAGAAGGGCCCAGGTCACGACTCGCGCTCCACGGATTCGTCGATCATGCGTTCGAGGGCGGCGGCCTCTTGCGGCGTCAGCTTCTGGCCTAGGCCCAGCAGGGCGGTGGCGGCGCTGGCGGCCGAGCCGGCGAAGAAGGTGTCGATCATCCGTTGCAGGGCGCCGGCGGCGACGGCCTCGGTGCGCTGGACGGGGCTGTAGACATAGCCGTCGGGGCCGGGGGCGCGTTCGATCAGACCCTTGGTCTCGAGCCGCGACAGCAGGGTGCGGACGGCCGAGTCGCTGATCGGGTCGGACAGGGCGTTGCGGACGGCGGCGGCGGCGCCCTTCTCGAGCCGACACAGGGTCTCGAAGACCTCGCGTTCGCGGCGGGGCAGGGATTCGATCATGAGGCTGTTCCCGGGACTGTTGACGCTACATTTGTAGCGCTACATGCGTAGCGGATTGGGGCGGGAATGAGGCGGATGGATGAACTCGCGGTAGGGTGGGGGGCTCTCTCACCTCCCCGTCGGCGAAGGCCGACGGGGAGGACAGGCGGGAGCGTCAGCGAACGCCAGGTGGGGGCGAGACGGTGTGTGAAGCCGGCGTGGTCATCATCACCGTCGGAGTCGCCCCCGCCTGGTCGCAAGCGCGACCGGTCCTCCCCACGCGCCTTCGCGCGCGGGGAGGTGAAGGCTAGAGCGAGACCTCGCGGCCCTCGGCGGCGCTGCGCAATCCCGCGTCGAGGATGCGCATGACGGTCAGGGCCTGGTCGGCGGGGACGGGGGGCGGGCCTTCGCCGCGGATGGCGTCGCGGACGGCGGCGTAGAAGGCGGGGTAGTCGCCGCGTTCGGGCGTGGGGGTGGTGCGGAGGGTTTGGCCGTCGATCTGTTGGGTCAGGACGCCGGGCGAGGGGTCGAGGCCCCAGTCGGGGCAGCCGGGGCGTAGGCCGGCCTTGGACTGGCTCTCCTGGGCGTCGAGGCCGTGTTTGATGAAGCTGCCGCCTGTGCCGTGGACGACGTAGCGGAGGCCGGCGTCGGCGGCGAGGTGGCTCATGTTCAGGATGACGCGCAGCCGGTCGTAGCGCAGCAGGACGTGGGCGTAGTCGATGGCGGTGGCGCCGACGCGCTGGGCCTGGAGGTCGGCGTAGACGGCGAGGGGCGGGCCGAACAGCTGGACCGCCTGGTCGATCAGGTGCGGGCCCAGGTCGGCCCAGACGCCGCCGTCGCGCTGGTCCTTCCAGCGGTCGGTCACGGTCGGGCGGAAGCGGTCGTAGTGGCTTTCGAACACGGCGACGTCGCCCAGTTCACCCTCGGCGATCAGGCGGCGCAGGGTCAGGAAGTCGGCGTCCCAGCGGCGGTTCTGGAAGACGCTGAACACGCCGGGCGCATCGGCCGCGACGGCGGCGACGGCTTGGGCGTCCGCTAGGGTGGCCGCGAAGGGCTTGTCCACCACCGCCGACTTGCCGGCCTGAAGCGCGGCGATGGACTGTTCGGCGTGCAGGGCGTCGGGGGTGGCGACGACGATCAGGCCGATGTCGTCGCGGGCCAGGGCGGCGTCCAGATCGGGCAGGACATCGACGTGCGGCAGGTCGGCGTGGAAGGCTTCAGGGCGCGATGAGACGACGGCGGTCAGGGTCAGGCCGGGGGTCGCGGCGATCAGGGGCGCGTGGAAGGTCTGGCCCGCCAGGCCGTAGCCGACGACGGCGACGCCGATGGGGGCGTGTGAGGTCATGCCCCGATCAATAGCGGTCCGGGCGCGGGCCATCCAGCACATAGGGCACGACGCCGCGCTCGTTCTCGGGGACGTGAAGGGGGCGGTCCAGGGGCGGGAAGGCGCGCTGGGTGCAGTCGGTGCGCTCGCAGATGCGGCAGCTGACGCCGATCCGGGCGGCGGGGCCGTTCAGGTCCAGGCCGGCGGCATAGACCAGGGATCCGGCGTGCTCGACCTCGCAGCCCAGGGACAGGGCGTAGCGGCGGTCGTTGGCGAGGTAGGAGCCGCTGGGCTTGGACACGGAGCGGGCGATGGAGATGTAGCGTGAGCCGTCGGGCATCTCAGCCAACTGGACCCCGATCCGGTCGGGCGTGGCGAAGGCCTCGTGCACGTTCCACAGGGGGCAGGCGCCGCCGAAGCGGGCGAACTGGAAGCGCGTCGCGCTGTGCCGTTTGGTGATGTTGCCGGCCATGTCGACGCGGGCGAAATAGAAGGGCACGCCGCGCCAGCCGGGCCGTTGTAGGGTCGAGAGCCGGTGGCAGACTTGCTCGAAACTGACCTGGAACCGGGTGCGCAGGCGGTCGATGTCGTGCTTCTCCGCCCGCGCCGCCTCCAGGAAGGCGCGATAGGGCAACAGAAGCGCACCGGCGGCGTAGTTGGCCAGGCCGACGCGGGCCACGTCGCGCGCGGCCTGGGTGCGGAAGGCGGCCTGATCCAGCTCGGTCTCGATCCGGTCGCGGAAGGACAGCAGGGCCAACTGGTGGGCCAGCTGGAAGGACCGGGTCGCGCCGGGCAGCCAGGCGTCCAGGCTCAGGATCCGGCTGGCGGGGTCGTAGCGGCGCAACGCTTCCTGGCCGGCGACATAGACGGTGCGGACCCCGTGCCGGTCGGCCAGCAGGGTCTCCAGCGCCCGTTCGATCGGGCCGTCCTGCGGGATTTCGGCCGCCAGGGCCTCGGCCGCCGTGTCCAGGCTGTCGACGTAGTTGTCGCGGTAGTGGAAGAAGTCGCGGACCTCCTCATAGGGCAGCAGGGCGACGCGGGCGCCCAGTTCGTCGCGGCCCAGGGTGTCGTCCAGCGCCTTCACCCGCTCGTCCAGCTGGCGGAAGGCCTGGTGCAGGGCCAGGAACTGGTGGGCTAGGCGCGGGGTGTTGGCGACGGCCTGTTTCAGCTCGGCCGCCGTCGGGGGCTCGGCCCCGCCGCTGACCGGGCCGGCGATGTCGGTGGTGGCCTCGCGCAGGTCGGCGATCAGGCGGGCGTCGCCCTCGAGATCGAACAGGCTGGCGTCGATATGGAAGGCGCGGGTCAGGGCGATCAGGACGCGGGCGGTGGCCGGGCGCTGATTGGTCTCGATCTGCGACAGATACGACGGCGACAGGCCCAGACGTTCGGCGCAGGCCTCCAGCGTCCAGCCGCGCGCCTCGCGCAGCTTGCGCAGCTTGGCGCCCAGGAAAAGCTTCTCAGCCATTCGCAAGTTTGCAGTTCATCGTCGCCGCCTTTGCAAGTCCGCGCAGTTCCGCACCTTTTGCAAAGTTGCGTTTGCCAAATTGCGATGAAGCCGCCACTCCTTGCCGTTCGAACAAGAGGCCGAAACCGATCATGACTCAAGCCATCCTTGAAGAACTGGAGCGTCGTCGCGCCGCCGCCAAACTGGGCGGTGGGGAAAAGCGTATCGCCGCACAGCACGCCAAGGGCAAGCTGACGGCGCGCGAACGCATCGACGTTCTGCTGGACGAGGGCTCCTTCGAGGAGACCGACATGTTCGTGGAACACCGCAGCCACGACTTCGGCATGGAGACGCAACGCATCCCCGGCGACGGGGTGGTGACGGGGCGGGGGACCATCGGCGGGCGGCTGGTCTATGTCTTCTCCAAGGACTTCACTGTGTTCGGCGGGTCGCTGTCGGGCGCCCATGCGGCCAAGATCGTCAAGCTGCAGAAGATGGCCCTGACCACCGGCGCGCCGATCATCGGCCTGTTCGACGCCGGCGGGGCGCGGATCCAGGAGGGGGTGGAGAGCCTGGCCGGTTACGCCGACATCTTCCTGCAGAACACCCTGGCCAGCGGCGTCATTCCCCAGATCAGCGTGATCATGGGGCCGTGCGCGGGGGGCGACGTCTATTCGCCGGCCATCACCGACTTCATCTTCATGGTGAAGGACACGAGCTATATGTACGTGACCGGCCCCGACGTGGTGAAGACCGTCACCAACGAGGTGGTCAGCCATGAGGACCTGGGCGGGGCGCGGGTCCATGCCGGTAAGTCGGGCGTGGCGGACGGGGCGTTCGAGAATGATCTGGAGGCCCTGTCGGAGGTGCGCCGCCTGATCGGCTTTTTGCCGCTGTCGAACCGCGAAAAGCCGCCGGTGCGCGAGAGCTATGACGAGCCCGAGCGGGACGAGCCGTCGCTGGACACCCTGATCCCGGCCAATCCGAACCAGCCCTATGACATGAAGGAGCTGATCCTGAAGGTGGTCGACGAGGCCGACTTCTTCGAGATCGGGGCCGATTTCGCCAAGAACATCATCTGCGGCTTCGGCCGGCTGGACGGCCAGACGGTCGGGATCGTCGCCAACCAGCCCCAGGTGCTGGCGGGGGTGCTGGACATCGATTCAAGCCGCAAGGCCGCGCGCTTCGTGCGCTTCTGCGACGCCTTCGACATTGCGCTGGTGACCCTGGTGGACGTGCCGGGCTTCATGCCGGGGACCAAGCAGGAGTACGGCGCTTTGATCAAACACGGGGCCAAGCTGCTGTTCGCCTATGCCGAGGCGACTGTGCCGAAACTGACCCTGATCACGCGCAAGGCCTATGGCGGCGCCTATGACGTCATGAGTTCGAAACACCTGCGCGGCGACGTCAACTACG
>NZ_JAUSOE010000121.1 GCF_030656255.1 Brevundimonas sp. | reverse complement strand
CTCGGCGGCGGCCTGAGCGGCGGCGGCGTGAGCCGCAGCGGCCTGGGCGGCGCGTTCGGTGGCGGCGGCCTGTTCGCGCGCAGCGGCTTCAGCGGCGGCCTTGGCGGCGGCGGCGGCGTCGGCCTTGGCGGCGTTGGCCTGGGTAGCCATGGCGATGGCGCGACGACGCGCTTCCTGCTCTTCAGGCGACAGTGCGCCGCCGGCCGGTTGCGACGCGCGCTGACCCTGCGGACGGTTCTGCGACGACCATTGCTGCGGACGCGCCACGTCGAAACCTTGCGGGCGTTGCGGCCCGCCGGCGCCGGGTCGGCGCTTGGTCTCGACCACCACCGTCTTGGACCGCCCGTGGCTGAAGCTCTGCTTCACGGTTCCGGTCGGGACCGATCCCACAACGCGCGGCTTCAGGCTCAGCGGAGCGCGCGGCCCCGTCTGGGACGGCGTACCGCCCGGATTGCCCTGGCTCGCACCTTGGCCCGAACCCTGGCCTTGGTTGGTCTTGTCGTTTTCGTCGCTCATACGGTCGCTTTAATAGGGGCGGAAAATCCCGCCGTCGTCTCAATGCACATGAACGACCGTGAGCCCGTCTCCGCCCTTGGAGACAGGCCCTCGGCCGCCAAAATCCTCAGCTCGCCCCTGAAGGGGCTGCTCCCGCCGATCCGTCCCCGTCTCTGGGAATATCCCAGTGAGCGGGGCGAAGCGGCCGAAATCCAGCCAGTCGTTCGACCTCTATGGTCCACCGATCAGCCCGTCCGCCCGCAAGCAGGACTGCGTGTATCGCATTTTCCAGCCCAAGGGCCAAACTCATATCGTCCACAGTGAATGCGCCGCAGACTTTTGCAGTCTGATGTCGAGCCAGGGCGAGGATTTTGCCACGTCCGTCAGCCGAGCCGTCGGCGGCTTCCACCACCCAGGCGGCCTTGCCGGAGCGCAGGGTCGCAGCGGTTTTCTCGAAGCCAGAGATAAGCACACCTTCACGCCGGGCAAGACCCAGCTGGTCGAGGCAGCGCTTCATCAGCAGCCGTTCGACGATATCGGCCAGATCGGCCGGGGCGGTCAGCTTGGTTTTCGCGGAGCGGGTGAAGCCGTTCTTCTTGACCGCGGCCTCGACCGAGGCGCGGCTGGCTTCGACCCACAGGCCGCGTCCGGGCAGTTTCCTGCCCAGGTCGGGAACCACCTGGCCATCGGGCCCGGCGACGAAACGGATCAGGCGAGATTCGTCCATGACCTCGTGAGAGACGAGGTCCCGGCGTTCCCGATCAATCGTTGCGTCGCGCAAGCTCATATGCGGCCCAAATTCTTCCCGACGCTCCCATCACGCGTTCGACGGTTCGGAGTCGTCCTCGGCGAGGACCTCCGTATCGTCGGAAGCGTTTTCTGAACCGTCGGCGTCGGCTTCGGTTTCAGCGGGCGCGTCGCCGAACACCTGGTCGGGGTCGTATTCGCCGTCGGCGAAGTCTTCCTCGGCCTCTTCCGGCGCGGGCTGCGGCAGTTCCGAAGCGTCGATCCAGCCGGCGGCCACACGGGCCTGCAGGATCAGCATTTCGGCGTCTTCCTGGGCCAGGTTGAAGCTTTCCAGCACGCCCGGGACCTTCACCCGTTCGCCGTTCTTCACTTCGTAGCCGCCGCGGATCTCGTCGGTGGCCAGGTCGGCCAGGTCCTCGACGGTCTTGACCCCGCCCTGACCCAGGGCGACGGCCATGGCCAGGGTCACGCCCGGCACCTGCAGCACGCCGTCCTCGACGCCCAGTTCGACGCGCTTGGCGTCCAGCTCGGCGGCCTTGCGGTCCAGGAAGTCGCGGGCGCGGGCCTGCAGCTCCTCGGCGGTCTCCTCGTCGAAGCCTTCGATCTCGGAGACTTCATAGGGGTCGACATAGGCCAGGTCTTCGACCGTGGCGAAGCCTTCGGTGACCAGCAGCTGGGCGATGACCTCGTCCACGTCCAGGGCTTCCTGGAACAGGCCGGTGCGCTCGCTGAACTCGCGCTGACGACGCTCAGAATCCTGGGCCT
>NZ_JAUSOE010000120.1 GCF_030656255.1 Brevundimonas sp. | reverse complement strand
GATGGACCGGGTGAAGATGCTGTTCGGCTTCATCTTCCTGGGCATGGCCTGGTGGCTGGCCAGCCGCATCCTGCCGCCGACGGCGACGCTCGCTCTCGGCGCGGCGCTGGCGCTCGGTCTGGCGGCGGCTCTCGGCCTGTTCCAGCCGCTCAGCCCGAACCTGAGAAACGGCGTCGCCCGTGTCGCCGGCCTGGCGGCCGCGACCTGGGGCCTGTTGCTGCTGGTCGGCCTCAGCCTCGGGGCGGACGACCCTTGGCGTCCGCTTGAGCCCCTGGCGCGTCCCGCCGGAGTCGCAGCCGCCGCGCCGGTCGAAACCGCGGCGGTCGTGCTGGATCAGGCGGCGCTGGACCGGGCCGTCGCCGATGCCGGCGCGCGCGAACGTCCCGCCCTGGTCTATTTCACCGCTGACTGGTGCGTCAGCTGCAAGGTGATCGAGCGGACGGTGTTCGAGGACCCCGCCGTCATCGCCGGCCTTTCGAACACCGACCTCATCAAGGTCGACGTCACGCGCAGCACGCCCGAGGCGCGCGCGCTTCTTGAGCGGCACGGGGTGGTCGGGCCGCCGACAATGATCTTCCTGTCGCCCTCGGCCACCGAGGCGCCGGGCAGCCGACTGATCGGAGAAATGTCGGCCCAAGACGTCGCCTCCGCCCTGCAGAGCGCCCTCGCCTACAACATCATCGTCCTGCCCCTGGCGGCCCTGGGCCTGCTGTCGCCGCTAGGCGCCGCAGTCGCCATGACCGCCAGTTCCCTGCTGGTGATGCTGAATGCGCTGCGCGGGCCAAAGGCGCGCCTGCCTGGCGAGACGTCATACTCGGAATCGGTCCTGGCCGCCCGACACGCTCACGGGTCGCCTTGACCCTTGGCTTCGAATGAGCGCCCCCGCTATCCGCCCATAATCCCGGCCCAAGGCGGGCTTGGCTTTCCGTGTCACTTGCGTAGGATGTCGGACGGCGGGCCTCGTCCGGATAGCCTTCGATCTGGAGCCAGGGGACGCAATGCGTCGGCAGCGATCGCGGGTGAAGACGTCGAGCTTCACACAGAAGTTCCCGGCCCGCCCCCTCCACCCTGCCGACGGTCTGAATGCGGCTACCATCGCGCTCCGCCCAAGCGGCGCCAGAGGTCCGTTTCCGCCTTGGGCACCTCCGCCAGATCGGCATGATCCCGCCAGTGGGTGATGACGCCCTGGTCGACCTCGAAGATGCTGATCGCGCGCACGTCCACCAGACCGCCCCGGCGGGCGGCCAGGAAGTAGGCGCTGTCGGCGATGACCAGATCCTCCTCCACGACGCATTTGAGGATATGGAGCTCGACGAGCGAATAGGCTTGAAACAGCCGCCGCCAGAACCCGAGCAGCGCGGCTTTGCCGACGAGGACGCCAGCGACGTCGAACCGGGCGTCGATATCGTCTGCGACAAGAGACTCAAGCCGTCGGACGTCGCGAAACGCGATCTCCCTGGCGAAAGCTTGAACGACGTCTCCGGGCATGGATGAATTGATCACGGTTCAGATGATCGATCATGACCCGATTCTCGATCAAATATCGCGCGCCGCGTGTGGGGCCGCCATTAGTCTGGCTCAATCAAGCCGGCCCGGACCGCAACCGCGACAGCCTCGATTCTCGTCCGGACCCGGAGCTTCGCAGCGACCTTTTCCAAATAGCTATCGACCGTGCGGGGGGACAGTCCGAGGATGCTGCCGATGTCGCCCGAACTTTTGCCGCGGCAAACCCAGATGAGGCATTCGAGTTCTCGCGGGCTCAAGGCGAGGCTCTGCGTTCCGACGTCTGTCTGACGGTGTGGTGTCATGAGATCACTCGCCTTTAGAGGCGCACGTTGGCGCGGTCCGCGAAGCTGAACAACGCCGTCGATTTGCGGAGAGTCCGCAACAAACTTGCGGAAACGTCTGAGCGAGCTCCAGCAGCGCCGCGCCTCCGTCGCACTCCACGCATCGCTTGCCCTTCCGGCTACGGGGCCCTAAATCGTTAGACGTCGGGCGCCGCCATATAGGGGCGGAACTTGAGCCGGGGTCTGCCCATGGCGGAGGCGGCGTTTCATCCTGAAGTAGCGGGCCTCTTCGCAGAGGATTCCTCGCCCGACCCCTCCGCCTTGCACCGCGACTCGGATTGATTCATTGTCGGTTGTCGGCGTCCGCGTCGATAGGGGCCGGGAATCCCCTGTGCGAAGCTCAACCTTAACGGCCGCGCCTTGACGCGCGGCGTCCGTCCGCCATCGCCTGCGGCGCACCTTTGCGTGCGCCCGGACGAAACGCGGTCGCGCTCTCGGATTCCCGCCGTCTGACAGCCGGCTGGAGGTCGCGTTGAGCGATGTGAAGGAGTTGAATCCGGGCGCCGCGGCGAGCCTCAACGGGCTCTACCGCCGCTATTCGGGATGGCTGGGCAAGCGGCTTCGTGGACGCATCGGCGTCGATGAAGCCGACGACGTGGTGCAGGAAACCTATCTTCGCCTCACGCCGTACCTTCTCGAAGACATCCGCCATCCGAAAGCGCTGCTTCTCCGGGTCGCGCTCAATCTCGTCCGCGACGAGCGGCGCCGTCTTGTGCGCCGCGAGCGCGCCTTGCAGGGTACGGGTCCGAGCTTGGACGCGGTGGCCGACGCGCCTGTCGACCGCCTCTACCTCAAGCAGGTCCTCCAGACGATGCCGCCTCTCTACAGGGACGTCTTCGTCTTGAGCCGGTTTGACGGTATGACATATCCGGAGATTGCTCTGGCTCACGGGATCAGCTTGGCTACCGTCGAACGGCGCATGGCGAAAGCTGTTGAGCACTGCATGGCGCAACTGGACGTCTAAGGCACGAACGATGACTGCCGATAAAGACCTGGACGCGAGACGTCGTGAAGCCGCGTCATGGTTCGCGACCCTCAATCAGAAGCGTGTGACGGCCTCGGACGTCACAGCCTTCAGCCAATGGCGCCGCGACTCAAAGAACGCCGAGGCCTACGCCCGCATCGAAACGATGTGGGAGACGGCGGGCAGCCTCAAAGGCGACGCCGACATCGCCGTCTTGACGCAGGGTGCGCGCGCCCGAGCCGACGCGTCGCGTCAATCCCAAAGTCGGTTGGCCAAAAGTGTCGTTCCCTTGGGGGCGATCGCCACGATCGCTGCGCTCGCGGTCGGCGTCGCCCTATGGTCCAGCCGACCTCAGTCTTACGAGACGGATTTGGGGGAGCGCCGGGTGGTGGTTCTGGCTGACGGATCGCGGGTGACGCTGGACACCGCCTCCAGGATCCGCGTGAAGCTGACCCGCGGGCGGCGCGCCGTGGAACTGGCGAGCGGTCAAGCCTTCTTTGAGGTTCGGGGCGGTGGTGCGCGCCCGTTCATCGTCAGCGCCGGGGACACCGACATCACCGCCGTCGGCACCCGGTTCGACGTGCGTCGCTCGGGAGACGGCGCTCAGGTGACCCTCGTCGAGGGCAAGGTCGATGTAAGCGATCGTTCTGCGGTCTCTCAGGGGTGGTCTCTCACGCCGGGCCAACAGATCGTCACGACCTCGCCTCGTCCCGCCGTCCGAACCGTGGACGTCGCCTCGGAAACGAGTTGGACGGCGGGGCGACTGATCTTCGCTGGCGACACCGTCGAAACCGCCGTCGCAGAGGTGAACCGCTACAGTCGCACCAAGGTGGTTCTCGACGCGCCCGCCATCTCCCGCATCGCCGTCAGCGGCGCCTTCAACACGGGCGATGTCGAGGGGTTCGTCTCCGCGCTCGTCGAGCTTTATCCCGTCGTCGCCGAGCGGACACCCACTGGTCAGATCGTCATTCGCGACGCTCCTGCGAAAAATGCGGCGGGGCGCTGAGGGGTTTTACCGCGCTCCTTCGTCTCTTCCCCAACCCGCGTCTGTGCGGGTATCCATTTCGGGGGAGTGTTATGCGTATCGGTCCTTGTTCCACTGCGCTTGGCGTATTGATGCTGGCGGCGGCGACGCCTGTCATCGCCCAGGCGCAATCCCCTGCCGTGCAGTTCCGCGTTCCCGCCGGCCCGCTGCAAACCGCACTGCCCCTGTTCGCGGCCCAGAGCGGAGAGCAAATTCTCTATTCCACTGACCTTGTCGCAGGCCGCCAGTCCCCCGGCGTCAATGGCGCGCTTGGGACGGACCAAGCCCTCACCGCCTTGCTGCAAGGCACCGGACTAAGGGCCCGTCGGACGAGCTCCAACACGCTTGTCGTCTTCGATCCCACCGCCCGTGCAGAGGCGACGGACGAGGCGGTCGAGATCGCGGAAGTGATCGTTACTGGCAGTTTGATCCGCGGCGTCGCTGACGGCCCGTCGCCGGTCATCACCGTGACCCGGGACGATATCGACCGGCAAGGACATGGAACGGTCGCCCAAGCGCTTGCGGCCCTGCCCCAGAACTTTGGCGGCACCGGTAACGATGCCGCCATGAGCAACGGCGGCGACCGGACGGGTACGAACAGCTTTTACGCCTCGGGCGTCAATCTGCGCGGCTTGGGCAGCGATGCGACTCTCGTTCTGGTCAACGGGCGACGAATGGCGGGCACAGGAAACAAGGGCGACTTCGCCGATGTCTCCACAATACCGACCAGCGCCGTGGCCCGCATCGACGTGCTGCTCGATGGTGCGTCAGCGCTTTACGGAGCGGATGCCGTGGGCGGCGTGGTCAACATCATCCTTCGTGAGGACTATGACGGCGCCGAGACGCGGGTCCGGTACGGCGTCACCTCGGATGGGGCGAGCGACGAGCTCCAGATTGCCCACACCGTCGGGAGCCGCTGGTCGTCAGGCTCGATCCTGGGCACCTATGAATACAATGACCGCAGCCGCCTGGCGGCATCCGAGCGGGACCGGGCGAACGACGCGGACTTGCGGCGGTTCGGAGGCTCCGACCGGCGTCGCATCTTCAGCAACCCCGGCAACATCGTTGTCTTCGACGCCGCAGCCGGCGGCTATGTCCCTACCTACGCCATCCCCAGTGGGCAGAATGGCGAAGGCCTGAGCCCGAGCGACTTCATCGCCGGTCAGGGCAATCTCTACAATCACCGCGAAGGCCTGAACGTCCTGCCCGAGCAAACCCGACACAGCGCCTATCTGGTCCTCAATCAGGACCTCGGCGACCGCGTCTCGGTCAACGCCGATGTTCGCTATGGCCTGCGCGAGTTCGAGGCGGTGTCTCAAGGGTTTCCAACGACCTTCACCGTGACCGCAGCGAACCCCTATTTTGTGTCTCCGACAGGCGCGACATCACACATCATCGCCTATAATTTCGGCCGCGATCTCGGCAATCCAAGGATCGAAGGCCGCGCCGAAAGCCTGGGCGGTTCGATCGGGGCCAAGATCGATCTGGCAGGAAGCTGGCGGCTGGACACTTATGCCGCCTACGCGCGCGAACACGGTGAAAACTCGAGCAGCAATCAGCTGAACTCCACCTTCCTGCGCGAGGCGCTCGGCGCGATGGCCGATAATCCGGCGACCAACTACAGCGCCCCGCGCGATGGATACTTCAATCCCTTCGCCGATGGCTCGAACAGCTCGCCGGCAGCCTTGGCCTTCATTGGCTCCGGTTGGGCGCGCGGGGTCGGGGAGACGACGGTTTCATCCATCAACGCCCTGGCGGACGGGTCCCTGTTCACCCTCCCTGCCGGGGACGCCAAATTGGCCGCGGGCGTCGCCTTCCGCCGCGAGACCTTCGAACGTCAGGACACAAGCTTCACATCAGGCGTAGCGCCGTCGGTCGGCGTCCCCGTCGCTTTCGACCGGGAGGTGGCGTCCGCCTTCGCGGAAGTCCGCATCCCCTTCTTCACTGCCGCAAACCGCCGCGCTGGATTCGAGAGGCTTGAGCTATCGATCGCCGGACGGTTCGAGAACTATTCCGACGCCGGTCAAACGACCAGCCCCAAGGTCGGGGTTCTGTGGCAGCCCTACTCCGACCTGGTGCTGCGCGCCAACTACGGCGAGTCTTTTCGCGCGCCGGCGCTGCGCGAGTTGAACGAGACGGCGGACCAGAGCCCGACGTTCCTCCCGCGCGGATCGCAGCAGGTGCTTGCCGAAATCTTGTACGGCGGCAATCCCGACCTTGAACCGGAACAGGCCAAGAGCTGGACGCTTGGCGGAGACTATCGGCCAGCGGCCGTTCCGGGCCTGCGTGTGGGGCTAAATTTGTTCAGGATCGATTTCGACAACCAGATCGGTCAGCCCGCCTTCACGGCCCTGACCACCGCCCTCACCAATCCCGCCCTGTCCGCCTTCGTTCGTATCATCGATCCGATCAACAACGCGCAGGACCGCGCCGACATGCAGGCGTTGCTGGACCTGCCGACGACAGCGCTTGCCGATCTGTTCCCCGCTGAGGCCTATGGCGCCATCGTCGACGCCCGGTTTGTGAACACGTCCAGCGTGCTGCTCGAAGGGATCGACGCCAATCTCGGCTACGCCTTCGACATCGGTGACCATGCGTTCGACCTCGACGCCAACCTGACCTATCTGGACCGGTTCGATACGCAGGCGACCCCGACCGCGCCCGTTCAGTCCGGCATCAATAGTCCCAACTTGCCGGTGGACCTGCGGGCGCGCGCGTCTGCGAGTTGGAGCCGTCGCGGCTGGGGCGCCTCGGCGGCGGCCAACTACGTCGGGGGCTACCCTGACGTCACGGGTCGCCCCATCGGCTCATGGACGACAGCGGACGTCCAGCTTCGCTACGCGCCGACGCGCGGACCGCTCGAAGGGACGACGTTGACGGTGAACGTGCAGAACCTACTCAACACCGATCCGCCCTTCTACGACGCTCCCGAGGGCGTCGCCTACGACGCCGCAAACACCAATGTTCTTGGCCGATTCATCTCCATCCAGTTGACGCGGGCCTGGTGATGAAGCCGTTCCTCGGCCTTGCGGCCGCGGCGACCCTTCTGGTCGCCGCAAGCCCGTCCCTTTGTCAAACCTCGGCGCAATCCGGCGACGCTCAGCCTTTCACGCTTGAGGACCTCGTCGGACAAGAAGGCATCGGCAATGTTCGCATCTCGGCGGACAGTCGCTGGATTGTTCTGGAGCGGCAAGCGCCGTGGAACACGGCGAGCACCTACAAATACGACTTCTACACCGAGACGCTTCTGAGCCGGCTGCAGGTCTTCTCCGCGACAGACGGCGTCCTTCGTCAAAGCCTTGAGGACCCAGGCCATTCGGAGGGCTTCGTGTCGGGGCCATTCTCGCCAAGCGGCGCGCAGATGGTGGTCTATCGGCTCTCTGAGACCGGCTGGAGCCTTGGGGTTATGACGCTGGCCACCGGCGCCGTGCGGTGGCTCGACCTGTCACCGGAGCCGGCGCGCTTTGGTGAAACCGTCGTCTGGCGCTCGGAAAGCGAGCTCCTAGTCGTCGCCCGGCGAAATGGCGTGTTGCCCTATATCATCGGGGTCTACGCCCAGTCGGTCGTGAAGCAGACCGAACTCTGGCGGCGGGCCGAGGCCGGACATTCGCCATCGTCAATTTCCATCTCGAGTGGGCCGGCGCGCAACACCCGCGACAAAGGTACGCCGCTTCAACTCCTTCGGGTCGATCTCACAACGGGGCGGGAGACCCTCCTCGTCGAAGGCGCCATCATCGACGTTTCGCTGTCGCCGGACGGACGGACGGCAGCGGCCCTGCTTGACGGCGCGGACATCCAGTACGGCCTGGACACGGTGCTCTTCACCGGAACGCCGAAACGGGTTCGGCGGATCCTCCTGGCCGACCTTGAAACGGGGTCGACTGTAGAGCCCTTGCCCGATCAGGATTTTACATCCCACCTGATGACCTGGTCGCCGCGCTCGGACCGGCTGATCGCGTTCGCGAGACGGCCCGGGGGCCGTTTCGAGGCCGGGCGGTTCTGGCTGCTTGATCGCAGCGGCTCCGCACAGGCGATCGATCTGGACACGACCACACCGTGGATCGACGGCGATAGCCAGACGATCCCCATCGCCCGGGCCAGTTGGGACGACGGTCGCCCCGTCGTTCAGGTTCGTCTGGCCGACGGCTCGAAAGCCTGGCTGACAAACGACCGTCGCGGACGACGCCGGATCGTTGCCCAGGTCGATGACGGCGAAGCCCTGGTCCGCTTCGACGGCGCAACCTTCGTCACCCGGCCGACAGGTTTGACGGCGCTCAGCACAGAGTCCTCTGCTGTCGATCTTCAGGGACGGCTTGTCGATGCCGGGACGGCGAGCGATCTCGGCGCGCGGGCCACGCAAAATCCAGCGCCCGAGCGGCTCGGCCAGTCTGTCCTGCTGGACGCGCAGGACTGTTTGCGACGAGCCAGCGGTCTGGCGCACTGCATCGGCGCCCTCGACGACGACGAGACCGTCGTCGCGGCCAGCCCCGACGCCACCTTTGTCGTCACCCGCCGCCGTTCGGCGGGCGGTGCGACGCAGGTCCGCCTAAGAACTGACACCGGAGCGGTCGAACTGGCCTCTATCAATGACGAACTCGATCGCCGGAGCTGGGGCGCTGTCGTGCCCATAGAACACACGGGTTCGGAGGGGCAGCCGCTGCGCAGCTGGTTACTGTTACCCGCCGTCCCGACATCCAGTCCTCCGCCGGTGGTCGTTATCGCCTATCCCGGCCAGACCTTCCCAACGCCGCCCGGACGACTCCTGCCTGGCGCCCTCAAGCTGCACATCAATCCGGCCATCCTTTCAGCAGCTGGCTACGCCGTGCTCATGCCCAGCTTGCCCCAGCAGGCCTCCCCCACCTCGGACCTCGATCACCTTGGGCCTGAACTCGTCTCGATCGTCCAGCTGGCCTGCGCGGCAGACCGCTGCGACGCCGCGCGCGCGGCCTTGATCGGCCACAGTTTCGGCGGCTACGGCGTCCTTCGCGCCGCGACGCAGACGGATGGCTTCAAGGCGATCATCGCCTCAAACGGCTATGGCGACCTCAGCGAAGCCTATGAGCCGCGCCTGTATTCACAATTGAGCGGAGAAGCGGGCGTCGCCATCCAGAGCGGATGGCTGGAGGGCGGACAGGGCGGCCTTGGCGTGCCCCTGGGGACGAATCCGAACCGCTACGTCGAGCGCAGCCCGCTTTATGCGGTGGAGCGGATCCACACGCCCACCCTGCTTCTCCAAAGCGACTTCGACGGATCGCGCTTCGATTCGATCTTCGGCGCCCTCTACCGTCTCAATCGCGAAGTGGAGCTCGTCACCTACTTCGGGCAGAGCCACGAATTCGCCAGTCCTGCGAACATTAGAGACCTGCACCTACGCATTCTCGACTGGCTCAACCGCTACCTTGGCCCGTCGCACCCGATCGAGACGCCCCTCCCAGCTTCGCGCCCAAACCTCGATCGCACCGAGGATCAGGAAGCGATTGGTCGCGGGATCCCAGATTAGATGGGCATCGGAGAGGGCCTTGTCGAAGTCGTCTGCGCTGATCAAACCCTTTTCCGCCAACCGTCCATCGACGAGCAGGTCGGTCACAACATCCACGCTCTGGCGCACGACCGAAGCATAGAAGCGGCTAAGATCGCCCTTGTCACGCCGCTCAACGATCGACGGCGGCAACCGGTCTACAAACGCAATCCTGGCCAGGCCGCGATCTCGTGCGCCGCGTGTCAGACAGTCCGTGGGGATGGCGAGACAATGCTCCATGACCGGCTGCGTCAACAGAGGATGCAGCAGGGTCGCCGAGCGGGCGCGCAGGCAGTCGCTCCAGAAGGTTTGACAGTTGACGAGTTGCAGAACCTGGCGCGCCTTCGCGGGCGGCAGCGCCTCCGCCCCTTCGACCCACCGATGGCGTCGCGTCGAGGCGGGCGGGTGCGACTTGGGAAACAGGCTATGTCTGGCGATGGTCCAGACGGAGTGCCGGGTCCACCGCGCCACGGAGGCCACATAACCCGGCTTCAAACCTCTCAGGCCCTCGCGCTTGAACCGGTCCGCCACGACCAGGGGGTCGGGTGATTGGAAGAAGACGGCGTCACCGCCTTGCCCCGTGAGCAGCCCCGTGGCGCGGACCTTGCGCGCTCGGCCGGCCATCTCGGCGTCATAGACCATGTCGATGCCGTGGAGCGCTGGGCGAACGCTTTGACCGAGCGGATCAAACTGCCGTCGGGTCAAGGCTGCAACCGGCTTGTGAACCTCCTCGAGATCAACGCCGAGCATGTAAGCCGCCGCGCGGGCGAAGGCGCGCTCATCGCCTTCCGGTTGGTCGTCAAAGTAGTTCACGAATCTGGACTTCGAGGCCCGACCGTTCGCCACCAGGCTGGCGGCGACAATCGCCGAATCCAGGCCGCCTGATATTTCGGTGACGATGCGATTGTGGCCCTCAACCAGTGCCGCAACGGTCCGATCGACGACGCCCACCAAGGCCTCCGGCCTGTCGTCCCAGTCACGGACGGTCGCCGCGAATCGGGCGGGCGTCCAGATCGCCTCCTGAGTGAAACTGTGAGCCAACCGGGCCAGGCTCCCCGGCGTCACCGCGTGCAGCCCCGTCAGGGCGAGGTGATCCGAGGCTAGGTTCACCGCGCCGATGATTTCGCCCAGAACCGTCCAATCGATCGCGAGGTCGTCTGGAAAGACGGCGTTCAAAGCCTCCGGAGGTTGGCTGGTGATGACGCAGCTCGCGCCATAACGCCAGCAGATGCAGTCAAGCGCGCCACTGGGATCGCGCAGAAGGCGCAGATCGCCGTCATCGCCGCGCCAAACGAGGACGTAACGACCCCAGCCCTGAGACACGACGGCTTGCGCCAGGGCGGCGTCAGATCGGTGCAGCGCAATCAAAGTCGATAGAAACTCATCGCCTCCCCGCCAGTCCCCAATCAGGAAGTGTTGCCGATGAACCTGGGTCACCTTCAAGGGCGAGTCCGGCCCCAGGAAGATGATCATCCCATTGATGTCGAGCGCCTTGCGCCACCCTGCAGCAAGAAGCTGGCGAACGGCTTCGACCCACTCCGGGCGATCCCGATCGGCGCCATCCTGGTCGATGACCACATAACCCCGGCGATCGGGCGTCGCGACGTTCATCGGCAATAGATCGGCGTGTAGGCCGCCAAACGTTCGATATCGTCGTTGAGGCAGAGATCGTCGACCTGGACCCAGCAGTGCGCCGCGAACGGCCAAAGACGAACGCCGAAGACCCAGTCCGCTGATAGCCCCGCACGCCGCAGATAGCTCATCAGCAGCGCCGAGCGAACGAGACATTCGCCCTCCATGGGCAGCCATGGCGAGAGGCGCCAGAATGTTTTGGCCGCGTGGGCGACCGCCCCCCGGTCCATCACGCGATCATGATCTGAGGCGACCGCGAGGATGGGGCGCAGCCCGTCTCCGCGAAGCGCCCGACGAACGTCCCGGACAGCCCCAAGCCCCCTCAGCACATCGCCCAGCGAGACGGTCGGGGCTGTGTCGTGGATGAGGGTCCGGCTCGGCAAGCCCGGCGGCGTTCTGATTGCGGGGCCGGCTTGGTCGGCCCCCAACCCCGCTTCCACGACGGCGACGGCGTTCGGACCGAACAGGCGCAAGGCGCTGCCATCGCCGCCGAGCCCCGATGCGCCGCCCGGGAGACACAGATAGGCGTCGGCGCCGATGTCCATTAGGGCGAGATCTTCCCCAACCGCCACGCCGTATACGCCAGCTTTCAAAAACCGCTCGGTCTGGTCCTGCGACGTTGGAAGAGCGTGCGGGATCGCTGGTTCTCGGCCCAAGGCTTTATCGGACATGGCGGTTAGCCGCGCTCTTGGTCTCATCAGCGGGACGTCCCATGCAGCGAGGTCGGCTGGTTGTAAAAATAGGGCGGGATCAGCTCGGTTCGATCGCCGAAATCACAGGCACGGGTCGTTTGCCGAACGGCGCCGCAAAGGATCAGTCCCGACGCGAGAAGTTTCATAATCATCTCCTTGAGGCGAGCGGAGCCCCCGGCGCCGCCGGAGGCTCCGCCGACCGCTCAGCTGAGGCGGACTTCCGCCGTGGCGTAGCGAAGCTCGGGCACGAGTTCGGCCCGTTTGCCGTCCTCGACCGCCCGGGTTTCTTCCCGGGCGGAGCCCAGACGCGTGACCTCGGATCCCACACCGGCCTTGGTGTAGAATTGGCCGCCGATGAGCTCCATGTGAGTCCCGTCGGAAATGGCGCGGGTTTCACGCCGCGCAGAGCCCAGTGCGATCAGGCTCGACATCGTTGTCTTCAGCATGGCTTGCCTCCTTCATCCGGCCGGAATGACCGGTCACTACAGGAGGGGCCGCCAACATCGTATTTTCAAACTATATTTGTAATATACTTTACGCTGATTGTCGCATCACTTTCTCAAGAGACGCCGAAAGGGCGATCCTTTGTTCGTGATACTTGTAGAGCGTCTCTTCCATAGCGTCCCACTGCCCCTCTCGCCGAAGACGTTCAATCCGCAGAACGCTGTCCAAGCCGGTATCCTGCAGCAACACTTCGATCCGACGGATCGGCCTAAGTTGGAGACGAATCCGGCGGTAGGCTTCGAGCACCGCGCTGTTACCGCCTCTAGCGGCAAACCAATCAAAGACGCTTTCGATCCGCAGGACCTCGTCTACCGGCGGGTCCATGGGCGACACCTCTTGCGGGACATCCGTGGTCGAGGACCAAAGAAGGAACTGACGGTGAAGCTCGTATAAGCCAGCAATATCAGCCGCCGTTGGGCTCGGCGCGAAATAACCTCGGCCCGGTCGATGCTCGATTATCCCTTCACCGGCGAGGTGGGCGAGGGCCTCACGGACGGGCGTCGGGCTGAGGCCGAGTTCGGTGGCCAGGCTGGTGGCCACGAGCGGATGCCCCCAACCGAACCGCCCGGCTGCGGCGTACCCTGCCAAGGCGGTTCGGGCCACGGCGAACTGATCCCGCTCACGCATTACAGGCCGACCGGCCGTGGCGCATGGCCATTGGTTCGTGCGTTCGCCACCGACGCCACCCACTCCATCCACAGATTATAAGCAGCCAAGAACCGACCAACAGTTTTCATACGATCACCGCCTGTTCTTTGCGCACCTTGCGCAAGACTTGGGACACCGTGAGCTTCCCGTCTTTCATTTGATGCTCAACTGCCGCATTTTTCAACCACCGGGAGTAAGGCGTTGAGAATCGCGTTGACCTCCACAACCCGAGGCAGCCGAGCAGATGGAAAGCGATCGTCCCCGCTCTCAAAACGAAATCCTGGCGTCAGCGCTGCGCCTCATCCGGCTATATCGGCGGATGAAGCCGGCCGAGGTCGCCGAGGCTATGGGCATGGCCAAGCGGTCCTACGAGCACTTCGAGGCCGGGAAGGGAAAGATCAATCTCGAGCGGATCCACCGCTTCGCGGAGGCCACGGACAGCGATCCTTACGCCATTATCGACTGCATGGCGTTGGGCTCCCCTGAGTTTGCCGTCCGCTGCGCCGACAACAAGGCGATGCTCGCGCTTCGGGTCGTCACACAGGAGTTCGACGAGGAGGTCGGCGACGCGATCATGGAGCTCGACACACGCTCGATCATCAACGCCTTCACCCGAACCCTGAAGGATCTCGGAATGCAGGCTGTGAGACGGGATGACGCGGCCAAGGCCTGGCTCGATGAACGGATCGGGCGGTTGGTCACGCCGTCTAAGGACGAGGAAGACTGATCGGGGTTCGCCTCACACCGTAGATTTCCTGTCCGAACCTTGCGGTCTTGCCGCAAACTTGGATCCGGGTCTGGCTTGAGTCCATGACCCAGTCGTTTTCCCTCCCTTCCGATCACGCCCCACCGCGTTCCAGCGACGGCCTGTCTGATCGCCAGGCCGACTGTCTGCGCCTGGCCGGCCAGGGGCTGTCATCGCGTCAGATCGCGCGTCGCCTCGGCCTGTCGGCCCGCACGGTCGACGACCACATCCTGCTGGGATGCCGGTGGCTCGGGGTCAGGACCCGGGTCCAGGCCGTCGCGCTTCTGGTGAGAGACGATCGCCGCGCCGCCGAGCCCCGTAGTTTCACCCCGTAGATCTCCGGTGGCGCCCTGACGGATCGAACGTGTGCGGCCGATGCGGTCTGCTGAAGGCTCTCAACGGAGCCCTGCCTTGCTCGATCTCGCCCTCGTCCTCGCCCTTTCCGCCCAGTGCGCGCCCGGCGTTTCCCCCCAGACCCTGGCCGCGATCGCGCACACGGAAAGCCGCTTCAACACCCTGGCGATCGGCGTCAATCGCGGCGCCGCCGTGCGCCAGCCCAGGACGCGCGACGAAGCGGTGCGGGTCGCGCGCCGGCTGATCGCCTCGGGCGCCAACATCGATCTCGGTCTCGCTCAGATCAATTCGAGCAATCTCGGATGGCTGCGTCTTACGGTGGAGGACGCCTTCGACCCCTGCCGCAACCTCACCGCGGCAGGGATTGTGCTGCGCGCCGGCTTCGATCCCGCATCGACCGGCTCTGACCGCCAACAGGCCCTGCGCGTGGCCCTGTCACGCTACAATACCGGCCACCCGGATCGCGGCTTTCGCAACGGCTATGTCGCGCGCGTCGAAGCCTCTGCCGCCCGCCTGGGCCTGGCCGTCTCCGTGCCGCCGCTCACCGAAGCCGCATTACACTCACTCCCCGACCAGGTGGCGCCCGACCCCGTCGCGCCACCCGCCGCCTGGGACGTGTTCGCGCGCGCCAGCGCGAGCGCCGTCGTCCTGTTCACCCCCGCCTCACAGCCCCAGACCTGGAGCGTCAACCCGTGACCCTGTCCCCCATTCGACGCCGCCAATGCGCGGTCGGCGCAATCGCCCTGGCGACCACCCTGATGGCGGTGCAGCCCGCCGCTGCCTCCGCCAATGTCGAGGGCCTGCTGCAGAACGTCGTCGACATGCTGACCGGCAATACGGCCAGGCTGTTGGCCATTCTGGCGGTCGTCATCGTCGGCATCCTGTGGATGTTTGGCCTGTTCGATCTGCGGCGCGCCGCCATCGTCATTCTCGGCATCGTCGTGGTCTTCGGCGCCGCCGAGATCGTCGGCCTGATCACGGGCGGCGCCTGATGGCCCGGGCCGACGCCTGTCTGATCGTCGCGGGGATCGCCGGCGGCCTGGCGCTGACGCTGATGCTCGGCGTCCGGCTGATCTCGCCCGCCCGCTACGCCCAGGCTCTGGGCGGCGGTCTGGTCGGTCTCGCCGTGGCGAAAGCCGCCCTCGTCCTGAGCGGGGCGGACCATGGCTGAGGAACGACTGATCGAAGAGCCTCTGTTCCTGGCCTGCACCCGGCCGGCGATGATCCTGGGCGTGCCCATGGAAGCCATGGGCGTCAATGTCATGATCTCCGGCCTGGCCTTTCTCGTCGGCGGCAGCCTGCTCTATCTGCTGATCGCCCCGGCCCTGCATCTGGTCTTCCGGGCGATCTGCAAGGTGGACCACAACGCCTTCCGGCTTCTGCTGGTCTTCGTCGACACCAAGGGCCGGTCCAGGAACGGCGCCCTATGGGGCGGCAGCTCGGCGACACCTCTTCCTTTGGTCCGGCGCTACGACGCAAGGGAGTTGATCCGTGGGTGAGCTCCGTCTCTCGCCGTCGCGCCTGCGCAGGGAGGGCGACGCCTTGGCCGGCCTGCCCTATGCGCGCCACGCCTCGGACCACATCGTCACGCTCGACAGCGGGGCGCTGATGATCGCCTTCCAGCTTCAGGGGGCGGCGTTCGAGACCGCCGACCCGCGCGACCTGAACGACTGGCACGTCAAGCTCAACCAGACCTGGCGCAACCTGGCCGACGACCGGTTGGCGGTCTGGCACCACATCGTCCGGCGCGAGGTCCAGCCCGAGGTCATGGACGGGTTCCGCTCCGGCTTCGCCCGCGATCTGAGCCAGGCCTACGAAGCACGGCTCGGAGGCCGGCGGCTGTTCGTCAACGAACTCTTTGTCACCCTGGTGCTCCATCCCGGCCGTGATCCCGGCGATCGCGCTGCGGCGCTCATGCGTCGCCTGCAAACCGCCCGCCGCCAGGACACGGAGGTCGCCCCCGAACAGATCAAGCGGCTCGAGGACGCCGCGCGCGATCTTGAACAGTATCTCGGCCGCTATGCGCCGCGCCGTCTTGGCCTGTACCAACACGGAGACATCTGGTGCTCCGAACCGACGGAGCTGGTCCGGCTCGTCCTCACCGGCCGGCCGGGACGCGTCCCGATCGTCTACGGCCATCTCGGATCCGCGGTTCATACGGTGCGGGTCATCTTCGGACGCGAAAGCCTGGAGCTTCGGGACGTCGACGCAGGCCGTTACGCCGGCGTCCTCGCCATCAAGGAATATCCGGCCTCGACCCGGCCCGGACTGTGGAACGCGCTGCTGAGCGCGCCCTTCGGGTTCGTCATGACCCAGTCCTTCGCCTTCCTGTCCAAGGCGGCCGGGCGATCGGTGATGGAGCGCAAGCAGAACCAGATGGTCTCCGCGCGTGACCGCGCCGCTTCCCAGATCGACGGCCTTTCGGACGCTCTGGACGATCTCGTCAGCAACCGGTTCGTGCTCGGCGAACACCAGGCGTCCGTCCTGGTCTACGGCGACACGCCCGCCGCCCTGGCCGACCACCTTTCGAAAGCGCGGGCCCATCTGGCTGACTCCGGCCTGGTCGTCGCCCGCGAGGACCTCGGCCTCGAAGCGGCCTTCTGGTCCCAGTTTCCGGGCGGCTTCGCGCGGCGCACGCGTCCGGCCGCGATCACCTCCCGCAACTTCGCCGCCCTCGCGCCTTTCCACGCCTATCCCGTCGGAAAGCCACACGACAATCACTGGGGACCGGCGGTGGCGACGCTGCGCACGACAGCCGGATCCCCCTTCTACTTCAACTTCCACGTCGGCGATCTCGGCCACACCTTCATCTGCGGACCATCCGGGTCGGGCAAGACGGTCGTCCAGAACTTCATGTTGGCGCAGCTGGAGCGGTTCGACGCCCAGCAGCTGTTCATCGACAAGGACCGGGGCGCCGAGATCTTCGTTCGGGCCTGCGGCGGGACCTATCTGGCCCTGCGCAACGGCGTGCCCACGGGGTTCGCCCCCTTCAAGGCGCTGGAGCCGTCACCCGCCAATCGCGCCTTCCTCAGCCGACTGGTGCGAACCCTGGTCGCCCGACCGAACGAGACCCTGTCGGTCCCGGAAGCGCGCGCCATCGACGAAGCCGTCGCCGCGCTTGAGGCCCTCCCGCGCGCGCGACGGTCGCTTTCGGCCCTGCGCAGCCTGCTCGGTCAATCGGACGTCGGCGGCGTCGGGGCGCGGCTGGAGCGCTGGATCCGGGGCGGGCCGCTCGGCTGGGCTCTGGACGGCGACGACGACGCCCTGTCGCTCGACGCCCGCTTCGCCGGCTTCGACATGACCGATGTTCTGGACCACCCCGAGGTCCGCACGCCGATGATGCTCTACCTCTTCCACCGCATCGCCCAGCGGGTGGATGGACGTCGGCTCGTCCTCGACATCGATGAGTTCTGGAAGGTGCTGGGCGACGCCGCCTTCACCGACCTGGCCCAGGACGGCCTGAAGACCTGGCGCAAGCAGAACGCCCTGATGGTGTTCGGCACCCAGTCCCCGGCCGACGCGCTGCGCTCGCCGATCGCCCACACCATCCTCGAACAGTGCGCGACCAAGATTTTCCTGCCGAACGCCCACGGCCAGGCCCGCGACTATGTCGAAGGCTTCGGCCTGAGCGAGGAGGAGTTCCGACTGATCCGGGACGAGCTGACGCCGGAGTCGCATCGCTTCCTGGTCAAACAGGGTCACGACAGCGTGGTCGTGGAACTTGACCTCAAGGGACTGGATGACGCGCTGGCCGTCCTGTCCGGACGATCCGAAACCGTCGCCCTTCTCGACCGGCTGAGAGCCGAGACCGGGGACGACTACGTCGACTGGCGGGGCCCCTTCCATTCCCAGAGGAGACTGACATGAGACGCTCCATCCTTTCGATCGCCGTCGCGCTGGCCGCGACGACCGCTGTCCCGGCCCACGCTCAGCAGGTTGTTTACGACCCAACGTCCTTCGCCCAGATGGTCAAGGATGCGAGGACCGCGATCGAACAGCTCGACAGCCTCAAGACGCAGGTCCAGCAGGGCCAGGAACTGTTCGCCAGCCTTAACGACCTGTCCAACGTCAACGCCATCGCTGAAAGGCTGGGCCTCCCCGAGATTCGCAATCCCCTGCCCGACATGGCGACGCTCCGGTCGGCCGCCGAAGGGGATCTGTCGGCGCTCGGCGAACTGGCCGAGCGGGCCGACGCGATCCGCAGAGAGACCCGTGCCTACACGCCTGACGCGCCGTCCGCCGCCGCCGACGCCCTGGAGCGGTCCGGCGCGCGGACCGCCCGTGATCTGGCGATCGGGGAGGCCCTCGACCGATCGGCGACCGATCGTCTCGAAGGCCTGGAGACGCTCCGTCGCGCGCTCGACACCGCGCCGAACGCGCGGGCCGTGATGGACCTGAACGCCCGGCTCGCGGCGGAACAGGCCCTGATCCAGAACGAGCAGGTCCGGCTGCAGGGCCTGGCCCTGACCCAGGCGGCCGAAGCCCGTCTCGAGGACCAGCGGGCACGGGAGCGGATCGCCGCGGAACGGTCGGCCCGCATGGACGCCTACCGTCAGGCTTTTCAGTGAAAGCCGTCCTTATCCTGCTCGGCCTGCTCGCGGGTTGCGGCGAGCCGGAAGCGCCCAGAGCTGAGCCGCGCCTGGATCGCGCCGCCCTCGAGGCGACTGTCGAGGACTGCGACCGCGGCGCCCGCCAGCAAGGCTGTGACGCCGCCCAGGCGCGTCTCGCCGAGGTCCGGCGCGCCGACCGGATAGCCGCCTACCGGCAGGGCTTTTAGGAGGTCGCCATGTCGTTTCGGGTCTTCGAGCCGGCCTATGTCTTCCTCGACGAACGGCTGAACGCCTTCCTCGGCGACCGGCTGGGCGCGGTGATCGCCGAGGTCGAAGGCCCGCTGCGGATCGCCCTGGTTCTCTACATCGTCCTCTACGGCTTCGCGATTTTCCGGGGAGCCATCAGCGAACCGGTCATGGACTTCGCGATCCGGGCGATCAAACTTCTCTTCATCTATGTGCTGGCCACCACCCCGGCCTATTCGGACTTCGTCACCGAGCCCCTGTTTCGCGACCTGCCGAACCTTCTGACGCGGGCCATCAGCGGCGCGGAGACGCCGAACGTCGGCGCGGCCTTCGACCAGTTCCTCGCCTACGCCGGCTATCTCGGAGAGAAGATCGGCAGCGAGGGCTCGGCCTTCGACCCGTCGCCCTGGATCGTCGCCGCGGTCGTTTTCATCGTCGGCGCCCTGGCCTGCGCGCTCGGCTTCGGCGTTGTTCTCGTCGCCAAACTGGCTCTGGCCTTGTTGGTCACCCTTGGCCCCATCTTCATCGCCTGCGCCCTGTTCGATGCGACGCGACGCTTCTTCTTCGGCTGGCTGTCCCAGGCGGTGAACTACCTGGTCCTGTTCGCCCTGATCATCACCATCTTCCAGCTCGTCCTGTCGCTGGTCCGGGATCAGTGGGGCGCGATAGAGGGCGGCGACCCGATGGTTGGCGGCCTGATCTTCATCGCCCTCTGTTTGCTTGGCGCGATCTTCTTCCTGCAGACGCCCGCGATCGCGGCCGGCATCGCCGGTGGCGCCAGCGCCGGGCTCGCTGACTTCGCCAACGCCGCCTCCCTGGGATCCAGCCCCAGCGCCGTCGCGCGCGGTCCTCTCGAGGCCAGCCGTCAACCGCCGCGCGGCGGCGGATCCATCCGTCCCACAGGAGCCAGCTGATGCTTTCCCTACGAACATCGTCCCGCGTCGTGTCGATCGCCCTGGCGGTCCAGGCCCTGTCCGCCTGCGCCACCTTCCGGACCGCCGATCCGCCGGTCTGCGACGGCCGCCATCGTCGACCCGCCAATCCCTACGGCTCGATCCTCTCCCCGGCAGCGCCGCACACGCCCGCGCCCGCGGCCGACGCGTCTTCGCCCATCGATCCTGGCGCAGGAGGCTGCGTATGACCGGCGTTCCCTCCTCCGATCTGAAGGCCTATTTCGCCGAGGCGCGGCGATGGGATCAGGACCGGCTCAGCGCCGCCATACGATCGCGGCGGCTGGCCTGGACCGTGGCGGCTGTGGCCGCCGGCCTGACCGTCGTCGCCGTCGCGGCGGTGGTGGTGCTGACCCCGCTCAAGACCACCGAACCCTTCGTCGTGCGGGTCGACCAGACCACCGGCGCGGTCGATGTGGTGCGGGGTCTGTCCTCGGCCGAAGGCCCGGCCACCTATGACGAGGCCGTCAGCAAATATTTCCTCGGCCAGTACGTCCGCGCCCGGGAGGGCTATCTCGACCCCGCCGCCGAGGAAAGCTTTGCCCTGGTGTCGATCCTGTCGGGCGCAACGGAGCAACGCCGCTGGGCCGACCTCTATCGCGGCTCCAACCCAACCAGTCCCCAGAATCTCTACGGACCTGAGGCGGAGGCCGTGATCGCGATCCGCGCCATTGGCTTCATCAACGAAGGCGTCGCCAATGTGCGCTTCCACCGCACGGTGCGTCAGGCCCAGCAGATCGTCGAGAGCGATTGGATCGCCACCATCGCCTTCACCTATACGCGCGCGCCGATGTCGGAGCCGGATCGCCTGCGCAATCCGCTCGGATTCCAGGTGACCTCGTACCGCGCCGACCCGGAGGTGGTCCGATGAGAGCCCAGTTGATCGCCCTAGCCGCAGGCCTTGCGCTGATGACGTCGGGGCCGGCCTGGACCGAAGACCGCGACGCCCGGATGGTCGAGGTCGACTACGCCCCGGGCGCCGTCTACCGCATCTCCGGGGCCTTCCGCACCGCCACCCAGATCGTGTTCGGTCCGGACGAAGCCATCCGCCATGTCGCGATCGGTGACAGCGTCAGCTGGGAGGTCGCGGCCGAGGGGTCCGTCCTCTTCCTCAAACCCCGCGAACGCCTGCAGGCGACCAATCTGCTTGTGGTCACCGAACGCAGAGGCGCGACGCGTCATTATGCGTTTGAACTGGCGGCGCGAGACGCTCGCGACCGATCCTCCATCGCCTACCAGATCCGGTTCCGCTACCCGGCCGACCTCCAGGCCGCGACCGTGGCGTCGCTCGACGCCGCCGCCGAGGCGATCGAAGACCGCGTGATCGATCTGGCGCTCGACCAGGCGGCCCTCTCCGGCCCCCGCAACCTCGCCTATAGCGTCCAGGGCGCGTCGGACTTGCAACCCAGCGAGGTCACCGACAACGGCCGCTTCACCGTGCTGAGGTTTCCGGCCAACCAGCCCATCCCCTCGATCTTCGCTGTGTCCGCCGAGGGCGAGGAAAGCCTGGTCCCCTTCGATGTACGCGGCGAGTTCGTGGTCATCCACGCGGTCGTTCCGGGCCTGCGGCTGCGCCGCGGCGCTTCGGTGCTGTGCATCTTCAACGAAGCCTACGAACCGCGCGGTGTCGCCACCGGGACCGGAACGGCCTCGCCGATGGTGGATCGGAGCGTGACGCAAGGAGCCCAACCATGACCGCCTCGCCTGAACCAACGGACGACGCCGCGGCGGAAGCCCGTGCTGAAGGCCAGGGTCTGCCGCCGACGACCGACCGGGGCATATCGCCCATCGCCGGCCGTTTCGGCGGCCGCGGGTCCAAGGTCGTCACCCTGGCCGCCCTGGGCCTCGGCTGCGCGGTCTTCCTCTTCGCCACATGGGATCGTGGCGAGGGGGATGACCAGAAGGCGGCGGCGGACGAACCGGCCCGGCAGGTCGTTCCGTTCGAACCGGCACGCCGTGACGCCGAGCCGCCCCTGCTGACGGATCAGTCTCTCGATCCGGACGCCCCGGTCCTGACGTCGTCGGGCGAACAGATGCCGGCGCTCGAGACCTCGCCCTCCTCTTCATCGAACGGCCCCTCGGCAGCCGAACGGCGCCAGACCCTGATCGACGAGGCGAGGCGGTCCCCGGTCCTCGCCTATAGCCGCCAAGGCTCCGGCGTCGCACCGACCGGCAGCCTGACCGCTACGGCCGTTGCGCCCGGGCCCCCTGCGCCGATCCAGGCCCGCGTCACGCCGCTCGACGGCTTGCGCCAGACCTCGCCGATCCGTGAGGCGCGCGCCGGCCAGTTGGGGGATCGCAACCTCTTGCTGACGGCGGGCGCCTCGATCCCCTGCCTCCTCCAGACGGCGATGGACAGCGCGACCCCGGGATTTGTCAGCTGCATCCTGCCGCGCGATGTCTACTCGGAGAGCGGAACCGTGGTGCTGATGGAGCGCGGCACCCGGGTGCTCGGTGAATACCAGGGCGGTCTGCAGCAGGGCCGCAACCGGCTCTTCGTTCTGTGGACCCGCGCCGTCACGCCCGCAGGCGTCACCGTGGGCCTGGCGTCTCCGGCCGCCGACGCCCTCGGGCGCGCGGGCTTCGACGGCCGCGTGGACACCCATTTCTGGGACCGGTTTGGCGGCGCCCTCCTGCTGTCGCTGGTGGACGACGGTCTCTACGCCGCCGTCGGACGTGACGACGCCGTGCGCGAGACCGCGCGGGTTCCGTCGGACGCGGCCGGCGTCGCGTTGCAGAACTCCGTCGACATCCCCGCGACCCTGCGCAAACCCCAGGGCGCCGAGGTCTCTATTTTCGTGGCCCAGGACCTGAACTTCGCCGGTGTCTATCGGCTGAGCGCAAGGTGATGGACGACACCGCCGTGCTGGAACACTACCTCGCGCCGCTGCGACCCCTGCTCGCGCCAGATGACGTGACCGAACTGGTGATCAACCGCCCCGGCGAGGTCGGGATCGAACACGGCGGCCGGTGGCGCTGGCATGAAGAGCCGCTGCTCACCGAGGCCTGGCTCAGGACGCTCGCCGTCGCCGCCGCCGCCTTCACCAAACAGGATGTCAGCGACGCCCGCCCGATCTGCTCGACGACCCTGCCCGGCGACGAACGATGCCAGATCGTTCTTCCGCCTGCGGCCCCGACCGGCACGGTGTCCCTCACCATCCGCAAGCCCTCGCGCCGGCAGTTCGGTCTCGACGCCTTTGCGACCGGAGGATTGTTCGACGCGGTCGTCGCGGCGGATGACGCGTCTGCCGACCCAGTCGACGCCGAACTCCTCGCCCTCAAAAGATCGGGAGACTGGTCGGCCTTCTTCAAACTGGCCGTGGTCTCACGGCGCAACATCCTCGTCTCGGGCGCCACCGGCTCCGGCAAGACCACCTTCGCCAAGGGTCTGGTCGAGGCCATCCCCGACCATGAGAGGCTGCTGACGATCGAGGACACGCGCGAGCTCGTTGTGCCCCACCGCAACGTCGTCCACCTGACCTATTCCAAGGAAGGCCAGGGTCTCGCGCAGGTCACCGCCAAATCTCTGCTCGAAAGCGCCCTCAGGATGCGGCCCGACCGGATCCTGTTGCAGGAACTACGGGACGGCACGGCCTTCTTCTATCTGCGCAACGTCAACTCCGGCCACCCCGGCTCGATCACGACCGTCCATGCCGACAGCGCCTCCCTGGCCTTCGAGCAACTCACGCTGTTGGTCCGCGAGTCGGAGGGAGGTCGCGATCTGCCGCGGGAAGACATTCGAGCCCTGCTGCACCTGCTCGTCGATATCGTCGTCCAGATGCGCAAGACCGATGGTCGGTTCCGGGTGACGGAGGTCTGGCATGACCCGGTTCGAAAACGCCAGCCCGGCCGCTAGGACGACGCTCGTCGTCGGCGGTGTCCTGGTCCTGCTCTTTCTGGCCGGAACCTCGACCGCGATGATCGCGCTGGCCGGCGTCGGGCGCCTGTCCCCGGAGGTCGATCCCGTCCGTGTTCCCGCCTGGCTATGGCATTACCGCGCCGACCCCGACCTTCAGCGCTGGCTTAGGATCGGCGGCCTGATCAGTACGCTGCTCGCCCTCATCATCGTCGCGGCGGTTGCGCTGGGCGTTCGCCGCCCGCTTCATGGCGCGGCGCGCTGGGCCTCCTCACGCGATCTGAAGGCGGCCGGACTTGCCGCGCGCGAAGGCATCCTGCTCGGTCGGCGCGGTCGCTCATGGCTGATCGCCGGCGGCTCGGAGCATGTGATGCTCTACGCCCCGACACGGACCGGCAAGGGAGTCGGGATCGTCATTCCCAATCTCCTGACCTGGCCGGGCTCGGTCGTGGTCCTCGACATCAAGCGCGAAAACCACGCCGCGACAGCGGGGTTTCGGGCCGCCGCCGGTCAGACGGTGCTGCTGTTCGACCCCCTCGCCCCGGACGGCCGTACCGCGCGTTTCAACCCGCTGGCGCACATCGAGCGATCCTCGACCTCCGCCGTCCTGGACGAGCTCCAGCGCATGGCCGTCATGCTCTTCCCGGGCCACGATCACGCTGACCCTTTCTGGTCGGAAGCCGCCCGCACCGGCTTCATCGGCGTCGGGGCTTTTGTCGCGGAGACAGCCGATCTGCCCTTTTCACTCGGTGAGATCTTCCGGCAACTCACCCAGGGCGATCCGAGGGAGCGATTCCCGGGCCTGATCAAGGCGCGGGCGCTGGCGGGAGCGCCGCTGTCCACCGGATGCGCCTCGGCCCTGACGGATTTCTGCAGCTCGAGCGAAAACACCTTCGCATCCATCCGCCAGACGATCACCAGCCGCATGGGGCTGTGGTTGAACCCCGCCGTAGACGCGGCGACCGCCGTCAGCGATTTCGATCTGCGCGATCTGCGCCGGGGTGGGCTGTCGCTCTATCTGGGGACGTCGCCCGACAACATGCTGCGTGTCGCCCCGCTCTACAGCCTGCTCTTCCAGCAACTCGTCGACCTGAACAGCCGCGGGCTGCCCCGCCCTGACGATCGCCCCGTGCTGGTCTTGCTGGACGAGTTCGCCCGGCTCGGCCGCGCTCCCGTTCTCGCCGCCGCCTTCTCCTACCTCGCCGGCTACGGCTTTCGCCTTCTGCCGGTGATCCAGAGCCCGTCGCAGCTCCGCGCCCTCTACGGACCCGACGTGACCGAAGACATCCTGACCAACTGCGGGATCGAGGTCGCCTTCGCGCCGAAGGAGCTGAAGGTGGCGCAGGAACTGAGCGAACGGCTTGGCTACTACACCTATCAGGCCCGCAGCCGCAGCCGTCCGATGGGCCTCGGTTCCGGCCGGCGCAGCACGACGTCATCCGATCAACGCCGGGCGTTGATGATGCCCCAGGAGCTGATGCAGCTTCCTGACCGGACCCTGATCGTCCTCAAGGCCGGAATGCCGCCGGCGCGCGGCGAGAAGATCCGGTTCTTCCGCGAGCGGGTCTTCACTCGCCGGCAACGGCCGGCGCCGATCCCGCCGAGACGGCCCGTGGCGGCCGAGCTCGCCTCCGCCATCCCCGTCCCACCGCCCCCTGCGCTAGAGGATACTGATATGAGCTATGAGTCCGTGGTTCAGGCCTTCACCGAACAGGGCTGCCCGCCGCCCGAGATCGGCGCCACCGAGACCGAAGTCGCCGACTGGCTGGACCAGATCATCGACGCCATCGTGCCCGCCCCTGATCGGGACGATGACCGATGAGCCCAAGCCCTGCCAAAGCGCCAGAACAGTCCGCCGATAACACGGTGGCGCCGACCCCGGCGAAGGGGGGCGGCGCTCGATCTCGTACCCGGGGCGACGCGCCTCAAGCCATACTGGATCGCTATCTGATCGAACGCGACCGTCAGGGTCGCCCAGCGCGCTTCTACCGCGATCACCGCGCCACCGAACCGATGTTTCGGGACGAGGGCCGCAAGCTGACGACGACGCAGTCCTATCCTGACAGCGTCGCCGACATGCTGAAGATCGCGCAGCATCGTGGCTGGACCGAAGTGCGGGTGTCCGGAGACGAAGGGTTCCGTCGCGAGGCCTGGATCCAGGCGCGGTCTCTTGGGGTCGAAGTCAAGGGTTACCGGCCGCGCGATCGGGATCGTCAGGCGGCCGGCGAACCGTCCGTCGCCCGATCTCCGTCAAGCCGACACCTCGACGAACGAGCCGTGGAGGACCGGCTTCGCGCGGCCTCGGTCGTGGTCAAACGGTTGATCGAAGATCCGGATGCCCGGACGCGGCTGATGGAGCGCGCTGTCCAACGTCTGCACAACCTGGTTGACCCCGCCCGTACGCGAGATCGAGACGGCTCACGCGACCGACGTTCTTGAAAATGTCCCGCCCATGAACTCACGTCCATTTCGACGCGGTCGTATTGCTCCACTGAAGTCTGAATGTGCCAGCAGGAGCCGTTGGCTCCGGCCGCAGAGCGGCCCTAGGGTCAATATCCTGTTCCAGTACTAACCTCGCACTAGTGGGCAACCATGGGGAAGCGCCTTGGTCATTGAAGTTTTGATCTAATTGCCGAAAGCGAAAATTTCGCCGACTGACCCGGGGTCGACCCCGCATTGATCTGAGGGAATTTCCGATTTAGGACATCCTAATGCGCTACACTCAGAGCCAGACTCGCGAACTGCTTTCCATCTCGGTGGATGCTTTCCGCACGTGGCGGGATGCCATTCCCGCCCTAGCTCTGCACAAAGGCCATGCCCCCAGCTTCACCCCTGGGGACGTCGTAGCCATGGCAATCGTCGCCGAACTTGTCCGGGACTTCGGCGTGCGCGTCGGGACGGTCGGCGATCGTTTCGATCAGCTCTTCAAGGAGTGCGGGGGGAAATCCTGGCTCTCACTAGAAAACTGCGTCGCCTTGATCGAAGCCGACAACTTCCGCCTGGTCGATGCAAGCCTTGCCCATCGCCGCTCGCCGGACGCTTCCACCCTCTGCGTACCGTGCGCGCCAATCATAGCGCGCCTGCGCGCGGCACTCACGGCGACCGAAGTGGATCAAGTGCAGGGACATCTGCAGTTCCCCCCAACCTCCGTGGGCATGCAGCCTGAACGGCGCAGCAAACGCGCATGACCACCACCCTGGCATCCGCATTGGCGCCGGAGTGGAAAGACCGCTTGGGGCTCACACATCGGCGCTCGCCTGAACTCTACGAGTCAGCCGAGGCCGTCAGCGACGTGCCGCACGCGCCGGCTATCCGAGCCGCCCTGACCGAAATGGGCGTATCGGCGATCTTCTGCGTCCAAGGCGTCCCGACTGTCGCGATTCTGGAAGCTGATAACTACGACCGCGCTGCGATCATCGATCTTCACGGCGCGCTCTGGAATCAGGGCCTGGCCAGCCTGTTGCTGGTGATCGCTGACGATACGCTCAGAGCGTTTTCGCTCGCCCGTACTCCGTTGAGCGATCCAGGCGAGGCCTTCGAGCGCCGCTGCCTCATCGATAGCCTCAGCCTGACGACCGAAGCGCTGCGGTTTCAGAATCTGATCTACGGCGCGGAATCCGGACGCCTCTGGAAGGACTACGGCGAGTACTTCCCCCCGAAGGAGCGCATCGATCAGGTTCTCCTCGACAATCTGAATGCGTCCCACGACCTCCTGCAAAAGGCCGCGCTCGCTCCCGATGCGGCGCAGGCCCTGCTCATACAGGCGATGTTTATCGCCTACCTTGAAGACCGGAAGATCGTAACGCCCGCCTACTTTGCCGCCGTCTCCGAGAAGAGTTCAGAGAGTTTTTCGGCGCTCTTGGAAACGGGCGACGTCGATCTCTTCCGGTCCTTCTTCCGGACACTTCATGCCGATTTTAACGGCGATCTGTTCGTCGCGCCGTGCTCCTTCGAGGCCACGGGCGAGGCGCCGGAAGTCACGCCCGCCCATCTGACGATCCTGGCGCGGTTCCGGTCAGGCCGTGAAGAAATGGCCCATTCCGGACAGCAGCGGTTCTGGGGCTATGACTTCCGCTATATCCCGATCGAGCTCGTCAGCGCCGTCTACGATCGCTTCCTGGGTGAGCGCGAGGCCGAGCGCCGCGCCAACGGCGCCTACTACACGCCCATGTACCTTGCCGACACCGTCGTTTCCCAAGCGTGGGAGATGTTGCCGGATGCGACAAGGACGACAGGAAACTTCCTCGACCCCGCCTGCGGTTCAGGCGTTTTCCTCGTCCGCTCCTTCCAGCGACTCTGTGAGCATTGGCGCGCCAAGCACAAGACGCAGACGATTTCCTGGAAGACGCTGCTGTCGCTGCTAAGCCAGATCCATGGCTGGGATCTGAACGGCGGCGCGGTTCGGGTCGCCGTGTTCTCACTCTATGTCGCCCTCCTCGAGGAGGTGTCGCCACGCGACATCCGCAAACTCATCACCCGGGGAAAACTCCTCCCGGAACTCTGGGGCAAGACCCTTGTCTGCCGCGACTTCTTCGAAGTATCGCCGGATGGCGCCCGATACGACGTCATCATCGGCAATCCGCCATGGACCAGCCGCCGCGGTCCGGCGCGTTCGTCCGTGCAGTGGAGCAAGAAGACAGGGCATCCCATGCCAGGTGGCGAGGACGCCTGGGCATTCAGCTGGAAGGCGCTATCGCATCTCGCCGACGGCGGCCTGATCGCTTTCCTGCTGCCGGCGATGGGGTTTCTGCATAACCACGCCTCAAATACGATCGAAGCCCGTGATTCGTTCTTCCGAAAATCCCAGGTCCGCCGCGTCATCAACTTCGCAGACCTTCGATTTCAGCTTTTCGAGAAAGCCCATCGCCCCACCGCTCTGATCATCTACGGCAGCGCCAATCCGGATAATTTCCCGTATCGCTTCGACTACTGGGCGCCAAAGGCTGACCTTAATCTGCGCATCAAGCGCGTCATCACGCTGAGCAGCGCCGACAAGGCGGCCCTCGGGGTCGGCGCGGTCCTAGATAACCCGCTCATCTTCAAGCAGCGCCTCTGGATGCGCGAGCCGGACGCCAAACTCTTCGCCTACCTCGCGAGGCTTCCCAAACTAGGAGCCTTCATCAGCGAGTACGGCAGCCTGAGCCGTCGTCGCGAAAAACCGGGCGATCGATGGGTCATCGGGCAAGGCTATCAGCCTTTCAATGAGGCCAGCGCAAGCGATGCGCCTCCGCTCGCCAGCGAGTATGTCGGTCGACTGCCTGACCTGCCGATCGCAGCCTATTCGCGCCTGGCTCAGGCGGCGGAAGGCTTGCTGCCGGCCCCGTCATCAACGGTTCGCCGCCGCGGGTTCGAGTCCGGGTTCGATGGCTCGCGCATCCTTGTTCCGCGTGGGGTGGAGACGTCGCAAAACCGCCTTCGGGCCGCATACTGCGATCAGCCGCTGACCTTCCAGGATATCTTGCAGGCGATCGTGGTGCCGGTCGGCCAAAGCGACCGCGCGAAGGTTCTCACGGCGATCCTCAATAGTCGCATCGCGGTCTGGTACGCCTTTCATGGCACCGCGTCGTTCGGTTCGGATCGCCCGGAAGTCAAGCAAGCGGACCTGTTGCGATTGCCGTTCCCGTCACCCGACGATGTCCCCGACCAAGCTGCGGCCGCTCACGCCGCCCTTGAGCTGATTGCGATCGTCGACGACGCATACGAACGCTCCAAGGAACCCTTCTCGATGCAGATCGACGAGGGGGACATCCTTCGGACAATCGACCGACTTGCGTACCAATACTTCTGCTTGTCGCCCGATGAAATCGCCCTGATCGATGATACCGTCGAGGCGATCCTGCCTGCGCTTCAGCCCCATGAAGGCCACTTTCCGAAACTGTGGGGCGCGCCGGACGAACGGCAGCGAGCGCAATACGCCCACACATTGGCGGCCAGCCTCGCGGACTGGTTCAAAGGCAAAAAGATCGATGCTCGCCTCGTCGCGCGCGGTACCGACCTGGCGATACTTCGTCTGCATCTGGGCGGCCATGAAGACTATGCCGAGGATGCGGGGGGCGAGCTCAGCGACGTACTCGAGCAACTCGCAGCCCACATCCACAGGCCCCTGAACGGCAATTTCCAGCTCATGCCGGACCTGCGCGTTTTCCTCGGCGACTGCCTCTACCTCATCAAGCCCATGCAAATGCGCTTCTGGCTACGCTCCACCGCGCTCGCCGACGCCGACGGAATAGCGCTCGACCTCCAGCAAGCCGCCGCCCTGCCCCAACAGCGGGGCGCAGATTGATGCTGATCGGCGATGTGCAGGGATGGGTCGACAACTTCGTTTCATTTGATGATCGCTTCCTGGAGAGGATCGCCGCGGCTTGGCCAGCGTGCATGGCGGTTCTTCCCGATCAGCCAGCGGAGGATGACATCACCATCAATCTCGTCGATCGCCTGGCCAAAGACGTCGTGGTGCGTCGGTTGTGCCATTGGGTCGAATATCAGTTCGAACCATTCGGTCTTGCGGCCGATGGGTCGAAATTCAGCAAGGGCATCATCGACATCGCCGTGCTCTTCGACTGGGATCGACAGCGATACCTCGCCTATGAGTGCAAGCGGCTCAACGTGATCAACGGCGGAAGCCGGAGTTCCCTGGCCACTGTGTACGTCACCCAAGGCATGATGCGTTTTCTCACCGAGCAGTATGCCGAGCAACTGCCGGTGGGGTGCATGCTGGGCTATGTGCTCGACGGCGATGTGCCCTTCGCCCAATCGCGCATTGCCGACGCTATCGGCGGCCATGTCCCTCTCGCGTTGGCGGAGGGACCTGCGCCCCTGGCCGCGATCCAAACGATCGAGCGCTTCCGCACGCGGCACACACGCCCAGCCGGATCGTCTATCGAGCTTCGTCACGCGCTATTTTCGAAGCCATCGGCGGCCGCGCCAAACGCCTGACGAAAGCGGCGCGAATGCGGGGCTCTTTTTTGACGCTTAAGCGCGCCTTGTACTTATCCATGAAGTACAAGTTACGTAATCATGGAAGGCCGCGACTGCCAATCAAGGGAAACTTGACGCGATCGGCCACCAATATGGGGAGGTCGGATACATGTTTATTGAGCGGCTCAGTCTGACGAATTTCCGTTGCTTTGGACCTGAAGTGACAAGCGTCGATCTAACCTCGGGCTTTACGACCTTCGTCGGCATCAACGGCGCGGGCAAGACTGCCCTGATGCAGGCCCTCCAGCGCCTGTTCGGCGTGACCGGAGATCAGCGACGCCTACGGCGCCAGGATTTCCATGTCCCCTCCGCCGAGCTGGTCGCGCCGCTTCAGCGAACTTTCTTGCTGGAGGCGATTGTCGCCTTTCCGGAACTGGACGCTGACGGCGCCGGCGGCGCGGCCATTCCCGAATTCTTCCACCAGATGGCCGCTGAAGACGCAGGCAAGCTGAAATGCCGCCTGCGTCTCGAAGCGACCTGGACCGATGACGGTTCGCTCGACGGCGCGATTGAGCATAAATACTGGGCGATCCGGACCTTCGGCGCATTCACCGACGCCGATTGCACCGAGCTGAAAGCGACCGACCGGGCGCGGATCCAAATGATCTACGTGCCGGCCACGCGGGATGGCGCCTCTCAGGTGACGGCTTTCCTGCGCGGCAGGCTGTGGCGCGCTATCAACTGGTCGCAGGGTGTCCGCGACACGTTCACAAATGCCGGTACGACATTGAACGGCGCCTTCGCCGGGGAGCCGGCCGTCGACGTGATCGCGGCAGCGGTGACGCGGCGATGGCAGGAAGTTTACACAGCCGGGACCGACACGACGCCGGTCTTCCGTCCGCTCGATCTGCGGTTTGAGCATTTCATCCGCAAGGTTGAGGTTGTCTTTCGCCCCGACGAAGCCGGCCGCGAGCGGGCGCTTGATGATCTCAGCGACGGCCAGAGGTCGCTCTTCCATCTGGCGATGACCGCGGCGACGCTGGATGTCGAAGCCGGGATCGTGGCCGATCCCGCAGGCGCTGGTTTCCAGGCCGGCGGCGTTCCGCTACCAGCGCTGACCCTCATCGCGATCGAAGAACCCGAGAACAACCTCGCGCCCTTCTATCTCTCCCGTATCATTCGGCAGATCCAAGACCTGACGAAGTCGCCGCAGGCGCAGGCCGTGGTCTCCAGCCATTCCCCGAGCATCCTCGCCCGGGTCGATCCTACCCAAGTCCGGCACTTCCGCCTCGACCCGCAAGATCGAACGGCTCGCGTCCGTCCGATCACCCTCCCCATCGGCGGGGAAGAAGCGTCAAAATTCATCCGCGAGGCCGTCCGCACCTATCCCGAACTCTATTTCGCGCGCTTCGTCGTGCTGGGGGAAGGCGCGTCCGAGGAAGTCGTTCTTCCTCGTCTCGCCGACGTCATGGGGCTCGACATCGATCGATCCTTCGTCGCGGTGGTTCCCCTGGGCGGTCGCCATGTAAACCACCTGTGGCGACTGCTTACCGACCTCGACATTCCCTACGCCACCTTGCTGGATCTCGACTGGGGCCGTTCCGGAGGAGGCTGGGGCCGTATCAAGACAGCCTGTACGCAGCTGCTCGCGAACAACGTCACGCCTCAGGCCATTTTCGGAGCGCACCTGCTCCCGCTGGGGCCAGCGGAGAACTTGGTGGCCTTTGACGCTCTGCCGCCGACAGATTTCGCGCATCTCACCCAGTGGGCGAATTGGCTGCGCCGCTTCAACGTCTTCTTCTGCACGCCCCTCGATCTCGACTATTCGATGCTGAAGGCGTTTCCCGTCGCCTATCAGGTCGTCGAACCCGGCCGCCAAGGGCCGTCACCCGCCGGGGAACCTCGCACATCGGTTCTGGGCGACGACGGCCTGCCTCACCTTTACGGTGCGGACCAGGACGTCTTGATGCGTTGGTATCGCTATCTGTTCCTGGGGCGCGGCAAGCCGAGCACCCACGTCCGGGTGCTGAGCTCGCAAGACCCCGTCGCGCTCGCGGCGGGCGCGCCCGAAGAGTTACGCGCGCTCCTGACCTCGATTGTCGCGCGCCTGACGCCACCCCCGCCGCCGCCGCCGCCGCTTGCGGGCCTGTGACCATGCGCCTCATTCGGCCAGAGGACTGGCGCCCCACCGGCATCGACGATCTCGAATCTTCAGCGTGGAACGCCCTGCGCCACGCCGGATCGGCGTGCGTGGTCGCAGGTCCCGGCGCCGGCAAGACTGAATTCCTAGCCCAGCGCGCCGACTATCTCCTTGAGACGGGACTATGCCGGGCGCCGCACCGCGTGCTGGCGATTTCGTTCAAAAGCGATGCCGCTAACAATCTCGCCGCTCGCGTCCGCAAACGATGCCCTCCGGGATTCGCCTACCGGTTCGTCTCCGTCACCTTTGACGCCTTTACCAAGAGCTTGGTCGATCGCTTTCTCAACGCCATCCCTGCCGATTGGCGCCCGACCCGGCCTTACGAGATCGCCTTTCCCAAACCTAAGGCGATTGAAGGCTTCCTCACGCTTGCCCGGCTCAGCGCGCCGCCGCAATGGCAGGCCGAGATCGCCGGCTACAGCGCGAGCGACTTTGAACCCAAGATCGTCGGCGGCTACCGCCTGCCGACGGGACCTATCGCGCCCCAGAACGCCGCCGAGTTCACCATCGCACGCTGGTGGGCGACGCAGCTGCGGCCAGGGCAGCCGTCCGGCCTGACCTTCGTGGGCCTCAACCGCCTCGCCGAGCTTTTAATTCGCGCCAATCCCCACATCCGCCGGGCGCTCGTGGCCACCTACCCCTTCGTCTTCGTCGACGAATTCCAAGACACGACCTACGCGCAATACGACTTCCTGCATTCGGCGTTCTCGGGCGGACAGACCATCATCACCGGCGTCGGTGATGACAAGCAGCGGATCATGGTCTTCGCCGGCGCGCGCCAAGATGCCTTTCAGCGGCTGCAGGCGGATTTCGGCGGTGCCCGCTTCCCCCTCCTCTTCAACTTCCGTTCCTCGCCAGACCTCGTCGCCATCCAGCACGTCGTCGCCCGCGCCCTCGACCCGAACACCGCTCAAACGGTCGCCCAGACCGCGCGCCAGGTCGATGGCGACGTGGCGCAAGTCTGGTCCAGCCAGACCAAGGCGGCCGAAGCCGCCCACCTGGCGCAATGGATCGCCAACGACATGGCCGCGCGCAGCCGGGCACCGCGCGACTACGCCCTACTCGTGAAGCAGAGGTCCGATGACTATGAGCAGGACTTAGCTGGAGCCTTCGCCGCTCAGGGTCTCCGGATTCGTAACGAGAGCCATACTCTCGGGAAAACCTCGCTCCAGGATCTGCTCTCGGACGAGTTGAGCCGGCTTGCGATCGCGATCTTCCGGCTTGGCGCGTCCCGCCGCGCGCCGGCCGCCTGGCAGTTGGTCTCATCGTCCCTTCTGGCGCTCCGCGCCGTCGGGCAAGACGATGACGTGCGCGCGGCAAAGGTCGAGACAGACCTGACCGCCTTCCTCGCCGCGCTGCGCGCCGACATGGCCGCCACGCCTCCGTCGGAGCAAAGCGCCGCCGACTTCGCCGCGAGAGTTTTTGACTATCTGGACCTAGATACGATCGCCCGAACCTTTGCCGAATATGGCGTCGGCGACCAGCTCCAGATCATCCTCGAAGCGTTCTGCATCCACTTCTTCCGTTGCGCCGACGGCGTGCCGGACTGGACGTCGTGCCTTGACGCTTTCGAGGGGGTGAATCAGATCCCGATGATGACCGTCCATAAGAGCAAGGGGCTGGAATACGACACCATCATCTTCGTCGGCCTCGATGACCGGGCTTGGTGGTCTCACACCCCCGGCGACTCCGAAGGAGTCGCTGCGTTTTTCGTCGCCCTCTCAAGGGCGAAGCAGCGCGCCATCTTCGCCTTCTGCCAACAACGCGGAAACCGAAACAATGTGGCTGAACTCTATCACCTCCTCACGGCCGCCGGTGTGCCCGAGATTGCGGTATAATCCGATGCTGCGGCCGCAGGAGCCTGACCGTTGCGTACGGACGAGCCAAGGTGCCTATGCGTAAGTTCCGGTACAGCTGGCCCACCAATCTCAGTCAACTCCGACATATTAGAGCAGACCTTCTCAACTACCGCAGTGGTTCAGCGATGGTCGCGCCAGTGCGGAAATCATCAAGCGCTTGCTGATGCTCCTTTGTTCGGAGGAGACGCGGCCAAGATCCACCTTGCGTTTGCTGCCCGGGAACGCCGGATTCTCCGTCAGCGCTGTCTCGATCGTTCAGCGAGCCGCTCGCTGTCCTCCTCAAGCTGCCGACGGAGGTCGATCTTCACGGAAATCTCCTCGCCTCGCGTCCGGACGGACGGCATGTCTTTCACGAACGCCGCGAGCGCCGCACTCAATTTACAATCCTCGTCTCGGTCCGAACGGGACAAGGCCACGGCCTGGGCAGCGAAATAGCGGCGGACATCCGCCTGTCTCGCGCGACCCACCTCGACCCACGGCGTCTTTCTCGCTTTGTCGAGCGCCTCCCGCGCAGCCGCCACGTCGACATTGGGCGGTTCGCCCTGGCCCTGGCTGAAGCGAGACCGAATTCTCCGGAGAACCCCCTGCTCCGCCTTGCGCACGACGCCTCGCGTCCGCCTCGGCGTCGCCTCAGCCTCAACCCCGCGATCCCGCAGAGCGGCCGCAAAGGCCTGCCGCCACTGTTCGAGATCGGCCTTGCGCGGGTTGAGCTTGTGTCCGTCGTGGCCAAGGGTCCGAACCGTCAGATGGACATGGGGATGTCGCTCATCGGTGTGGAAGGCGAAGACATAGGGATGGCTGTCGCCGAACGTCTGGCCGGCGAAGGCCCGCGACGCATCGTGCATGCGGAACGGGTCCGTGCCCGGCGGCATGCTGAGCACAATGGACAGGGTGACCGCGCTATCCTTGCGGCGACGCGGATCCGCCTCTACCTCCGCCATCCAATCTCCGACGAGCCTCCTGACCTGGGCCCGGGACTGAAGCCGCTCGCCGTCCGGCCCCTCAAGCGGAAGTTTTCCGTTCCGCCCGATATAGGCGAGATGGTTTTGGAGGTGACCGCCGTCGCGGGTCCGCCCCGTGACCTTGACCATCACCTCCGGCACGCGTCGGGCGATCCGATCGAGCCGCGCGCGGGGGGCCATGTCGGGGCGGGACCGTGCGATCTGCCCTGGCTGATCGGTCAGGCGCGCGCGCTTTTGCCGGACCGGTGGGCGCACCGCTTCCTCGAACCCACGAACCTGGACGAAGTCCGCCATCAGCGGTCCGACCAATAGTGGAGGTTGCCCTTGAAGGCGTCGTGGACCCCGCCGAGATGGGCGCGGATCTCGACTGCAAAATCGGCGAGTTGAGCGACCTCCAGATCGAGCACCTTGCCGTCGAGGACGGCGGTGTTCATCGCCCTGGCGATCTGGTTCACGTTCACGCCGATGCGCCGCAACTCGCGCTGGATGCCTATGAAGGCGATGGCTTCGGACGGCGAAAGGTGAGGCCGCTCATGGAGGCGCCGTCGGATCAAGGCGACCGTCCATTGGGTGCGGGACAGGCCCGTGCGAGCCGCCTCGAGCTCCAGCAGCGTCATGTCGTCAGAGGTCAGACGGAGAGACAGTTTGGCGTCGAGCCGATCCACGGACGGTGCGGCGACCTCTGGAAGGGCGGCCTGTGCAGCGGCCTCGATGAGACTGCGCAGGAGACGCGACCGACCGCCCCGCCCGGCCGCTGCGGCGTCGAAGCGTCGGATCAGATCGATCGGGAGGCGTACGGTGAGGCGGTCCATGAGCGAGGTGGTGTGTCTGACAATGCCGGCGCAAAGCCTATCCTGCCCTAGACCGTCACCATCCTCGCCCCGTAGGCCTCCGGTGCTGTCCTCCCTCCCCTCGGCGTCCGAAGCCGGCCGCTCGCCCTCCGCCCTGAAGGGCGCCCCAGCCGGGCGGGTGCTGGACAACCGCGCATTCCACCGCCACCTCCTTCACTCCCTCGAACCTGTCTCAGGATCACCGCACCCGTGTCGCTTCTCGACGACTTCTCCCGGTTCTCCGCGATCTCGAGCGTCCACGTCTTTCCGAAGATGCGGTTGATGGCGCGTGACCATGAGCCGGATCTGGTCGCCGGTTCGGGCGAACTCAGGGTGGTCACCAGCAATCGCTTCGAGTTCACCCTGATCGGGGAGCCCGAGAACCCCGCCTATGTGTTTGAACAGATGCGGCGACAGAAGGCTGACCGCTATGACGGCCTATCGCGGTTCCGATTGGTGCTCGAGGACGACGATGGAACTGAGTACGCGGGCGGATGGACCGTCCCAAGCTTCCGCACTGGCGACGGCGCCTGGACCTTCGAGGGCGAAACCGAGTCCTTCATGGGGGGCGGTCGCTCTGAACTGACGCCGACAGGATCGACAGAAGTTCGCTTCCTCATCCCGACCAGGCATCACGCCGCGCAAATGCTGGCGCACTTCGTCACGACCCCTCGTGACCGCCTGCCGCCAGAACCGAGATTCGACCTCGAGGTGATGGGCCAGACCGTCACCTTCAGGTTCGATCGCGCCATGTCCATGCTGACGATTTCAACGCCAGCCTCGGAGTCGCTCCCGCTGACCTACACGGAGAACTGGCTGGGCGAACCTCTGCGTATCCTGTTCGGCCAGTTGGTGTTTCCACGCATGGTCGCCCGCGTTCAATCGGACGGTCACGCGATGCTCGCTGTAAGGCCCTCCCCTCCCTGGACACGGGACTCCGACTGGACGGCCTTGTGGATCGACGGGACCGCGGGATGGGACAAGGCCGGGTTCTGGACCCTGTACGCCGCGCTCCTGACGCATGTCGCCTCGGCGCGGACGGGAGATGGACGAAACTTCGAGGCAAATCCGGTCACCCACTTCCATGAGGAGGTGATCCAGGCGGCGCGCGGGTCACGTTGGGTCTGGGCCATGACCCTCGCCAGCAGCATCGAGGGCCTGGTCTCGATGCTGTACTCTCGCGGAACCCGGCGGGAGGACGCCGATCTTGACGCCAATACACAACTGATCTGCCACATCCGCGCCTGGTCCGGGGACCACGCTTTGAAGGAGGCGGCCATCCGCGCCGTGCAGAGAACGGCCGAAGTCACGACGGCCATCGCGATGCGCGCGCTCGTCGCCGACGCCGCGATCACCCGAGATCAGGTCAAGGCTTGGCAGAAAGTCCGCCATGCGGTCATGCACGGAAACCTCGTGTCTCCGTATTCGAGCCAGGAAGACGACGAGACGCTCATCGCGCTCGCCGATCTGATGCGCGCCCTCATCCGGCGCATCGTGGGCGTTGGGCCGGTCGCCGGGGATGCCGCGCGACCGGCGAACGTTTAGCATTCGAGTTCAGGGCGGAGGCTGCAGCGCCTTGAGGTGATCGACAGCCTTCTGCGCATGGGAAGCGGCCGAGACCACGAACCGCACATCGTCCTTCAGCACCTGCAGCCAACTGGCGATATAGGCGGCGTGGTCCTCCCGAGGTTCGAGCGCCAACCCAAGGTCGGCGCAAAGGAAGGCCGCGCCCAGTTCGGCGACGAGTTCCTCGCGCGCATAGCCAGCACCCCCGAAGCGTTGGCGACCGAAGTCCCGGTCGAGGCGAGTGGGATGCCGGGTCCAGTGGGTCATCTCGTGACCGAGAGTGCTGTAGTAGGCGTCCGCCGTCTCGAAGCACTCGAACGGCGGCATCTGCACATGGTCCGGACCCGGCGCGTAGTAGGCGCTGCCTCCGCCGTGGCGAACCTCGGCGCCGCAGTGTTCGAAGAAGGCGTCGATGCGGGCGATCCGTTCATCCGGATTGATCTCGACCGTCTCGGGCTCGTCGTAGCGATCGGGCAGGCCTTCGATCTGGTCGACGTTGAAGACCGTATAGGCCTTCAGGAAGGGGATGCGCTGCTGGACATCCGCGCCCGTATCGTCGGTCTCGTCGCGGACGATCTGGTTGGCGTAGACGACCGTTGCTCCGCGCTCGCCCTTGCGGACGTGGGCGCCGAGGGCCAGCGCCTGGCGGAAGGTCATCCAGGTCGACCGGCTGAAGCCGCGGCTTGCCGCCTCGCCCCAGAGCAGGACGACATTGATGCCGTTGTAGGGCGTGCCGTCATGGCGCAGGGGGCGGCTGACGGAGGCCTTGGTCTTCCAGGGCTGGGTCCAGGGGCGGACCCCGGCTTCGAGCTGACTGATGATCTGTTGGGTGATCCGGGCGTGGATGTCCGGGTGTGCGGGATCGGCGGGGCGCTTCATCGCGGCCTCCTCGAAACGGATTGTTGGAAGAAGGAGCGGCGGCGCGATCTCCGCGCCGCCGCGGCTCTTGGGTCAGCGGGACCAGATCAGGCTGTGTCCGCCCTCGACCTCCACCAGGGAGGCGTAGATCGGCGCCGGGAAGCTGGGATCGTCGAGCTTGACCGAGAGGTAGTCGCGGTTCTGCTGGCTCGTCTTCTTCCAGGCGGCGCCGAACTCGGTCTGGCCGGCGAAGATCCGGTAGTCGGGGGCCTTGTCGTCGCTCTTCTCGTTGGGCCGCAGGACCGCCGCCTTGACGTTGAGGGTGAGGGTCTTGATCGAACCGGTGTAGCCGTCGCCTTGGGCGGTGAAGGTGCCGATGGTGGCCATGTCAGTCTCTCCTTTGCTTCGGGCCACGCCTGCCGCGGCCTCGATGGCGATCGGCAGACCGAAGTTCGGGCGGCGCGCAGGGAGAGCGAAGCGAGCCCCCGCAGCGAAGCGAAGGACCGCGATGAGAGACTTTCTTGTTTCGCGAGGAAGGCCGTCAGGCCGGGGATGAAAGTCGCGAAAGCGGTTGCACCAGCCGACCGGGCTTCGGTCAGATCCGCCTCATCGAGAGGCCGCGCCGGCTGGCGCGAAAAGGATGCGAGACGGTGGCCGCCGTCTTACCTCCGACACCGCTGGCGACACACGACCGGTCGCTCAGGCCCCCTCGGTCGTTCAGGCTCAGGCCGTGATCGGGAAGACTGTCTCGACGTCGAGGCGCCCTGTGGGCAGAGCCGACCCTGCATCAGACCCGGGTCGCTGAAGATCGAGCCAGGCCGCACCCGCCGCGGGCCGCAGAAGCACGATCCGGCCGCCGTGGCAGGGACGATATCCGCTCCCGCTCCGTGATCGGCATGGCGCAGGCGCCATCCTTGATCAGGTCGCCGAAAAGAGCCGTCGGCGGGACAGTCGAAACGACTTTTCAGGAGTCCTCAGGCGATGTCGAGGTGGTCGTCTGAAGGGTCAGAAGACGTCGCAGCAGGTTCGATGCCTCATCACGCGCGCGGTGGAGGTCCGCCAGATCGCCGCGATGATAGATGCCCTGTCTGAGGCGATTGACCTGCTTGAAGGTCCGCGCGTCGGCCTCCAGATCGTCCGATCCCCAGCCGAAACAGGTCAGCAAAAAGTTGTCGGTGATGCTGGGTCGGTAGTCTTCCGCCGTGCGCCGCTCGAGCACCTTGGCGATCAGAGGATGGATCATGCCCGGCGCTCCGCGTTCGATCTTTGCAAGGTTGGCCTGAAACGCGCCGTTGATGATCCGTTCGATGGCCGCCCACGCGGCCAGGAAGCCGGGCAGCGGGCTCACCTTGTGATCGAAAGCGGTATGAACGAGACCCAGGTCGGACAGCGTTTCAGCCGCGAGCACGCGTCGGAAACGATCGCGATCGACCGTGTTTTCGCGCCCCGCGACCCAGGCGCTGGCCGTAGGCGGCGTGATTGTCACGACGCTCACAGGCCGGTCGTCCGTCGGAATGCGCACAAGGGTGGTACGATCGAACAGGCCGAACTCGGGGGAATAGTTAGCGGGGATGCTCAGGGAGAGTGCGGTGAGCACCCGGGTCTCTTCGGAAACCAGATCGGCCACTTCGGCCTCGGTCGCGCCGATTGGAAAACCGAGGCCGACCGCCTCGCGCCAGCCCAGTGTCATGTCGACCTGGCTGCACGCACGCTCCAGACGGATACAGACGGCGCCGCCCGAGCGAAGCCGCGCCCTCAGTCGTTCGACCGCGATGTCGGCGCTCCAGGCCGGCGGAAGCGGACCGCCGAAAATCGAGCCGATGGGCGGCCGATGCGCCGCAGGCGGCAGCCCCTCCGCGATCGCGCGTTCTGGAGACGAGGTGACGAGGACCGAGCCACCGTCGAAGGTTTCACAAAATCCTCGGCGGGGATGATCCCGCGATGAACGTAAACGGCGTAGCGAATGATCGTGGCTGCACCGCTGTAGCGGGGAAGCTCAGTCTGACCGGACACGCGCCTAAGCCCTATGGCTGATCATCGGCGCCGTCAGCTTCGTCCCGCATCTGGCCAAGGCGTTCCTGACAGACCGCCACGGTCAGCCCGCGCAGCACATCAACCCGTTCGGTCAGCCAAGCCAGTTCCTCGGCGCTGATCTTGTAGTGTTCGGAGTAGCGCGCCTTCACATAGGCCTCGCGAAGGAGCTCGAAACAGCGGCGTTCGAACTTGGTCTCGCGAGGCCAGGCCTCGGCGAGGCGTGGGTCGATGGCCTCGGCCTTCTTGCGCAGGAAGGCGAGGTTATGGGCCTTGCCGCTGTAGAGCGTCACGACCAGCAGAACGCAGTGGTAAAGGTGCTCGCTGGCTTGATGAAGGTTGAAGGCGGCTAAGTTGTTCTTCTGCTGGCTCACGCAAAATGCCGCGACCTCAGCAAAGTCCAATGCGCTCGCCGTCCACTTCGCATAGTGCCGCTCGGCCTCCTCCAGCGCCACGCGCGCCTTGAGGTCCGCCGGCTTGTGCAGCTTGGCGCCCGGCGTGTCGTAGAGCAGCACGCCTTCGCGCACGATGTCGGCGAAGAAGTAGCGGCCGCGATCGAGTTGCTCATTCACGTCGTCCAGCGAATGGACGATCAGGCTGACGGGGGTGCGGATATCAGGCCCGATGGGCATGGTCCGGTTTTCGGCCTCGTACCAGAATTCGCCGTCAGTCAGGTCTTCATGGTCGACGACGATCAGCAGGTCGAAATCCGAGAAGTAGCGCCCGACGGGGTCATGCACCCAGTCGCCGCGCGCGTAGCTGCCGTAGAGGATGACCTTGAGAATCTTGCCGTCCTTGAGCCGCGCGGCGCGACGGGTCGAGATCGCCTCCTCGAACGCCGCGCGCACGGTCTCGACCACCTGACGGAGTTCGGCCTGTTTGCGCAGCGGCAGATGATCGAGACTTTTCTTCATGGCTGGAGTCTCCGCGATACGGCCGCACACGGCAAGGCTGAATACGCCGTCTTCGACCTGTCCGCCTCGCGAGCGAGCGTCGTTCCGTGCCTAATGGCGGTCTTCGCCGCCGCACGGCGGCGCCCATGAAAAAGCCGCGCGCCCCCAAAGGGCGCGCGGCAGGTTTTCAGTCTCTCAACGACGGCTATTCCGCCGCAAACGCGTAGGCGTCGTCATCGCGCGGTTCGTCCGCGCTCTCGTCCTCCGGCTGCGCCGCATCGGACACCGTCCGCAGGACCGGGGGCAACCACCCCTTGCCCTCCACCAGCCGTTCCGCCGCCTCGGCCATGTCGCCCTTCTTGAACCCGGCGATCCGGCCCGCCTCCTCCGCGTTGACGGCCTCCGTCACCGCCTCCAGCACCCGCGTCTTTGGGACGCGGGTGAAGTAGCTGGCCGCCGTCGCCGACCACGTCTGGGTCATGTCGAGGCCGACCATCGTCGCCAGCGTCTCGGCCTGGGCCAGAGCGCCGGGTCGCCGGTCGTGCGGGTCACGCACGGCGTAGAGGCCGACCCCGGCGCAGCAGGCCATCAGGTCCAACTGGTCC
>NZ_JAUSOE010000105.1 GCF_030656255.1 Brevundimonas sp. | reverse complement strand
GGCCGCAACATCCACAACATCCGCGACTGGATCATCCGCAACTCGTCCGTCCCCATCGGCACCGTGCCCATCTATCAGGCGCTGGAGAAGGTGAACGGCATAGCCGAGGACCTGACGTGGGAGGTGTTCCGCGACACCCTGATCGAACAGGCGGAACAGGGCGTCGACTATTTCACCATCCACGCCGGGGTGCGCCTGCCCTTCGTGCCGATGACGGCGAAACGCGTCACCGGCATCGTCTCGCGCGGCGGCTCCATCATGGCCAAGTGGTGCCTGGCCCACCACAAGGAGAGCTTCCTCTACGAGCATTTCGAGGACATCTGCGACATCATGCGGGCCTATGACGTCAGCTTCAGCCTGGGCGACGGCCTGCGCCCCGGCTCGATCGCCGACGCCAATGACGAGGCGCAGTTCGCCGAGCTGCGCACCCTGGGCGAACTGACCAAGATCGCCTGGGCCAAGGGCTGCCAGGTGATGATCGAAGGCCCCGGCCATGTGCCGATGCACAAGCTCAAGGCCAAGATGGATGAGCAGCTGACACACTGCCACGAGGCGCCCTTCTATACGCTTGGCCCGCTGACCACCGACATCGCCCCCGGCTATGACCACATCACATCCGCCATCGGCGCCGCCATGATCGGCTGGTTCGGCACGGCCATGCTCTGCTACGTCACGCCCAAGGAGCATCTGGGCCTGCCGGACCGTCAGGACGTCAAGGACGGCGTCATCACCTACAAGATCGCCGCCCACGCCGCCGACCTGGCCAAGGGCCACCCCGCCGCCCGGATGCATGACGACGCCCTGTCGCGCGCCCGGTTCGAGTTCCGCTGGGAGGACCAGTTCAACCTCGGCCTCGACCCCGAAACCGCCCGCAAATACCACGACGCCACCCTGCCCAAGGAAGCCCACAAGACCGCCCACTTCTGCTCCATGTGCGGCCCGAAATTCTGCAGCATGAAGATCAGCCAGGACATCCGCAGGGACGCGATGGCGCAGAATGATGCGGGGGCGAGTTTGGCGGACGCCGAGGCCGGGATGGCGGAGATGAGCGCGAAGTTCCGCGCCGGGGGCGGGGTGGTGGAGGTGAAGGTTTAGATGCAATCTCTTGCTAAGGATGGCCTCTTTCTGCAATCGAAGAGACAAGCCACCTGCGAGGGAAAATGGGCCGGAAAAAGCTTGCCGAGAAAGATCACTTAATCGCCGCGCTGGTCCTTAGCGTAGTGGGACTCGCGTTCATTCTTGCAGCCAATACTTTCAACGCAACGCTGTTGAAGGTCGATATCGATAACGCGACGGCAAATATAGGCGCTCTACTTCTTATCGTCGGCGTTCTTCAGTGGCTGTTCGACAGCTCTGTCAGGCAGAGTTTTTTCAAGGACATTCGCTCGGAAATCATTGACTATCGCGGCGTCGCAGAGTCGGGAATTTGTGAGTATCACCACGATTCGAAAGACGTTGATTTCAAAGAACTTTTTCTGACTAGTGCGAACTTGATTGTGGGTGTCAATTACAGCGCAAAACTTATCGACAGCTCGATCGAACTTCTCGGCGCGCGAGCAAAAGCGAACAAGAATACAACCATTATTTGCGTTGCTTCCGACACTCCTGCAGAGGCTTTTCTAGAAGCGGATTATGGAAATCCGGGAATCACCAACCGAATTAGAAAGATCATACAGGTCGCGCGCGAGCACGACCCATCTGGCAAACTCATCAGGATAGTCAGGGTGCCGACTGTTTTACGGTACTCGTTCGTACAGTTTGATCATAGAATTTGGGCCATACCGGGCACCAGTGGCCGAGGTCGACGAGCGGTTCCCGGATTTTTTGTACGGCATGGAAGTAGTTGGTTTGATCACTTTAGCCACGATATCGAAAAGTTGCTTGAAATAGGTCATGACGAAGAATCTGATCGAAGAAATCCGCCAACTCGCCGAAGTCTTTGGGACAGAATCTGTCGTAAGAGCGGCTGAAAAATTATCCTCAGAAGCGGATCGTGACTCGGTTTGCACGATCATAGTCAACGAAGGCATGCACCATATTCCAAGTCGAGTTCTTCGCGGAGATGTTTACGTGTACTCGCGCGGACCTCTTGATTTTAGTTCAGAGCACAAGCTTAACGATCAACTTTCTGAGTACGCTAAAGGGTTGATTGAATTCCTCAGATCTAAAAAATGGTCTCGTGTTTTCGTAGTGATTTCTGGCCACGCTGTCGCATGCATGTCTGTTAAGCTGATAGTGTTCCGGGTTACACACATGGAGAGCGAGGACTGGGTTTTCGATGGAGAGGGTAACTACCTGCTTTCGGATGTCATTGTTCGCTCTCAACTGAGGCGTTCCTCCCAGCGGAGCTGATCCAAGATTGATTTCTGATCCGTTTCGGCCCGTGAACTCGGACGTAGCCTCCCTCTCCCGTTGGGAGAGGGCTTGAGCGCCTGAGAGCCGTCAGGCGATCAGACTTGCGCGAAAGAGTGAGGGTTGGACCTCGCCGCAGATGCACGACCCTCACCCTTTGGCTGCTTCGCGCCGCCCTTCGGGTCGGCCAAGACGCATCGCTGACGCTCTGCGGGCCTCAAGCCCTCTCCCAACGGGAGAGGGACGCACAGTGAGATTTCCGCTATGCTGCGCCAATGTTCAGCATCCTCAACTATCCTGAACTGATCGAAAGAGCGCTCCAGGACGCCGCTTGGGTCGCCAAGCACGGCACGCGCGAGGAGAAGTCCGGCAAGTTCCTGCCGCCGCCCGGCTGGACGGGGCATCTGGTCACCGCCGCCGACGCTCCGGCTGCGCCCCGGAAGAAACGGGCCTGACCTCTCCTTTCGTCATCCTCCGGCAAGCCGCCTCTTCGCGGCGCAGACCGGGGGACCCAGCGGCCTGCGTGAGCAGGACCCTGTCGCGGACTCGGCGTTCGAGATCCGTGCAGCGGACGCATCGCCTTCGGCGCCGCTGGGTCCCCCGGTTCCGCTGCGCGGCCCGGAGGATGACGAAAGGAAGGGAACTGCTAGACTGGGGTCCGAAATGAGCAAGATTTTCGACACCGAAACCGTTCTGAAAGCCGGACGCGACGCCGCCCGGATCGCGCGCGAAGGCACGCGCGAGGAGAAGTCCGGCAAGTTCCTGCCGCCGCCCGGCTGGAAGGGGCATCTGGTCACCGCCGACGACGCCCCGGCTACGCCCCGGAAGAAGCGGGCCTGACCTCTCCTTTCGTCATTCCGGGCGCAGCGCAGCGGAGACCCGGAACCCAGCGGCGCCGTCAGGCGAAATCCATCCGCCGCACTATGTCCGAAGATCGAATCCCCGGCAGTTTCGCGCTCTCGCGCGCCTCCCCCGGTCCCGCTTCGCGGGCCGGAGGATGACGAGGGGTTCCGGGTCTGCGGGCCAAGAGGCCCTTCGCCCGGAATGACGAAAGCGCCCGGGCAACGAAGGCGGGATCACCCCTTTGCGCTCCTAATTCCGTCGTTCCGACCGTTGACTATATTCAGCTTTTCCGGCTCGCGCGCCAATCAACCCAGCACGCCTTCCCCCCGCCGTATAATCCCCCGGTCCCGTTTCGGGGCGGATCGGCCTGGGAGGGGCGTATGGATGGGACCGAGGGAGGCTTTCCCTACAAGACCGACGGCGGAAGCGGCCTGTTCGACGGGCGGCTGACCAGCGAGGACTTCGCCGATGCGCCGGGCCGGCCGTCCTGGGATAGGCGGTCCCAGGACGCGGCGCCCCAGGATGAGGCGTCGCACGAGACGCGGCCCCTGTATGACGGGCGGCCCGTGCGCGATCCCTATGACCGGGGCGGCGGCTATCGCCGGGCCTCGGACGAAGCCTGGGCGGCGGCGCGCGACGACTATCTGGCCGGCGAGACGGCCGAGACGGTCAGCGCCCGCTACGGCATGGCGATCAGCACCTTCCGCCAGCGCGCCAGGGACAAGGGGTGGCGGCGCGTGGACCAGGTCGATCCCCCCTATGATCCGCTGGACCTGAACGAGGCGGCGGCGGACGGCCCGGCCGACTATGGCCGGATGGCGGACATGGCCCTGATGCGGCTGAACCGCGCGGTCGAGGCCGGCCGCGCCATCGAGGCGGCGCGCTGGATGCGCCTGCACCTCAGCCTGACGGCCCTGGCCCGGGATGGGTCGCCGCCCCCGCCGCCGCCTGCCCCGAAAGCTCCGCCCCCGAAAGACGCCAAGGAACCGGACCTCGCCGCGCGCGCCGAAGCCCTCGCCCAGGAGATCTGCGTCATCGCCCAGGCGGCCGCCGCCCTGACCCCCGGCGACTACGCCGGCCGCGACGCCCTGATGGCCCGGATCGACGCGCTGGACGACCTGGAGCCGGCGGTGATTTCAGACAGAATAGACAATTCAGACGGTGTTTTTTCGGAGGGACAGTCTGAAACCGGGCCGCCGTGACATCATCACCTCCCCATTCGCGAAGGCGAATGGGGAGGACAGGTCGCGTCAGCGACCAGGAGGGGGCGACTCGGTCGTCGGGACGACCCATATTCCTGTCGCACACCCGGTCGCCCCCTCCTGGCGGCGCACGCGCCGCCTGTCCTCCCCATCGGCCTGCGCCGATGGAGAGGTGAAGCTCACACCTCTGACGCGATCTTCCTCAGGGCCTCTTCGAACGCCTGGGCCGGCTGGCCGCCGCTGATCAGGTATTTGCCCTCGACCACCACGGCGGGGACCGAACTGATCCCGCGCGACCGCCACAGATCCTCGGCGTCGCGCACGGCCTGGGCGTAGCGGCCCGAGGCCAGGACCTCGCCCGCCTCGGCCCGGTCCAGCCCGGCGGCCTCGGCCGCGGCGGTCAGGACGCCGGCGTCGGTCAGGTTGCGGTTCTCGGTGAAGTGGGCCGTGAACAGGGCCTGTTTCAGCGCCTTCTGCTTGTCGGGCGCGGTCTCGTGGGCCCAGTGCAGCAGGCGGTGGGCGTCGAAGGTGTTCCAGATGCGGCTGTCGTCGGTCATGCGCATGTCGAAGCCGCTCTCGGCGGCCCGCTCGCGGATCATGGCGCGGTTGGCGGCCGACTGTTCCGGGGTGGCGCCGTATTTGCGGCCGATATGTTCGACGATGTTCTCGCCCTCGGGCGCGATCTGGGGGTTCAGTTCGAACGGCTGAAAGGCGATGTCGGCGGCGATCCCCTCGCTCTTGAGGGCGTCCAGCGCCGTCTCCAGCCCGCCCAGCCCGACCACGCACCAGGGGCAGACCACGTCGGAAACGAAGTCGATCTTCAGGGTCTTGGTCATGGCAGGGGCCTTCTGGAACAGCGGGTGTTGCGAGAATATGGGGAGGCCCCGCCCAACGCCAAGCCTCAGCCGATCTTCAGATCGCGCGGCGGCCGGATCCTGCGCCAGCGCGCCTCCACGAAGGCGAAGGCGCCGAAGGCCATCAGCCCCGCCGCCGTCAGCCCCAGGATCCACGACCCGCCGGGCTGGGCCTCCAGCGCGTCCAGCGCCGCCGCCGTCGTCGTCACCTCGCCCGACCGCGCGTGCAGCCCCGCCAGGACCACGAACACCCCCAGCGGCAGATAGGCGAAGCCTCGCGCCCCGTATCCCGCCCGCGCCAGAGCCGTCGCCGGCCCCCGCACCGCCGCCGGACAGGCCAGGGCCGCGTCGAAGTCGTTTCTGAAGGCCCTGACGATATTGCCGACGCCGACGCCCAGCACCACCAGGCCCGCCGCGATCAGTAGCAGCCCCCCGAACGGCAGGCCCAGCACCATGGCCGCCTTCTCCTGGTTCTCGGCCACGCTCTCGGCCTGGTCCGCCGCCCTCGACGTCGCCTCGCCCACCTCGTCCAGATACTCGAACACCCCCGCCGCCAAGAGGCCGTAGAACAGCCCGCTGGCCGCCTGACCCGCCCGCGTGGCCCAGCCCTTCAGGTCGGTTCCCTCATGGTCCGCGTCGAACACCGCCTGCAGCACGCGCCAGCCGACGAAGGCCCACAGCCCCAGCCCCAGCAACACCAGCCAGACCCGCCCGAACGGCTGCTCCGCCAGCCACCCCGCCGCCCCGCCCGCGCCCACGGCGTCGCCGATCCGGTCCATCGCCGCCAGCAGGGTCAGCGCCCCCGCCGACAGATAGACGAAGCCCCGCGCCCCATAGCCGACCCGCGCCGCGCCCTCGATCAGGGTCGTCAGCTTGGGGATGCGGCGCGTGGCGGGGATACGACTGCGGACGGTTCGGCCCAGAGCGGCGGCGGCGTGACGAAGACGGGCGGCGAACATGAGGGCTCCAGCGCGGCGGAGCGGTTCAACGCGCCTCCCCGCCGATGGCTCCCTTTAGGCCGCCTGACCTAAGCGGCCCGCCCTAAGCGGACTGGGCCGCCGGCAGCTCCAGCACTACCTTCAGCCCGCCCATGTCGCTGTCGCCCAGGGTCAGCCGCCCGCCATAGGCCCGCGTCAGGTCCTCCACGATCGACAGGCCCAGGCCCGAGCCCGGCGCGCTCTCGTCCAACCGGGCGCCGCGCTTCATGACCTCGTCGCGCTGGTCGGCGGGCAGGCCGGCGCCGTCGTCCTCGACCACAACGATCATCTGACCCAGGCCGCTGGCCCCGGCCGAGACCCGCACCCGCCGCGTGGCGAACTTGGCCGCGTTCTCGATCAGATTGCCCAGGATCTCCTGCAGGTCCTGCCGCTCGCCCAGGAAGGCCAGGTCGTCGGGCGCGCGCCAGTCGATCTCGGCGCCCTTGTCGCGGAACACCTGCTCGATCATCACCGCCAGCTCGTCCAGGACCTCGGGCACCGGCGTGGTCTCGCCCAGGCCGTGGGCGGCGCGGGCGGCGGCGCGGGCGCGGCGCAGATGGTGGTCGACCTGGCCCTGCATGACCTTGGTCTGGCGCCGCACAAGTTCGGGCAACTGCCCCTCCGCGGTCCCGGCCTCGGCCAGCATGACCGAGATCGGGGTCTTCAGCGCATGGGCCAGGTTGCCGACATGGGTCCGCTGGCGCTCCACCACCTCCTGGTTATGGTCCAGCAGCCGGTTGACCTGTTCGGCCAGGGGCTGGATCTCCAGCGGATAGGACCGTTCGATCCGGGCGCTGCGCCCCTTGCGCACCGCCGCGATCTCGTTGCGCAGGTCGTAGAGGGGCCGCAAGCCGAACTGGACCTGAATGAAGACAGCCGCCACCAGGCCCAGCCCCAGGATCAGCAGGGCGACCCAGGTGACGGTGGCGAACTGGCGCGTGTCGGCGTCCACCTCGGACCGGTCGATGGCGGCCAGGAAGACGACCGGGTTGTCGCGCCGGGGTATGGACTTCATGCTGGCGGCGACCCGCAGCGGTTCGCGCGTGGCCGGATCGTTCTTGGGCCCCAGGGTGTTGTAGGTGATCACCTCACCGAAAGCCGCGTCCAGCCGGGGCGCCAGGTCGACCGGCAAGGCCAGGTCATAGTTCCACAGCGAGGTCGAGCGGGCGATGCTGACCATCGTCCCGTCGGGCCGCACCTCCAGAATCTGCCAGTATTTGCCCGACAGCAGCCGCAGGGTGCGGGCGTCCTGGATCTGGGGGACCACCTCGCCCTCGCCGGTGCGACTGGCCGCCACCACGATCTCGTCGATGGTCTCGTCCAGCATGTCGCCCAGGCGCCGCAGGGCCGATTCCTGGAAAGCCTGGGTCAGGACCACAGCGGCGATCACCAGGGCCACCAGGATCCAGGCCGAGGCCAGCCAGATCAGCCGTCGGGTCAGGGACCGGCCGGGCCGCCCCAGATAGCGGCCCCAGTCGGCGCGCCGCCCAGGCGCGTCGGGGGCGGGGGCCGGCTGAGACGCTGGCGTCGGATTCACGCCGCCTCGGACTCGCCGGCCAGGGGCGTCAGCCGATAGCCCAGGCCTCGCACGGTCTCGATCCGGTCGGACCCGACCTTCTTGCGCAGCCGGCCGATGAAGACCTCGATAGTGTTGGAATCCCGGTCGAAGTCCTGATCGTACAGGTGCTCGACCAGTTCGGTGCGGCTGATGACCCGGCCCTGGTGCATCATCATGTAATGAAGCAGCCGATACTCCAGCGAGGTCAGGCGCAGCGGCTCGCCGTTGACGCTGGCGCGCGCCGCGCGCGGGTCCAGCCTCAGGCCGCCGCACGCCAGGGTCGCCGAGGCGATGCCGTCCGAGCGGCGCAGCAGGGCCCGAAGACGCGCGAGCAGTTCCTCGGTGTGGAAGGGCTTGGTCAGATAGTCGTCGGCGCCGGCGTCGAAGCCCGCCACCTTGTCCGACCAGGCGCCGCGCGCGGTCAGGATCAGCACCGGCGTCGTCTTGCCCTCGCGCCGCCAGCGCTCCAGCACCGACACCCCGTCGATCTTGGGCAGGCCCAGATCCAGGACGACCACGTCATAGGGCTCGTTCTCGCCCAGATAATGGGCTTCCTCGCCGTCGGGGGCGTGGTCCACGGCATAGCCTGCGTCGGACAGGGCGGCCTTCAGTTGACGCGACAGATCGACGTCGTCTTCGACGAGAAGGACACGCATCAGTCTGGCCTGCGACGCTGATTGTTATTGGAGCCGCCGTCGCGCGCACGGCCGGTCTGACCGTCGACCACAACCTCGCGGACGCGGCCATCGCGTTCGACCAGAACGGAATAGTCTCCGTCGCCGCGGGGCCGGGTGTCGATGGGACGCCCCCCGACAGCCTCGCCGCCACGGCGGCGCGCCTCGTCCGGGCTGACGCGCGGCTGGCGCGGCTGGGGCTGGGGTTGGGTCTGCTGGCGTTCGTCGCGCGACTGTGCGCTCGCCGCCGGAGTAAGGACCGGGGCGAGGACCAGGGTCGCGACGGCGACGATCAAACTGGCTGACTTGCTGAACATGGACGTCAATCTGGCGCCGTTCTCCTGAACAGGCCCTGAATGATCCGTATAGAATAGGGCGGACCGAAACGCCATTGCGCGAACGCCGAACGCTCCGGACCTGACGCATTTCTCATCTAGATGAACCGAACCTGATCGCGCCTGTTCAGATCGGGCTCAGCCGCCACGTCGTCAAATCTCCTCATCGCCGGTCAGCCCGACCGGCCCGAACCGAGGAGAAACATCATGCGGAAGTTCATCATCCCCGCCGTCGTCCTGGCCGCCGTCGCCTCGGCCGCCCTGCCCGCTGCGGCCCAGTCCTATGGCCATCACGGCCGCCCGCCCGTCTATCAGGCCGGCTACGGAAACTGGCAATCGATCAACGCCCGCCAGGCCAATCTGGACCGCCGCATCGACCAGGGCGTCCGTTCCGGCCAGCTCAGCCGCCGCGAGGCCACCCGTCTGCGCGGCGAGTTCAACGGCCTGCTGCGTCTTGAGGCCAACTATCGTCGCGGTGGCCTGACCGCCTGGGAACGCACCGACCTGGACCGTCGCTTCGACCGCCTGTCGGCCCAGATCCGCAACGAACGCCGCGACCGCGACAACCGTCGCGGCTGAACCTCCCCAGCCTTGATTACAGGAGCGCGGTCCGAAAGGGCCGCGCTCTTTCGTGGCGGGTGGTGAGCAGGGGTGGAGGGGCGACGCCGAGCGCGTATATGAAGCGTGGCAAAGCTTGGTTCGGTCAAGCTACCGCTGGGGGAAGACATGAAGTATTTTGGCGCGATCGCCTGCCTGTTCGCAGGAATGACCCCTTCCGCCTATGCACAGGAACCTGGCGCAGTGCCTGTACCGCAGGAAGTCTCGGCGCTGGCGGGATGCTGGCAAGGCACAGGATCGGTAATGGGCAAGCCGGTGTCGATCAGCCTGGCGGCCAAACCGATTACGGAAGGGGCGCTTTTCCTGGTCGAGGCTGACAGCCACGCCGTAACCGACCCCGCAGATCGGTACGCGGCGCATCTGATTTTCGGGGGCAAGGCCGCTGTGGATGGCAAGCCCGGCGGAATCTCGGCGTTCTTCGCCGACAGTTTCGGCGGTGATTTCACCTCTGTCGGAACAGGCTCGACTAACGCGAGCGGCTTTGAAGTCGCCTATGTCTACCCAGACGCCACCTTCGTGAACCGATGGACGGTGGCGCCCGCTTCCGCGTCTTGGACCATCGTGATGAAGGATGAGGCGGGAGAGGAGACGATGTTCGCCAGCTATGATCTGAGCCGCAAGCAGTGCGCCCCCTCGCCTACAACTTGATGAACGGCTGCATCAGCTTGCCCAGCCAGCCGTCCAACTCGATCTGACCGTCCAGGGCCACCACGCACAGGCAGGGCTCGGGCGAGACGACGCGCGGCTGGTGCAGCACCTCGCCGTCCGCCTCTTCGAAGTCGCCGACGTCGAAACGGGCCGTCTCGGTGGCGTAGGCGCCGTGGATGACGCAGGTCAGTTCGATCCCGCCGTGGGTATGGCGCGGCGTCTCGCGGCCCGGACCGATCTCCAGCAGGATGACGCGGCAGTCGCCGTCGCGCGGCGCGTGGACGTCGCGGGCGCGCATGCCCGGTCCCAGCCATCGCCACGGTCCCAGCGCATAACGGCGCAGGGGTTCCGGCAGGCCGACCATGTCATTCAGAGGCGTAGAGGCCAGAACCTGTCCGGCGTCGGCCTCGGCCCGCGCCAAAACGCGCGCCAGGGCGTCGTCCGGCATGGGCTCGGGCTCCAGATCGTCCAGCAACTCGCCGCCCACCGACTGAAGCGTGCGGACCCAGGCGTCGTTCTGCGGCCGCATCGCCAGATGGGCGGCGACCACCACGGCCTCGGGCGGGCTGAGGGTGCCGGCCGCATAGGCCAGAAGCCGTTCTTCGGAGGGGTTGTGACCGCCGGTCATGCCTCGCCTCCGTCGTCGTCAAGCAGGGTGCGCAGTTTGATCATCGCCTTGCGTATTCGGGATTTAACCGTGCCCAACGGCAAGTCCAGCCGCCGGGCGATTTCGGAATGGGGATTGTCCTGGAAGAAGGCCAGACGAAGGACCTCGATCTGATCCGCCGTCAGCCGCGCCATCGCGGACTTCAGCCGCGCCGCATCCTCGGCCATCAACACGATCTGGTCCGGGCGTTCCGGCTCTTCCTGCGACAGTTCGATCTCGGGCATCGGGGTGCGCCGGGCGTCCTGGCGCAGCACGTCCAGGCGCCGGTTGCGGGCGATGGTGAAAATCCAGGTCGCGGCGCGCGCCTTGGAGCTGTCGAACAGTTCCGCCTTGCGCCACACGGTCAGCATGGCGTCCTGGGCGAAGTCCTCGGCTGCGCCCGCAGGCGCCCCGGCCTTCATCAGATAGGCCTTCAGACGCGGGGCGAAATGTTCGAACAGGCGCGCGAAAGCCTCGCGGTCGCGCCGTAACGCCACCGCCTCGATCAGCCGGTCATGCTCGCCGCCCATAGCCGTCACGGGTGGCCGAATCCGCTGATAGATAGAAACCTGTCCATGCATGGAACCTAGTACGGTTCTGGCGAAAGTCTGGATCATTTCGTGATCCGGCCGCGCGTGCGGCGCGTATCTTCGCCACCTGTAGCCCGTCGTTCGGAGTCTTTATGTCCTTGTCGTCCCCTACCAGCGAGACCGGTCCGCGCCTGCGGATCGCCGTCGTGGGCTCGGGGATCGCCGCCCTGTCCAGCGCCTGGCTGCTGTCGAAACGCCACGATGTGACGATCTATGAACGCGACGACCGGCTGGGGGGCCATTCCAACACCGTCGACGTCCGCACCCCGACCGGCGAGACCGCGGTGGACACCGGCTTCATCGTCTTCAACGACGCCACCTACCCGAACCTGATCGCCCTGTTCGCCCATCTGGGGCTCGAAACGCGGGCCACCGACATGTCCTTCGCCGTCTCCCTGGACCAGGGCCGGTTCGAATATGCGGCCCCCGCCCTGTTCGCCCAGCGTCGCAACCTGTTTCGCCCGCGCTTCTGGTCGATGCTGAAGGAGATCCTGCGCTTCTATCGTTCGGCGCCCGGCGGCATGGCGGCCCTGGGCGACAGCGACCTGACCCTGGGCCAGTATCTGAAGCGTGAAGGTTTCAGCGAGGCCTTCCGCGACGACCACCTGCTGCCGATGGCCGCCGCCATCTGGTCGTCGCCGGCCCATACGCTGATGGATTATCCGGCGGAATCCTTCCTGCGCTTCTGCGGCAACCACGGCCTGCTGAAGCTGGTCGGTCGCCCCCTGTGGCGCACCGTCGTCGGCGGCAGCCGGGTCTATGTCGAGGAACTGACCCGCCAGATCGGCGCAGGTCAGAAGGGCGATGGGGTGCGGCTGCGGCGCGGCGTGGACCAGGTGCGCCGGGTCGACGGCGGCGTCGTGGTTCTCGACACGACCGGCGCCCAGGAGCGGTTCGACCATGTCGTCATCGGCGCCCATGCCGACCAGGCCCTGGCCATGCTGGCGGAGCCCACGGCGCAGGAGCGCGACCTGCTGGGCGCCTTCCGCTACAGCCGCAACCTGACCATCCTGCACACCGACGCGGGCCTGATGCCCCAGCGCCGCCGGGCCTGGGCCTCGTGGAACTATATCGGCGCCGACGGCGGCCTGTGCGTCACCTACTGGATGAACAAGCTCCAGGGCCTGCCGGGCCAGGACCTGTTCGTCACCCTGAACCCGCCGCGCCCCCCGGCCGCCGGGACCCTGTTGCGAAGCGAACTGTACGAACACCCGATCTTCGACCCCGCCGCCATCAAGGCCCAGAAGTCGCTATGGAGTCTTCAGGGCCAGGGCGGCGTCTGGTTCTGCGGCGCCCATTTCGGGGCCGGCTTCCACGAGGACGGGCTTCAGTCCGGTTTGGCGGTGGCCGAACAGCTGGGCGGCGTGCGTCGCCCCTGGACCGTCGAGAACGAGAGCGGCCGCATCCATCTGTCGTCGCCCTCGGCGGAACTGGTGCGGGCGGCGTGACCCAGGCCTCGGCCCTCTATGTCGGCGGGGTCTTCCACGCGCGTCTGCGGCCCCGACAGCACCGGCTGAACTACCGCGTCTTCTGGCTGATGCTGGACCTGGCCGAGATCGACGCTCTGCACGCCCGGCTGAAGACCTTTTCGCGCAACCGGCTCAACCTGCTGTCCTTCCACGATCAGGACCACGGCGACGGCACGGACCGTCCGCTGCGGGCCCAGATCGAGACACGGCTGGCCGAGGTCGGGGTGGATGTCGGTCAGGGCGCGATCCGTCTTCTGACCATGCCGCGCGTCTTCGGTTTCGTCTTCAATCCGATCAGCCTCTATTACTGCCATCACGAAGACGGGCGGCTGGCCGCCATGGTCTATGAGGTCACCAGCACCTTCGGCGAGCGGCGGGCCTATGTCCTGCCCGTCCTGGCGGCCGACGCCCAGGCCGGCCGGTTCCGGCAACACACCGACAAACGCCTGTATGTCTCGCCCTTCATGGACATGGACATGACCTATGACTTCAAGGGTCAGACTCCCGGCGACACCCTGGGCCTGGCCATCAATGGCTCGGACAGCGAGGGCCTGCTGATCGCCACCAGCATGAACGGCGCGCGCCGGCCGATGTCCGACCGCGCCCTGACCGCCGCCGCCCTGTCCATGCCCCTGCTGACGCTGAAGGTCGTGGCCGCCATCCATTGGGAGGCGCTGAAACTGTGGCTGAAGCGCGTGCCCCTGACCCGCAAGCCGGCGCCGGACCCCGGCGTGCTGGACCTGCGACACAGGGGTTAGGGACCTCAGCCGCCCAGGGTCATGGCGCGCGCCAGATCGGCGATCTCGTCGCGGGTGACGAAGCCGTCGCGATTGCGGTCGGCGGCGGCGAACCGCTCGCCGTTCAGAGCGCGGAACTCGTTCAGATCGACGGCGCGGTCGTTGTTGCGATCGATGGCGCGCAGCTTCTGAAGCTGGTCGCGGCTGGGGCGTCGCTGCGGAGCGGCGGCGCCGTCCGGCCGCAGGGCGCGCAGTTCGGACATCGTCAGACGGCCGTCGCGGTCAGCGTCGGCCCGAGCGAACCGACCCTCGCGCGCAGCGTCGAACTCGACCCGCGACAGGCGGCCGTCATTATTGACGTCCGCCTGCTGGAACAGGGCGCGGCCCGCGTCGGGCGGGGTTTGGGCGGGTGCGGGCATGGCGACGACCGTGATCGCTGCGGCGGCCAGGGCGGACAGGACAAGGCTTTTCATCTGGGCTCTCGATCAGAAAAGGGGCCCCGGCCGCGCGGTTGGGGGACGCGGCCGGGGCGACGGGCGGAGGACAGGGTGAGGCGCTCCGCCCGAACCGGGAAAGACGTCAGTAGGGGCGAGTGACCGACGAACTGCGCGTGGCGCCGCTGTTGGTCGTGGCGGTGCGGTTCACGGTGACGCCGTCGTCGTCGCGATAGGCGTCGACCTGGCGGTCATAGCCGTAGCCGTTCGAGGTCTGCACACTGGACGACCGACTGTAGCGGTCGTCGCCATAGACGCTCGAGGCGGCTCGGGTCTGGGTGTTCCCGGCCGGACCGGTGCGGACGGCCGTTGTGGCGTAGCCGTTCCCGGTGTTCACCGTGGTCCGGGCGCGAGCGCTGGACCAGCCCTGGCCGTCCACAGATCCATAGCGGGAGACCGAGGCCGAGCCGGGGCTGCGATAGACGTCCGCGCCGCGCATGGCGCTGTGATAGGGGCCGCTGACGCTGGCCGAGCGGTGGCGTGAAACCGACTGGGCCTCGGCGCTGTCGGCTGCGGCGGCGAGGCCGGCGACAACCAGCAGACCCGTCAGGGCGACGGCGGCGAAGGGACGACGGGGGGTCATGGGCAGGCTCCTTTTGCGAAGTCCGGCCTGTTCCGGACGACTGCAGACTGCCAGACCCGGCCGTCCGGGGTGTGTCGCCCCGGCGCCCTTGCGTAACAGCGTGTATCCGCCTCTGGCGGGGCGGATGCGGTTGCGCCAAAGCTTGGCCCATGACGACGGCTCTGATCCATCTGGTCGAGGACGACCCCGAAATTCGCGACCTGGTCTGCGCCCTGCTGGCGCGCGAGGGGCTGGAGTGCGCGGCCTTTCCCGACGCCGCGGCCTTCTGGCGGGCCTGGGCGGTGAAGCGGCCGGATCTGGTGGTGCTGGACCTGATGATGCCGGGCGAGGACGGCCTGTCGGTCTGCCGCCGCATCCAGGGCGCGGTCCCGGTGCTGATCGCCTCGGCGCGAGGCGAGCCCCTGGACCGGGTCGTCGGGCTGGAGGTCGGGGCCGACGACTATATCGCCAAGCCGTTCGAGCCGCGCGAGCTGGTCGCCCGCGTCAAAGCCCTGCTGCGCCGCCGCGATCGGGCCGAACCCCGGCCCCCGGCCCGTCATCTCGCCTTCGACGGCTGGCGCCTGGACCTCGCCTCGCGCGCCCTGACCGACGCGGAGGGTCAGGTGGTGGAGTTGACCGGCGGGGAGTTCGACCTGCTGGCCGCCTTCGTCAAACGCCCGCAGCAGGTCCTGTCGCGCGACGACATCATGGACGTGCTGAAGGGGCGTCAGGCCGACGTCTTCGACCGTTCCATCGACATCCAGGTCTCGCGCCTGCGCCGCAAGCTGGGCGATCATCCGCGCGAACCGCGCCTGATCCGCACCGTGCGCAACGCCGGCTATCTGTTCACCCCAGACGTCGAGGTCCAGCGGTGAGGCGCCTCGGCCTCGCTAATCGTCTGACGCTGACGCTGGTCCTGGTCGTGGTGACGCTCCAGGCGGTCAGCGTCCTGGGCCTGCTGCGGTTTCAGCGTGGCGATCAGGACGAATGGCGCCTGCCCGTGCCGGTGAGGATCGCCGCCGCCGCCGCCGCCCTGGACCGCACGCCGTCGCAAGAGCGGGACGACCTGCTGGTGGCCCTGAACGGCGACGCCACCCGTTTCTTCATCGCCGACGGGGTTCCGACCGGCTATCGCGCGCACGGCGGTCCCCTGCCCGTGCTGTTGCGCAGCTATGGGGCGGTGCTGGCGGCGCGCGACGTCCGGCTGCTGGTTCCCGAAGAGCGCCGCCGCTTCCGCCCCCGCCTCCAACGACGACAGACCGCCGTCTATGCGGTGTCGGTGGCGCTGGCGGACGGCCAGAGGCTGGTGGTCGCGCCGGGCCTGGGTCAGCGTCGCCGCAGCATGGCCCTGGCCGCCCTGGTGTTCAATCTGCTGGTCGGGCTGACGGCCGCGTTTCTGGTGTGGCGGATGGTGCATCGGGCGACCCGCGACCTCCAGGCCATCGCCGACGCCTCAGACCGTTTCGCCCGAGATCTCGCCGCCCCGCCGATGGAGGAGACCGGCCATGCCGAGGCCCGACGCGTGGCCTCAGCCTTCAATCGCATGCGCGCGCGTATCCAGGCCCTGATGGGCGAGCGGATGCGAATGCTGGCGGCGGCGGCGCACGATCTGAAGACCCTGATGACCCGGCTTCGGCTGCGGGTCGCCCTGATCGAAGACCCTGACCAGCGGGCGCGGGCGGACCGGGACGTGGCCCTGATGGCCACCTTGATCGAGGATGTGCTGCTGGTCGCGCGCGGCGAGGAGCGGCCGGTCGTTCTGGCGCCCGTCGATGTCGGACGGCTGCTGACCGATCTGGTGAGCGAACGTCAGGCCCTGGGCCAGTCGCTGACGCTGGAGACGCTTGAGTTCGGACAGGTCCGAGCCGACGCCGGAGGCCTGCGCCGGATCGTCGAGAATCTGGTCGAGAACGCCGTCGCCTACGCCGGCGCCGCCGAGGTCAGTTTCCACCGCGACGATGACCGATGGCGGCTGGCGGTCGTCGACCACGGCCCCGGTCTCAGCCCCGGCTTCGGGGACCAGGCCTTCGAACCCTTCGCTCGGGGCGAGGCGTCGCGCAGTCGCGAGACCGGCGGATCGGGCCTGGGCCTATCGATCGCCCGCTCGCTGGCGCACCAGATGGGCGCCGAAATCCGCCTCGAAACCACGCCCGGCGGCGGCCTGACCGCCGTGGTTCTGTTCAAGGCCGACTGACTACCGCGCCGAGGATCCGACGATCCGCGACAGGCCCTCGACCAGGGCGTCGAAGACGGCGCGGCAGCGGGCGTTTCCGCGCAGGTCCTCGTGCATGACGATCCAGGTCTCTAGTTCGATGTTAAAGGCGTCGGGCAGGACGCGGACCAGGTCGGGCTGGCGCGCTGCGACGGCGGTCTGGCAGATGCCGATCCCGAACCCCGCGCGGATGGCCGCCAGCTGGGCCACGTCGCTGTCCACCCTCAGGGCGAAGGCGTCGCGGCTCAGGGCCGGATAGTGCTGGACCGCCGCCCGGATCGCGGGGGTTTCGACATCATAGCCGATCAGATCGTGGTCCTTCAGATCGGCCAGGGTCCGGGGCGTCCCGCGTCTCGCCAGGTAGTCGCGATGGGCGTGCAGGCCGACGGCCAGGGCGCCGACATGGCGCGAGACCAGGGCCTGCTGTTCGGGCCGGACCATGCGCACGGCCACGTCCGCCTTGCGCTGCAACAGGTCGTCCAGGGCGTTGGACGGCGACAGCTCCAGCGCCAGCCCCGGATGGGCCTGGCGCAGCCGCGCCAATATGGGCGGAAGGTGTTCGACCGCCACCACCTCGCTGGCGCTGATCCGCACCGTGCCGGAAAGGGTTCCACCCTGCCCCTCGGCCGTGCGGCGCAGGGCGGCCGAGGTCGCGGCCAGACGCTCGGCCAGGGGCTTCAGCTCCAGGGCCGCGTCGGTGGGCGACAATCCTCTGGGCGTCCGCACGAACAGCTTGGCGCCCAGGGCCGTCTCCAGGGCGTCGATATGGCGGGCGATGCTGGGCTGGCTCATGTCCAGGCTCCGCGCCGCGCCGGACAGCGACCCCTCGCGCAGTACGGCGTGGAAGGTGCGGTACAGATCCCAGCTCGGCTCACTGTTCATTGGTTTTCGTATAGCAGGTGCAGAGTTTTCGACAATTCCGTTCAGCCCGCGTTCGGTCGATAACGACGTCATCAAACGGATGGAGAGCGACATGACGACGAAAACAGCACTGGTTCTGGGCGCCACGGGCGGCGCGGGCGGGGCAGTCGCCGCGCGGTTGCTGAAGGCCGGATGGTCGGTGCGCGCCCTGAATCGCCAACCCGAGGGCGTGCGCGGCGACGCCCGGATCGTCTGGATCAAAGGCGATGCGATGTCGGCGACGGATGTCGCGGCGGCGGCTGACGGCGTGTCCCTGATCGTCCATGCCGTCAATCCGCCCGGCTATCGCAACTGGGACACCCTGGTCCTGCCGATGCTGGACAACACCATAGCGGCGGCCGAACTGAACGGGGCGCGGATCCTGCTGCCCGGCACGGTCTATAACTACGGCCCCGACGCCTTCCCCGATATTGCTGAAGACGCGCCGCAGCACGCCAGGACCCGCAAGGGCGGCATCCGGATCGAGATGGAGCGTCGCCTGAAGGCCGCCGCCGATCGCGGCCGGGCCAAGGTGCTGATCGTGCGGGCCGGCGACTTCTTCGGGCCGGATGCGGCCAACAACTGGTTCAGCCAGGGCCTGGTCAAGGCCGGAGAGCGGCCGACGGCGATCACCTATCCGGGCAAGCCCGGCGTCGGCCACCAGTGGGCCTATCTGCCGGATGTGGCGGAGGTGATGGTGCGCCTGATCGAGCGCGACGACCTGGAGGCTTTCGCCCGCTTCCATATGGAGGGCCAGTGGGACGCCGACGGAACCCAGATGACCGGCGCCATCCGCCGCGTTCTGGGCGAGCCCAAACTGCCGATCAAGCCCATGCCCTGGCTGGTGATGCATCTGGCCGCGCCCTTCGTGCCGATGATGCGCGAACTGGCGGAGATGGCCTATCTGTGGAAACGCCCGACCCGCCTGACCAACGCCCGGCTGGAGGCTCTGATCGGCCCGGAACCGCGCACCCCGCTCGACGAGGCGGTGCGGGCCACCCTGGCGGGGATCGGCAGTCTGGAGCCGATCCATGCAGACAAACGCCCATAGGGGCGACGGGCGCAGCGCACAGATTGTAAAAGGAGAAATGGTGGACGCGACAGGGATTGAACCTGTGACCCCCTCGATGTCAACGAGGTGCTCTCCCGCTGAGCTACGCATCCGCCGTAGGGCCCCGGGAAATCGCCCCAGGGCGGGAAGAGCGGTCGTATAGCGGCCCGGCCTGGCGGCATCAAGCCGATTTCACGGCCAGACTACGATTTTTGGGAGAACGACGTTAAACGCGTCGCTCAGTTTCAGCGTCAGGCCGCGACCATCCGTTCGACTTCGCTGACCAGGTCGCGCAGATGGACCGGCTTGGACAGGACCTTGGCCTGGGGCGAGGCCTGGGCGGCGGTCAGGGCGACGGCGGCGAAGCCGGTGATGAACATGATGCGCAGGCCCGGCTGGCGGGCGGCGGCGACGCGGGCCACCTCGATCCCGTCGGCGCCAGGCATGACGATGTCGGTCAGCAGCAGGTCGTAGGGGCCGTGTTCCAGGGCGTCGATGGCGTCGTCGCCGTTCTCGCAGTCGATGACCTGATGCCCCGCCCGCTCAAGCGCCCGGGTCAGGAAGCCGCGAAGCGAACTGTCGTCTTCGGCCAAAAGGATGCGCGCCATTCGAGAACTGCCCGTTGAATCAAGAAGGCAACCTAGGCCGACAAGCGTAAACCGGCGATGAAATTCACCGGTCGAACGTCTTCCTTCCACAGCGAAACCCGTTATGCGGGGATCATGACCACGGACGGGGCCAGTTTCGCGATCACCCGGCCGCCCGTTGCGGCGCCCGAAACGGCCCTGGTCTTCGCCTCGCCCCACTCGGGCGAGACCTATCCCGACGACATGGGGGCGGTCGCCGGACTGGCCCGCGCCAGCCTGAAAAGCGCCGAGGACGCCCTGGTCGGCGCCCTGGTGCGCGAGGGGCCGGCCCAGGGCGCGCCCCTGATCGAGGGGCGGATCGGCCGGGCCTACCTGGACCTGAACCGCGACCCCGGCGAACTGGATCCGGACCTGATCGTCGATGCGGACGGTCCGGTCGGGGCCAAGACCCGGGCCGGATACGGCGTCATCCCCCGGCTGTCGGGCGACGGCCTGGCCCTGTACGACCGGCGCCTGTCGCTGGCGGAGGCCCAGGCGCGCATCCAAACCGCCCACGCCCCCTATCACACGGCCCTGGCCGAACTGATGGAACAGACGCGGGCGCGGCGGGGTCGGGCCGTGCTGATCGACTGGCATTCCATGCCGACGCGGGCGGTGGGGGCGGAGGTGGTGCTGGGCGACCGGCACGGGTCGTCGTGCCAGGCGCGGCTGACCCGGCGGCTGCGCGATCTGTTCGAGGGGCTGGGCTGGCGGGTGGCGCTGAACCATCCCTACGCCGGGGGCTGGTCCACCCAGGTCTGGGGCCGGCCGACGGAAGGCTATGAGGCGATCCAGATCGAACTGAGCCGCAAACTGTATCTGGACGAGGCGACCCAGACGCCCAACGCTGCGCACGCCGCGACCCGCAAGGCCCTGAACCGCGTCATCGCCGCCCTGTGCGCCGAAAACTGGGCGGCCTGACACCGGGTGACTGATCGGCGATAAGACGAAAAAAAGCCGCGCCCGGAGGCGCGGCATAAAAGTCTATAGGGAGGAAACGCCCAGGAAGGGCAAGACGCCCGGAGGCGTCGAAGGTCAATCTAGGTTGCGATGCACAATCGGTCAAGCGTTCAGCGCGGTTTTTGGGTCACGGCATGTTACGCAATTACGGCGCCTTTCGCCCTAATTCGGCGTCTCCAGCACGGGTCGGGACGTTCAGCCCCTGTCGCAACTGCAAAATAACCGTCATTCACCCAGCAGGCGGCGCGCATTGCGGATGGCGCGGGCGGCGGGCGAGGCCTCCTGCCGATAGATCAACAGGCCGAAGGACGAGGCCACGCCCAGGGCCAGCCACAGCGGCCCGAACAGCCAGGCCGCCGCCGCCAGGGCGAAGTAATAGCCCCGCACCCCCTGGCTGAACGAACTGAGGGCCGGGTTCAGCAGTTCGGCCGCCGCCTCGCCGAACGCCTTGCGGTCGACCTCCTTGTCGATCTCGGGCGCCGAGCCGATCAGGGCCAGGGTGTAGTTCATCTGGCGCAGGGCCCAGATGAAATCCAGGAAGCCCCGCGTCAGGCAGATCAGCACCAGGGCCAGCTTGGCCTCCAGGATCTTGATCGGCACATTGTCCGCCCCAACGGCGGCGAAGCCTTCCAGCTTGCTCTCGCCCCCGAACAGGATGCCGCCCACCGCCGCGATCAGCAGCAGATTGGTCGAGGCGAAGAAGGAGGCTGAGTTGATCGAATGGCCCATCAACTGGCTGTCGACCAGCCGCAGCTCGCGATGGGTCATGGCCGACATCCAGACCCGGCGGACATGGCTCATGTCGTCGTTCAGCGAGCCGCCGTGGCGGCCCACGAACTTCAGGATCGGCGCATAGCCGAGCCAGCAGATGAAGAAGAGCGCCAGCGCGGCCCAATCAACCCAGGTCATCGTGCGAATTGAGCCCAGTCGTCGCTGCGGCGCAAGCCCGCCGACTCAAGTCGCGCTTGCCGAGGCGGCGCGCGCGTCCTATCACGCCCGCCTCATAGAATTTCGCAGACGCAGCAAAGACCCGCCATGAACCTCGACGCTATTCCGGTCGGCCCGAACGCTCCCTGGGACGTCAATGTCGTCATCGAAATCCCGCAGGGCGGGCTGCCGGTGAAATACGAGATGGACAAGGAATCCGGCGCCCTGTTCGTCGACCGCTTCCTGCACACCGCCATGTACTATCCCGGCAACTACGGCTTCATCCCGCACACCCTGTCGGACGACGGCGATCCCTGCGACGTGATCGTGCTGAACCCGACGCCGGTCGTGCCGGGCTGCGTCATCCGCTCGCGCCCCATCGGCGTGCTGATGATGGTGGACGAGGCCGGCGGCGACGAGAAGATCCTGGCCGTGCCGGTCGACAAGCTGAACCCCTATTACACCGACGTCGCCAGCTATCGTCAGCTGCCGGCCATCCTGATCGAGCAGATCGAACACTTCTTCACCCACTACAAGGATCTGGAGAAGGGCAAGTCGGTCACGGTCAAGGGCTGGGGCGACGCCGGCGAGGCCGCCGAAATGATCGCCAAGGGCATGCAGGCCCACCAGGACAAGCTGGCCGCCAAGAAGGCCGGCAAGGCCGCCTGATCCAAGGCGACATCGCTGAACGCATCGAGGCGTCCTCCGGTTGGAGGGCGCCTTTTTGCTGCGAGACGATTTGACGACGCCCTGCCCTCTCCCGCAACGGTTCGAGACGCCCTATCTCCATCCCATGACTGACCTCTCTCCCCGCGAAATCGTCTCCGAACTGGATCGCTATATCGTCGGCCAGGACGACGCCAAGCGCGCCGTGGCCGTGGCCCTGCGCAATCGCTGGCGCCGCAAGCGCGTGCCCGAGGATCTGCGTGACGAGGTGACGCCCAAGAACATTCTGATGATCGGCCCCACCGGCGTCGGCAAGACCGAGATCGCCCGGCGGCTGGCGCGGCTGGCGGGTTCGCCCTTCCTCAAGGTCGAGGCGACCAAGTTCACCGAGGTCGGCTATGTCGGCCGCGACGTCGACCAGATCATGCGCGACCTGGTCGAGAGCGCCCTGGTCATGGTGCGCGACCGCCGGCGCGGCGAGGTGCGGGCGCGGGCCGAGGGCGCGGCCGAGGACCGGATCCTGGACGCCCTGGTCGGCCCCGGCGCCGGGCCGGCGACGCGCGACAGTTTCAGGAAGAAGCTGCGGGCCGGCGAGCTGGACGACAAGGAGATTGAGATCGCCCTGGCCGACACCGCCTCGCCGATCCAGGGGCTGGACATCCCCGGCGGCGGGGCCGTGGGCCTGCTGAACCTGTCGGAGATGCTGGGCAAGATGGGCGGCGGCCGGACCAAGACGGTCAAGCTGACCGTCCGCGACGCCACTGCCCCCCTGATCGCCGAGGAGGGCGACAAGCTGCTGGATCAGGACAGCCTGACCAAGGAGGCGCTGATCCTGGCCGAGAACGAGGGCATCGTCTTCCTGGACGAGATCGACAAGGTCGCCGCGCGCCAGGGGGCCTCCGGCGCCGACGTGTCGCGCGAAGGGGTGCAGCGCGACCTGCTGCCCCTGATCGAGGGGACCACCGTCTCGACCAAATACGGGCCGGTGAAGACCGATCACGTCCTGTTCATCGCCTCGGGCGCCTTCCACGTCGCCAAGCCGTCGGACCTGCTGCCCGAGCTTCAGGGGCGGCTGCCGATCCGGGTCGAGCTGAAGGCCCTGACGCGCGACGACTTCAAGCGGATCCTGACCGAGCCCGAAGCCAATCTGATCCGTCAGAACCAGGCCCTGCTGGCGACCGAGGACGTCACCCTGACCTTCACCGACGACGCGATCGAGGCCCTGGCAGACGCAGCGGTGGCGGCCAATTCCGCCGTCGAGAACATCGGGGCGCGGCGGCTCCAGACCGTGCTGGAGCGGGTGCTGGAGGAGACCAGTTTCAAGGCCTCGGACCTGGCGGGACAGACCGTGTCCTTCGACGGGGCGGCGGTGCGCGACAAGTTGAGCGCCCTGACCAAGGACGTGGATCTGAGCCGGTTCATTCTGTAGCGGCGGGCTTGTTGCGGCGGCGGTTGCGGCGACGCATCAGCCGGTCGGCCATGGCCTCGGCGTGGCGCTGGGTGAAGGCCAGGGCGGCGGGGTTGCCGCGTTTGGCGCCGATGCTGTCGGCCACCTGGGCGCCGCGCTCGCCGATGGGCATGGGCTTGCCGGTGGTGGTGTCCAGGGCCGTCTGATGCTCGATCTCGGCGTTCAGCTCGGCGCCCATCAGGATCACCTGCACCGACAGCCAGGTCCACAGCAGGAAGCCCATCATGGCCGCCAGCGGTCCGTAGCTGTCGGTGCGGACGAAGTTGGTCAGGTACCAGCTGAAGACGAAGGAGACCGTCAGGCTGATCACCGCCGCGAAGATCGCCCCCGGCGTCAGCCAGCGCCAGCGCGCGTTCTGACGGCACGGCCCGAACCGGTAGATCAGGGTCAGGGCGGCCACATAGCCGACCAGCAGCAGGGGCCAGCGCAACAGGGCCAGCAGGCCCCACTCCTCTTGCAGACCGAACAGACGCACCACCACCGGCACCCCGACCACCAGCAGCGAGCTGAACAGGACGGCGGCCACCGCCCCCAGGGTGAAGCCCATGCACAGCAGGTTGTAGCGGACGATATTGCGCCGCTCGACCTCGTGATAGGCGATGTTCAGCCCGTAGAAGAGCACCTTGACCGCCCCATTGGCCGTCCACAGCGACAGGGCCAGGGTCCAGATCAGGGTGAAGGTCAGCTGGCCGTTCGAGTTCTGGGCCAGCCGCTCCATCTCCCCGCCCAGGAAGGCGGCGATGCTGCTGGGCATGACGCCATACAGGAACTGAAGCCGGCTCCAGGCGTCGGCCGGATCCGAGAACAGGCCGTACAGGGTCACGAATGTGCCCAGCAGGGGGAACAGCGACAGCAGGGTGAAGAAGGTCACGCCCCCGGCGACGAACCCGACCCGGTCGCCGAAATAGGAGCCGCCGGTGCGCCACAGGATGTCGCTCCAGCCCTTGTGCGGAATCTGTTCGGGGCGTTTGGCCAGGCGGCCGCGACCGGGCTCCTTGAGGTCGTAGTCCTCGGGCGTCGGGGGTTTGGGCGGCAGGGGCTCGGGACGGGGCGGGCGCAGCTCCAGCCCGACCTTGTGGCCCTGGGTGTAGAGCAGATGCGCGGCCCCGGCGCCGGCGGCCAAGCCGCCCGCCGTCGCGGCGACGAACTTCCACAGGCGGTCCAGTCCCCCGGCCGCCGCGCGCCCGCGCCGCGCCTGGGGTCTTTGGATCGCGGGGCGGCGGTGGCGTAAAGGCGGTTTGGGCTTGGACATCACCACGCCAACGGCCAAGCTGGCGCCGCGTTCCCTCGGCCCGGCTTGAAATCCCGGCCGCGAAGGGCCAATCACCCGGCATGACCACCGAGCCCCTCTCCCCCAAGCCGTCCGACGGCGCCGCGACCCTGCTGACCGTGTGGAAGGCCGCCCAGGCCCGCCTGAAGGGCGGACGCATCGACAGCCCGGCCATCGACGCCCGCCTGCTGCTGGAGGCCGCCGCCGGCGCCAGCCGCATGGACATCCTGACCGACCCCTACCGGATCGTCACGCCCGAGCAGCAGGCCGAGTACGAGGCCATGGTCGAACGCCGCCTGCGCCGCGAGCCGGTGTCGCGGATCGTCGGCAAGAAGGGCTTCTGGAAGATCATGCTGAACGTCACCCCCGACGTCCTCAGCCCCCGCCCCGACACCGAGACCATCCTCGACATCGCCCTCTTGGCCTTCGCCAAGACCCAGGCCTTCAGCATCGCCGACCTGGGCACCGGCTCGGGCGCCATCCTGCTGGCCCTGCTGGCCGAGCGGCCGGCGGCCCAGGGCGTCGGCACCGACATCTCGACCGAGGCCCTGGCCGTGGCCAAGGAGAACGCCGCCAACCTGGACCTGAACGAGCGCGCCGCCTTCCTGAGGACCGAATGGGCCGCGGGCTTCGGCGACGCCGGCTTCGACCTGGTGGTGTCCAACCCCCCCTATATCCCCACCGACCACATCCCGACCCTGGACCCCGAGGTGCGCGACCACGACCCGCACCTGGCCCTGGACGGCGGCCCCGACGGGCTTCAGGCCTATCGCGACCTGGCCCCCGAGGTGAAGCGTATCCTGAAGCCCGGCGGCGTCTTCGCCGTCGAGATCGGCTGGGACCAGGGGCCCCAGGTCAAGGCCCTGTTCGAGGCCCAGGGCTTCGCCGACGTCAAGGTGATCAAGGACCTGGGCGAACGCGACCGCGTCGTCACCAACGGCCCGGACCCGAGGACCAATCCGATCCCGCAGGAGTGATCGCCCACGGCAAGGCTTTGATTTACAAAGCTTTGCGCTAGGAACTCCCGCCCCGCCGCCGGATTGATCCCCCTCAGAAAGGGAGATCCGACATGAAGGCGTTGTGCTGGCACGGCAAGGGCGACATCCGCTGCGAGGAGGTGCCCGACCCCACGATCGAGGACGGCCGCGACGTCGTCATTCGGGTGACGAGTTGCGCCATCTGCGGCTCCGACCTGCACCTGTACGGCGGCTTCGTGCCGGGCATGAAGTCCGGCGACGTCATGGGCCACGAGACGATGGGCGAGGTCGTCGCCGTCGGCAAGGACAACCAAAAACTCAAGGTCGGCGACCGCGTCGTGGTGCCCTTCACCATCAGCTGCGGCGACTGCGACTATTGCCGGCGCGGCCTCTATTCCCTGTGCGCGCGGTCCAATCCGAACGGCGCGGAACAGGCCAAGATGATCGGCTATCCCACCGCCGGCCTGTTCGGCTACAGCGAGATGTACGGCGGTTTCGCCGGGGGCCAGGCCGAGTATCTGCGCGTCCCCTATGCCGACGTCGGCCCGATCAAGGTGCCCGAGGGCCTGACCGACGACCAGGTCCTGTTCCTGTCCGACATCTTCCCGACCGGCTGGATGGCCGCCGAGAACGCCAATATCCAGCCCGGCCAGACCGTTCTGGTGTTCGGCTGCGGCCCCGTCGGCCAGTTCGCCATCCGCAGCGCCTTCATGATGGGCGCCGAACGGGTCATCGCCATCGACCAGGTGGCCGAACGGCTGCAGATGGCCCGCGACGCCGGGGCCGAGACCCTGGACTTCTCGGAAGGCGACCTGCAGGCGCGGATCAAGGACATGACCCACGGCGTCGGCCCGGACGCGGTGATCGAGGCCGTCGGCCTGGAAAGCCACGGCTCCGGCAGCCTGCTCGAAAAGGTCCAGGAGACGGTGGCCGGCAAGATGGAGCGCCCCTACGCCCTGAACGAGGCCATCATCGCCTGCCGCCCCGGCGGCACCATCAGCCTGCCCGGCGTCTTCGTGGGCGGCGTGCCGACCATGATGGGCGCCTTCGTGGCCAAGGGCCTGACGCTGAAGACCGGCCAGACCCATGTGCAGAAATACCTCGAACCCCTGATGCAGAAGGTGGTCGACGGCCAGATCGACCCCAGCTTCCTGATCACCCACAAGATCGGGCTGGAAGACGGGCCGGACGCCTACAAGACCTTCCAGGAGAAGGCGGACGGCTGCATCAAGGTGGTGATCAACCCCTGACGCCGGTTTCAGACTCTGGACGAAAGAAAACAGTGTCTGAATCGTATGAATTGTCTGAAATCCGCCCTCCCCGATGACGCCGCTGGTCCAATGCCGACGAGCGGCGTCATCCTCTCATGGTTTCGGACCCTGGGGAGAAAGAGGGGGTGATAGTTCGTCAGGGCGTTGAAAACGAACGGGTTCGTCGCAGGAATTAGGTGCGCTGGCGCCGGTGCGGCGTCACCCTCCAGGTCGCGAAGCGGAATCGGGGAAGTCCTCATCCTCGATGGGCGGCGTCCAGTTCGGATCATGGACCGGATACCAGCCCTCAGCCAAATCCCGCCAATCCGGATTCGCCGCCTCGATCAGCTTCAGCTTCCAGTCGCGCAGCCACTTCTTGATCCGCTTCTCGCGGCGAATGGCCTCCACCACCCAGACGTGCTGTTCGAACCAGACCAGCCGGGTGCAGCCATAGGCCTTGCCGAAACCGTCGAAGGCGCCCGTCCGATGCTTCCACACCCGCGCCTCCAGGTTCGCGGTCATGCCGGTGTAGAGCGTGCCGTTGCGCCCGCTGGCCATAATGTAGGTGGCGATGAAGGTGCGATGGGTCGGCATCCGCACAACCTATACGACACACGACCTTTCGTCATCCACGCCGCCCCTCTCTTTCGTCATCCTCCGGCGAGCGCAGCGAGACCGGGGGACCCAGCGGCGCGCGAGAGCGCGAACCTGCCGCGGACTAGGTCTTCCCGCATCGTGCGGCGGATAGATCGCCTGACGGCGCCGCTGGGTCCCCCGGTCTGCGCCGCGAAGACGCGGCTTGCCGGAGGATGACGAAAGGCAGGCAGACCTGGCTGTTAAAAGCCTGCACATACCGATCTAAACAATGACTGTTCTTGATTTGTTTCATCAACCTGTTAGCTTTGATGGGCAGTTGGGAACTACGCAATGAACACCGACCGAATTGCTGAACTTTACGAGGCGCTGAACCGTGGCGCTGCTGGTCGAAAGGCTGGCAAAGCCACCATGACGGGCGCTGCATTGGTGGCGTCGCTTCTACCAGTGGTGGGCGGGCCTGCATCGATAGCCGCAGATGAAATTTCTAAGCGATTCTTCGAAGTGAACAGCGAAGAGCATTTGGCCGAAATAGAGCGTGTGCTGCTGGATATCATACCGCAAATCGGGATCGTCGAAGATCTAGCGGCGCGAGTTAACCTCCTTACTTCCAAAATGGACAAGGATGCAGATCTTCGAAAGTTGATTTCAGAATTGGTTGGAGGGATGGCTTCAGCGGAACTAGACGATTTTACAATCAACAATGTCGGCGGTCTTCAGAAGTTGACCGATGTTGTGATCGATCAAATGAGGCTTCAGTCTACTGCGATTGCTGGAGCAAGAACTTCTCTTGACCGCGTCTCAGTCACCGGACCTGTGAGATTCGACACTGACCACGCAAGCCAAGAAATATCGAACAGTGTCTTCAGGGGGCGAGGAGGCGGAACAACCACATTTTCTTCAATAAGGAACGCGCAGCTTGGGCAAGGCACCGTCGAGTTTGACGTTAGAGAACCGGGGAGCGTGATAGGCATGCGTGTCACACGCGTCGTGGGGCCCAATGATCCCGGCGGCTCCACAATATCGTTCTCGAACGTGCCCCGCCCTCGCCGTGACTAATGCACCCGCGCCTTCCCGATCTCCAACCCGCCCTCGCCGGCGGTGACGGCGATCACCCCGCCGTCCTCGATCTCGCCGGCCAGCAGTTTGCGCGCAATCGGGTCCACCAGCTCCTTCTGGATCACCCGCTTCAGCGGCCGCGCGCCATAGGCCGGGTCGTAGCCGCGGTCGGCCAGCCAGGCCAGGGCCGCGTCGTCCAGCGACAGGTTCAACCGGCGGTCGGCCAGCAGTTTCTCGAACCGTGACAGCTGGATCCGGACGATGCCGCCCATCTGTTCGCGGCCCAGGCGGTGGAACAGGATGATCTCGTCGATCCGGTTCAGGAACTCGGGCCGGAAGTGGGCGCGGACGGCGTCCATGACGAAGGGGCGGACGGCTTCCACATCGTCGCCCTCGCCCTGTTCGGCCAGATACTGGCTGCCCAGGTTGGAGGTCATGATGATCAGGGTGTTGCGGAAGTCGATGGTGCGGCCCTGGCCGTCGGTCAGGCGGCCGTCGTCGAGCACCTGGAGCAGGACGTTGAAGACGTCGGGGTGGGCCTTTTCGACCTCGTCGAACAGGACGACCTGATAGGGGCGGCGACGCACGGCCTCGGTCAGGGCGCCGCCCTCGTCATAGCCGACATAGCCGGGAGGGGCGCCGATCAGGCGGGAGACGCTGTGCTTCTCCATATATTCGGACATGTCGAGGCGGGTGATGGCGGCCTCGTCGTCGAACAGGAACTCGGCCAGGGCCTTGGTCAGTTCGGTCTTGCCCACGCCGGTCGGGCCCAGGAACAGGAAACTGCCCAGCGGGCGGTTGGGGTCGTTCAGGCCGGCGCGTGCTCTACGCACCGCGTCGGAGACGGCGGCCAGAGCCTCGTCCTGACCCACGACGCGGCCGCCCAGGGCGGTCTCCATCTGGAGCAGTTTTTCGCGCTCGCCCTCCAGCATCTTGTCGACGGGGACGCCGGTCCAGCGGCTGACGACGGCGGCGATCTGTTCGGCGTCGACGACCTCGGGCGTCAGGGGGCCCTTGCCGGAGGTTTCGTTGGCCTCGGCCTCGGCCAGCTGTTTCTCGATCTGGGGGATCTGGCCGTAGGCGATCTCGGACGCGCGGCCCAGGTCGCCGGCGCGCTGGGCGTTGGTCAGTTCCAGACGCAGGCGGTCCAGGGTTTCACGCAGTTGCGCGCCCTGGCCGACCTTGTCCTTTTCGGCCTTCCACTGGGTGGTCAGGTCGTCGGACTGGCCTTCCAGATCGGCGATCTCGTCCTCCAGCTTCTCCAGCCGGTGCTGGGAAGCCTGGTCGGTTTCCTTCTTCAGGGCCTCGCGTTCGATCTTCAGCTGGACCAGGCGGCGGTCGATCTCGTCCAGGGCCTCGGGCTTGGAGTCCACGGCCATGCGCACGCGGCTGGCGGCCTCGTCGATCAGGTCGATGGCCTTGTCCGGCAGGAAGCGGTCGGTGATGTAGCGGTTCGACAGGGTGGCGGCGGCGACGATGGCGCTGTCCGAGATGCGGACCCCGTGGTGGACCTCGTACTTCTCCTTCAGGCCGCGCAGGATCGACACCGTGTCCTCCACCGTCGGTTCGGCGACGAAGACCGGCTGGAAGCGGCGGGCCAGGGCCGCGTCCTTCTCGACGTGCTTGCGGTATTCATCGAGCGTGGTGGCGCCGACGCAGTGGAGTTCGCCGCGCGCCAGGGCCGGCTTCAGCAGGTTGGAGGCGTCCATGGCGCCGTCGCCTTTGCCGGCGCCGACCAGGGTGTGCATCTCGTCGATGAACAGGATGATGCCGCCCTCGGCCGCCGTGACCTCGGACAGTACGGCCTTCAGCCGCTCCTCGAACTCGCCGCGGTATTTGGCGCCGGCGATCAGGGAGCCCATGTCCAGCGCCATGACGGTCTTGTCGCGCAAGGATTCCGGCACGTCGCCGTTGACGATGCGCAGGGCCAGGCCCTCGACGATGGCGGTCTTGCCCACGCCGGGCTCGCCGATCAGGACGGGATTGTTCTTGGTCCGCCTAGCCAAGACCTGGATGGTGCGGCGGATTTCCTCGTCGCGGCCGATGACCGGGTCGATCTTGCCGTCGCGGGCGGCCAGGGTCAGGTCGCGGGCGTAGCGTTTCAGGGCGTCATAGCCGTCCTCGGCGCCGGCGCTGTCGGCGGTCTTGCCCTTGCGCACCTCGGCGATGGCGGCGTCCAGTTTGTCGGCGTTGGCGCCCGAGGCCTTCAGCACCTCGGCGGCGACCCCGCCCTCGCGCGCCAGGGCGGCCAGCAGGCGTTCGGTGGTGACGAAGGCGTCGCCGGCCGTCTTGGAGGCTTCCTCGGCGGCGGCGAAGACGCGGGCGGTGTCGCCGTCCAGATAGAGCTGGCCCGAGCCGCCGCTGACCTGGGCGCGCTTCTTCAGCGCGGTCTCGGTGTCGGCCTCGGCGCGTTTGGCGTCGCCGCCGGCGGCGGTGATCAGATTGCGGGCCAGGCCGTCGCGTTCCTCCAGCAGCACCTTGAGCAGGTGTTCGGGCGCGAACTGCTGGTGCCGGCGGGCCAGGGCCAGCGACTGGGCGGATTGGACGGCCTGTTTGGCGCGGTCGGAATAGAGATCGAGATTCATAGCGTCGTGTCCCCTCGGAAGGCGGAAATGGTCCGACGCGTCCTTTGGGACAAGCGACGCGTCCGTTCGCTGATGGAAGTGGGTGTGTTGATCAGGCCACACAAGTGCCTCTGGCGGCCCGCTGTTCGCCTTGACCGGGATCAATTGCGGCGGCGCGGGGTCCGTCAGGTTTCGTAAATGGAATATTCCAAAAAATGCAACGAACTAGCCCCCTTCACGCGTTTAAGGAGCTCGACCCACCCACTGAAAGGCGCCCTCTTATGCGCAAGTCCATTATCGCAATCGCCGCCGGCCTGATGGCCCTGAGCACCGTCTCGGCCCAGGCCGCCGCCCTCGACCAGAACCGCCCCGGCCCCGACCGCCAGGAGCAAACCAGGGACCAGCGCCAGGACGGACGCCCGGAAGGCCGCCAGGACGATCGTCAGAACGCGCGCCCGAACAGCCCCAACAACAGCCAGAACAACCGCCCGAACGCCAATCGCGGCGAGCACCGTGATTCCTACGGCAGCTGGCAGTCCAGCTGGGGTTCGCGCCCGCCGGCGCCGCCCGCGCACTTCAGCCGTCGCGGCAACTGGTACGCCCACGTCCGCGCCTGCCAGCAGCGCTACCGCTCCTATAACCCGCGCACCGACCGTTATGTGCCGCGCATCGGCCAGACGGCGATCTGCCGCCTGTAAGCTCTGATCTTTGATCTCTGACCGAGGGCCGGGCCGCTGATGCGGCCCGGCCTAGAGTCGCGTCTCCCAGGCCGTCCAGCCCGCAATCAGCACCAGCCCGGCCGCCATCAGTGCGCGCACGCTTGCGCCCTGGGTCCCGCCGCCCAAACGGCTCACGCGGGCGGCGGTGACGACGATAAGGGCGTGAACCGCCACACTGACGGCCACATGGATCCCGCCCAAGGTCAGCGCCTGGGGCAGGGCCGGGCCGTAGTCCGGACGCATGAATCCCGGCAGCAGGGCGATATAGAACAGCGCCGCTTTCGGATTCAGCAGATTGGCGGTCAGGCCCCGCAGGAAAAGCGCACGACGACGATCACGCGTCTCGGGCGCCGCCCTGGCCGGATCGCCCTCGCCCTTCCAGGCTTCCCAGGCGAGCCAGAGCAGGAACCCCACCCCCGCCCAGCGAATGGCCTGATACAGGGCCGGCCAGGCCAGCACGATCTCGGTCAGGCCGAAGGCGGCGGCCAGCATCCACAGCGTCAGCCCCAGGGTGATGCCCGCCACAGCCGCCAGCCCCGCCGTCCGCCCCTGCGCCAGAGACACCAGCGCCAGCCAGCCCATGTTGGGACCGGGCGTCAGCTCGATCAGGACGACGGCCGCCAGAAACGGCAGTATGACCCCCGGATCGACCGGCCCGTTCGTCAGAAAATCCATTCAAGCCTCCAATGCGATCTCTAGGCCGCGTCGGGGGGCGGGTCCAATCGCGGGGCGTTCGCCGCCGGCGGCTTCCGCGTGGCGGGGCCGGAACCTCCAGCTTCGCCATACGCTTTCAGCCGATGCTGAAATACAAGATGAACCCCCGCGTCTTCTGGGGCGCGAGCGCCATAGCCGGGGCCCTGCTGCTGGTGGCCCTGGTCGCGCCCGGCGCCTCGGACCTGTTCTTCGGCCGCGCCCAGGCCTGGGTGATCGACACCTTCGGCTGGTTCTATGTCGCCTCGGTCGCCGGCTTCCTGGCGGTGGCGGCCTATCTGGCCCTGGGGCCGACGGGCCGGTTGAAACTGGGGCCCGACGACGCCGAGCCCGACTTCCCCTATGTCTCCTGGCTGGCCATGCTGTTCGCCGCCGGCATGGGCATCGGCCTGATGTATTTCGCCGTCGCCGAACCGATCCAGCACTACGCCGCCCCGCCCGAGGCCGCGCCCGGCACTGTGGACGCCGCGCGAGAGGCCATGGTGATCACCTTCACCCACTGGGGCGTCCACGCCTGGGCCGTCTATGCGATGGTGGGGCTGAGCCTGGCCTATTTCGCGCACCGCAAGGGGCTGCCGCTGACGCTGCGGTCCGGGCTTTCGCCCCTGCTGGGCAAGCGGATCAACGGGCCGATCGGCGACGCCGTCGACATCTTCGCCATCTGCGGCACCCTGTTCGGCATCGCCACCTCGCTGGGCCTGGGCGTGTCCCAGATCAACAGCGGCCTGAACTATCTGACCGGCCTGCCCAATACGCCCTGGATGCAGGTGGGGCTGATCGCCCTGGTCATGGCGGCGGCGACCGCCTCGGTCCTGACCGGACTGGACAAGGGGGTGCGGCGCCTGTCGGAGCTGAACCTGGTCCTGGCCGTGCTGCTGATGCTGTTCGTGCTGGTGGTCGGGCCGACGGGCTTTCTGCTGAAGGCCCTGGTGCAGAATTTCGGCCTGTACCTGGACCATTTCTTCATCCGCACCTTCAACCTTTACGCCTATGAGCCCCGCGGCTGGATGGCCAACTGGACCCTGTTCTACTGGGCCTGGTGGATCGCCTGGTCGCCGTTCGTGGGCATGTTCATCGCCCGGATCTCACGCGGCCGGACGGTGCGGCAGTTCATCATCGGCGTGCTGCTGGTCCCGACCGGCTTCACCTTCCTGTGGATGACGGTGTTCGGAAACACGGCCATCAGCCTGGACATGGGCCAGGCGGCGGGCGCGATTTCGCAGGCGGTGCAGGCCGACCTGTCGACCGCCATCTTCCGCTTCCTGGAGAACCTGCCAGGGGCGGCGATCACCTCGACCCTGGCGGTGCTGCTGGTGGCGGTCTTCTTCGTCACCTCGGCCGACAGCGGCTCGCTGGTGATCGACACCATCGCCTCGGGCGGGGCGGACGACACGCCGCGCTGGCAACGGGTCTACTGGTGTACGCTGGAGGGGCTGACGGCGGCGGCCCTGTTGCTGGCGGGGGGCCTGAGCGCGCTCCAGGCCGCCACCCTGCTGGCCGCCCTGCCCTTCACCGTCATCATCATCCTGCTTTGTCTGGCCCTGATCCGGCAGATGAACGCCGACCTGAAGGGCGAGACGGTCGAGACCGAGACCCCGCCGCTGGGCGAACGGTTGAAGCGGATCTTCGCCCCGGCCAGCCGCCGCGACATCGGCCGCCAGATGCAGCGTCACGGCGCCCCCGCCCTGGCCGAGGTGCGCGAGGCCCTAGTCGCCGAGGGGCTGGACCAGAGCCGGGTCGAGGCGGACGACGAGGCGGTGTGGCTGATCGTGCCCCACGCCGAGGGCCGCGACTTCCTCTATCGCCTCGGCGCCCGGTCGCGTCCCCTGCCGGCCATCACCCCGCTGGATGCGCCGGAGGGGCGGCGCGCCATCGAATGGCGCATGACGGCCCAGACCGGCGACGGGACCCGGCCGCGCGACGTCACCGGCTTCACCCGCCAGCAGATCGTCGCCGACGTGCTGGACCATCTGCAGGCCTGGCGGCTGGCCTAGAGGAGAAAGGCGCGTTAGCGTCACGGCAGTCTTCGCCGGAGCCTTCCTGATGTCCCTTCGTCTGTCGCGCCGTTCCCTGTTCGCTTCCGGTGGCGCGGCGGCGCTGGCGGCCCAATCCGTGGGCGCTCCCGTCTGGGCCCAGGCGGCGAATGACGACGCCGCCCTGGCCGAAGCGGTGGACGCCTATGTCAAAAAGGCCATGGCGGCCTGGCCCGAACAGCCGGCGCTGGGAATCGCCGTGGTCAAGGACGGAACGCCGGTGCTGACGCGCGGCTATGGGGTCAAGCTTCAGGGCAAGGCCGCCCAAGCCGACGAACACACCCTGTTCGCCATCGCCTCCAACACCAAGAACGTCACCGCCGCCGCCCTGGCCATTCTGGTGGACGAGGGCAAGGTGAAATGGGACGCGCCCATCAAGACCTATCTGCCTGACTTCCGGCTGTCCGATCCGTACATCAGCGACCACATCACCGTCCGCGACACCCTGAGCCACCGGGCCGGGTTCGGCCTGGGCGCCGGGGACCTGCTGTTCTGGCCCAACAGCGACCGGACGCGGGCCGAGGTGCTGGCCCAGGCCGCCTTCGTGCCGATCGAGGACGGGTTCCGGGCGGCCTATCACTATTGCAACCTGATGTTCGTGGTCGCCGGGGCGGTGATCGAGGCGGTGTCGGGCCTGACCTGGGAAGACTTCATCCAGACCCGCATTCTGGACAGGGTCGGCATGACCGAGACCGTGCCCCTGGCGCGGCTGGCCGATCCAGCCAAGTCCGCCCTGCCCCATGGCCGGGTCGGACCGCCGCTGCGTTATCAGGGGGCGATGACGCCGATCGCAGACTCGATCGTCGAGGTGTGGAACTGGGATTCGGCGGCGGCGGCGGGCGGGATCTGCACCACGCCGACGGACTGGGCCAAGTGGATCGCGGTGCGGCTGAACGACGGCCTGTTGCCCGACGGAACGCGGCTGTTCTCGGAAGCGGCGGCGCGCGAGATGTTCAAGCCGAACATCATCGTCGGCAGTTCGCCCGGACCGACGGCGGAACTGCCGAACCGGGCCATCGCCTCGACCTACGCCATGGGGCTGCAGGTTCAGGACTATCGCGGCGAGCGGTTGATCAGCCACGGCGGCGGCTCGCCCGGCGGGATTTCGGCGACCGTGCTGATCCCCGGCCGCAAGACCGGGTTCAGCATCTTCTCGAACGCCGAGGAAAGCTTCCTGCTGCGCGCCCTGCGGTCGGGCATCGCCGACCTGTGTATGGGCAAGGTCGATGTGGACTGGATCGCGGACTCCAAACGGCTGGAGGCCGAGGGCGCCGCCAAGTCCATCGCCGCCGCCGCCGAGATCGACGCCAAACAGGCGGCCGGCGCGGCGCCGAGCATGCCGCTGGAGGCCTACGCCGGGACCTGGCGCGATCCTTGGTACGGCGACATCACCATCGTGCCGAAGACTCGCGGGAGGGGCCGCAACCTCAAGCCTGGCCTGTGGCTGACCTTCACCCACACTCCGGCGCTGCAAGGCTGGCTGGAACCCTATGACGGCGAGACCTTCCGCACACGTTTCCCGGACAAGCGGGAAGAGGACGCCTTCATCACCTTCAACATCCAGACCGCCAAACCGGCCACGGCGACGATAAAGGGCGTGTCGCCCGACATCGACTTCTCCTACGACTACCAGGATCTGAAGCTGACGCGGGTCTAGCCGGTCAGCGCACGATCTCCAGCAGCTCCAGTTTGGCGTCCTGCTTGGGCCAGGGCAGGACCAGGCGCCAGCGGTTCTGGCCGATCCGTTCCAGCACGCCGACCTGGTCGCGGCTGGGGGTTTCGCCATAGGCGGGGAAGGTGTTTTCCGCCTCGCCCCCGGCCTGGGTTCCGACATAGACCAGGCGACGATCCGTATCCGGATAAAGCAGGCCGCGCATCCGCTGTGCGCCTGTGGTCTTGGTCAGGATCAGGTCGCCGCCGGGGGTCATCTCGACCGAACAGGCGGCCCAGGGCTGTTCGACATAGGCGGCGCCTTGGCCCTCGACCCGCCGTCCCAGCTTGAGCGTGCGGCAGCGATAGGCGCCGGGCGCGGGCTGAAGCCGGCCCGGCTGGGCCGCATTGGGATCGACCAGAGGCCCGAGGGCCTCGACCTGACGGGCGAAGCCGGCCGTTTCCGCCTCGGCCCGGCCTAGGCGCCAGGCTTGGTCGAGACGACCCAGCAGGCTGGCGTCCCCGGCGGTGGCGACGCTGCGCCAGGCGTCGGTTCCGCCTTGCGCCACGCCAGTGGGGGCGGCCGCCTGTTGTTCGGGCGTCGCCCGGGCGGGAGGCGCGGCGCGGGCCGGCACGCCGGCGGCGGGTTCGGACACGGCAGACGACATCTCAGCCGCGCTGTTGGGGCTGTTCTCGCCACAGGCGGCAAGGGCGGTTGTGGCGGCCAGGGCGAAGAGGAGCGGGGTGCGGCGCATGATCGGGGCTTCCATCGGATGTGCCGAACCTAACGGCCAAGCCGCCGCATGGTTCAGTCAGCCGCCGGTGGTCGGGACCAGTTCGATCAGATCCAGATTGGACTCATACTGCGGCCAGGGCAGGACCAGCCGCCAGCGGGCCTCGCCGATCCGTTCCAGCACGGCGACCATGTCGCGGTCCGGATTGCGGCCGTAGGAGTTGGCGGCCGGTTCCTGCGCCAGGGCCATGGAGCCGAGCAGCAGCATGTGGCGGTCGTTTTCCGGGAACAAGAGGCCCGACGGACGTTGCGACCCGGTCAATTTGGTGAACTTCAGGCCGCGCGACGTCTGTTCGATCCGGCAGGCGAACCAGCCGTAGACGACATAGCCCAGACCGTCCTCGCCGCCCTGGGAGCCCAGTTTGACGGTGCGGCAGCGATAGTTTCCGGGCGGGGGCGCGACATCGGCGCGGCCCGCCTGAGGGTCGATCAGGTCGCCCAGACTGTTCAGATCGCCCGATCCCCGTTGGCGGCGCGCCTGTTGCAGGGCCAGGGTCCAGGCGGCGTCGCGACGCTGATACCGGTCGCGGTCCGCCGAGGTGATGACGCCGCGCCAGTCCATCAGCACCGCGCCGGAGCCGCCGCCGGACGGCGGGGGCGGCGGTGGAGGCGGCGGCGGGGTCGAGGCGCAGGCCGCGACGGCGACCACGGCGGTCAGGGCGAGGCCCCGAACCAGGGCGCGGAAGGTCGGGCGGGACTGAACGAACTGACGCATCAAAGCTTCCCTTAACGCTGGTCAGGCCCGACGCTTCTGGAGGGCCGGCCTTATGGCGAAGTCGTCCCTTTAGGCGCCGTATGGGCGGGCGCCGTCAAGGCCGCACGCCCATCTGGTCAGGACGCGCGCCTCAGTCTTCGCCGTCGGCGACGGCCTCGACCTTGCGGCGCGGCGCGCGGCGACGCGGCGCGGGTTCGGCGTCTGACGACTCGGCTGCGGGCGATGGGGCGGCGGGCGCCGGGGCGGACGAGCGGGTCAGGAAGCCCGGCAGGGCGGTCGGGGCGTCGTCGTCATCGGACGCCGCAGCGGCGACGGCTGGACGACGGGTGCGGCGAACCGGCCGCTCCTCTGCAGCCGGAGCCTCGACGGCGGGCGATTCGACCACCGGCTCGGCGCGCTCGGCCACGGGCGCGTCCTGCTGGACGCCGTCGGCGGCTTCGTCCGAACCCGCGTTTTCCTGGCCTTCGAAGCGACGGTTGCGTTCCTCGCGGCGACGTTCCCAGCGTTCACGACGGCTCTCGCGGCGACCGCCCTCGCCCTCGGCGCGGGCCTCGCCGTCTTCGCGCGGCTCGCGGGGTTCGCGCGGCGGCTGGGCGTCGCGGGTCTGATCGCGGTCGCGATCACGGTTCTGGTCGCGGTTTTGGGCCTGGTCGCGGTCGCGATCCCGGTCGCGAGTCTGGGATTGATCACGGTCGCGGTTGAAGTCGCGATCCCGGTTCTGGTCGCGGTTCTGGTCGCGGTCGTTGCGGTCGCGGTTCTGATTTTGGTCGCGCTCGGCGCCGTCCTGGGCCTGACGGTCGGCGGCCTGCTGGGCGGCGACGAAGGCGGCGGCCTGGGCGCCGGATTCGTCCTCGAAATCGATGTCGAAGCCCTGGTTCGACTGTTCGCGCGCGGCGATGTCGGAGAAGGACCGCTGGGGCTGAAGCGCGCGCAGGACGCGGTAATAGTGTTCGGCGTGCTGCTGATAGTTTTCAGCCAGCACCCGGTCGCCGCCGGACGAGGCGTCGCGGGCGAGCTGCTGATAGCGCTCGTACACGGTCTGGGCGTTGCCCCGGACCTTGATGTTTTCGGGGCCTTGCGAGTCCCACGAACGATTCGGATTGGCGCTGTTGGCGTTTGACGCGCCCGCCTTGTTCCGATTGCGTCCGCGCTGACGCTTCATGCCCTTGAAATCTCTCATTCGCGCTACCGTGTGCAGGGATGGAGCCCAGGCCAGCGGCCGGTTCCGTCCGTTTCGTGGTTCCGTTTCGCTCGGGGCCGATCCCCGATTGTCGAACTGTCGGAATGCCTTGTCGCCCGCATGGTGCGCCGGTCCTTTCGGGACCGACCGTCATGATCGGCTCAAGCCGCGAACAGCCGGATATAGGCCCGGAAAGCTGCGTTTGAGTGGGAGACGAGCGAGACTTAGCCTGTGCGCCGTCCCTTTCCAAGGGGTATTCGTCAAAGCGTCGCACCACAGGCTTAACAGCCCCGCTTTGCTGATGGCCCCCTGCTGGGCTAGGCATGACCTTTGCGACGACGACGAGGCTTTTTCCATGCGCGTTCTGGTTCTGGGCGGCGACGGTTTCTGCGGCTGGCCGACGGCCCTGCACCTGTCGGCCAAAGGTTGGGACGTGACCGTCGTCGACAACCTGAGCCGTCGCAACATCGACAACGAGCTGGAGGTCCAGTCCCTGACGCCGATCCGCACCATGGGCGAGCGGATCAAGGCCTGGAAAGCTGTGTCCGGCCGCGACATCGGCTTCGTCAATATGACGGTCGGCAAGGAGTTCGACCGTCTGGTCGCCCTGATCCGCGACCTGGCCCCCGACAGCGTGGTGCATTTCGCCGAACAGCGGGCCGCCCCCTATTCGATGAAGTCGGCGCGGCACAAGCTGTACACGGTCGACAACAACATCAACGCCACCAATCATCTGCTGGCCGCCATCGTCGAGAGCGGGCTGGACGTTCATCTGGCGCACCTGGGGACCATGGGGGTCTATGGCTACACCACCGCCGGCCTGCGTATCCCCGAGGGCTATCTGAAGGTCACGGTCGACACCGATTTCGGCCCGACCGAGCAGGAGATCCTGTTCCCG
>NZ_JAUSOE010000099.1 GCF_030656255.1 Brevundimonas sp. | reverse complement strand
CCGCCGATGCTGATGTTCGACCGGATCACCCAGATCTCGGCCGACGGCGGAACCCACGGCAAGGGCTATGTCGAGGCCGAACTCGACATCAATCCCAAGCTCTGGTTCTTCCAGTGCCACTTCATCGGCGACCCGGTCATGCCCGGCTGCCTGGGCCTGGACGCCATGTGGCAGCTGGTCGGCTTCTATCTGGGCTGGATCGGCGGTCCGGGCCGCGGCCGCGCCCTGGGCGTCGGCGAGGTCAAATTCACGGGCCAGGTGACGCCGGACATCAAGAAGGTGGTCTACAAGATCAACCTGAAGCGGGTCATCAATCGCAAACTGGTCATGGGCATCGCCGACGGCGTGCTGGAGGCCGACGGCCAGGTCATCTACACCTGCAATGACATGCGGGTGGGACTCTTTGGCGCCGCCAAGGATGAGCAGGCGAGCGCCTAAACCCCTATATAACCGCGGACAGCGCGGAAGACTCTCGGGTCGATAAGCTTAAGAAGGAAACACCATGCGTCGTGTCGTCGTCACCGGCCTGGGCATCGTCTCTTCCATCGGCCACGGCGCCGAAGAGGTGACCCAGTCCCTGCGCGAGGCCCGTTCGGGCGTCGTCCATGCGCCCGATCACGCCAAATACGGCTTTCGCAGCCAGGTCTGGGCGCCGCCCAAGATCGGCCCGTGGGAAGAACTAGTCGATCGTCGCGCCGCCCGCTTCCTGGCCAACGGCACGGCCTGGGCCCACGTGGCCTTCGAAGAAGCCTTGAAGTCGTCGGGCATGACCGCCGACGAGATCAAGCACGACCGCATCGGCCTGATCGTCGGCGAGGGCGGCCCCTCGACCCAGGTGATCCTGCAGGCGGCGGCCACGACCATCGAGCGGGGCTCGCCCAAGCGGATCGGCCCGTTCGCCGTGCCGAAAGCCATGGCGTCCGGCCCCTCGGCGGTGCTGGCGACCTGGTTCCAGATGCGCGGCGTCAACTATTCGATCAGCTCGGCCTGCGCGACCTCCGCCCATTGCATCGGCGCCGGGGTCGAACAGATCCAGTGGGGCAAGCAGGACGTGGTCTTCGCCGGCGGCTGCGAGGACATCGACTGGTCGATGTCGAACATGTTCGACGCCATGGGCGCCATGTCCTCGGACTTCAACGAAACCCCCTCGGTCGCCTCGCGCGCCTATGACGTCAACCGCGACGGCTTCGTCATTGCGGGCGGCGCGGGCATCGTGGTGCTGGAGGAATACGAACGGGCCAAGTCGCGTGGCGCGACCATTCTGGCCGAAGTCACCGGCTACGGCGCCAATTCCGACGGCTACGACATGGTCGCCCCCTCGGGCGAGGGCGCCCAGCGCTGCATGAAGATCGCGCTGGAACAGGCCGGCAATCCCCGGATCGACTATCTGAACCCGCACGGCACCTCGACCCCGGTCGGCGACTCCAAGGAAATGGAGGCCGTGCGCGCCGTCTTCGGCGACCAGATGCCGATGATCTCCTCGACCAAGTCGCTGACGGGCCACTCGCTCGGCGCGGCGGGCGCCCAGGAAGCCATCTACTGCCTGCTGATGATGCAGAACGGTTTCGCCGCCGAGAGCGCCCATATCGAGACCCTGGATCCGGCGTTCGAGGGCATGCCCATCCTGCGTCAGCGCCACGAGGGCGAACTGACCCACGTCATGTCCAACAGCTTCGGCTTCGGCGGCACCAACGGCACGCTGATCCTGTCCAAGGTCTGAGGCCTTCTTTTCTCGTCATCCCAGGGCTTGTCCCTGGGATCCAGATTCCCGGTGTTCGATGGCGGCGCACGCTGCGGATGTGCCGGGAGTCTGGATCCTCGCCACAAAGGCGAGGATGACGAAGTTTTGCGTGTTGGGCAGCCGGCAGCGTTATTGGTGCCCGATCATTCCCAACTTGGCTGTTTACACGACCGATCCTTGCCCTTAGAGAGCGTCGCCGTGATCCAGACCCTGACCAAAGCGATTACCTCGAAAACCACCAGCTTCGGCGGGGCGGTTTCGGGTGTGCGCAAGGTCTGAAGCGCCGAACCCCGAACCCAGCCCCGCCGATGCGCGGGGCGGTCGATCCGGCTGAACCCCGCGCCTCCATCCTTCCAGGAGACGCCTGAATGTCCTTTTCCCCGTCCAATCCTCCTCACGTCGGCATCGTCGGCGCCACCGGCCTCGTCGGCGAGATGATGCGTGGCCTGCTGGCCGAGCGGAACTTCCCGCTGGCCTCGCTGCGCCTGTTCGCCTCGGCCCGGTCGGCGGGTAAGACGGTCCGCTTCGGCGAGACCGACATCGTGGTCGAGGACGCGGCGACGGCGGACTACGCCGGTCTGGACATCGTCTTCTTCTCGGCCGGCGGCGATACGTCCCGCGCCCTGGCCCCCAGGGTCGCGGCCGCCGGCGCGGTGGTGATCGACAACTCGTCCGCCTGGCGCGGCGACCCCGAGGTGCCGCTGGTGGTCGCCGAGGTGAACCCCCACGCTCTGGCGAACCTGCCCAAGGGGATCATCGCCAACCCCAACTGCACCACCATGGCCGCCATGCCGGTGCTGAAGCCCCTGCACGATGCGGCGGGGCTGAAGCGTCTGACGGTCTCGACCTATCAGGCGGTCTCGGGCGGCGGGGTCGAGGGCATTCGCGTGCTGGATGAGCAGTCGCGTGCGGCCGTGGGACAGGGCGCGGCCCTGGCCCGCGACGGCGGGGCGGTTGACTTCGGCGCGCCGGAAAAGTGGGTCGTGCCGATCGCCGCCAATGTCGTGGCCCTGAACTATACGCTGGGCGAGGACGGCTATACCGAC
>NZ_JAUSOE010000087.1 GCF_030656255.1 Brevundimonas sp. | reverse complement strand
CGTCAAACCGAGCCTTCGCCTGCTCCAGATCGGTCAGGACGGCATGCAGGAGCGAGGTTTCCAGCGCGCCGCGTAGGCCGGGGCTTTGGGCGGCAGGCGAAACGGCGATTGCGGCGTGCGGCGGCGCGAACATCTCGCCGTCCTCGATCATGTCCGTCGCCTCGGCGCCGACCAGTTTCTTCAGCCCCTGTTCCTTGTGCAGGCGCTGGACCCCGCGAATCGTCAGGCCGTCGTCATGCAGCAGACGCCGTACGGCCTTCAGCACCACAATGTCCTGCGGGCGATAGAAACGCCGCCCCCCGGCCCGTTTCACCGGCGCCACGAAGCTGAATTTGGTTTCCCAGAAGCGCAGCACATGCTGCGGCGCCCCGACCTCCTCAGCCGCCTCGGAGATCGTGCGGAAGGCGTCGGGGCTCTTGGCCAAGGGTCTCAGGCCTCGACGACGGCGTCGTGGACCCGGCTCTTCATGATCTGAGAGGCGCGGAAACTGATGACCCGGCGCGGATTGATCGCCGCCGGTTCGCCGGTCTTGGGGTTGCGGCCCATCCGGGCGCGCTTCTCGCGAACCTGAAACACGCCGAAGCCCGACAGTTTGACCGTATCGCCCTGTTCCAGGGATTCGACGATCAGTTCCAGGGTGCGCTCGACCAGGGCCGAACACTCCTGCCGGGACAGACCGACCTCTTCATGCACGGCTTCGCAAAGGTCGGCGCGCGTTACGGTCTGTAGGCCTGACATCATATCCCCGTCTGGTAGCGGTAGGCTGGGCGTATAGGGACGCAAAGTCTCCGAAAAATCAATGCCTCTACCGGACTTAGAGGCGCAGCGCGCAGGCGCCCCACGTCAGGCCGCCCCCCATGGCCTCCAGCAGCACCATGTCGCCCTTCTTGATCCGCCCGTCCTTGATCGCCGCATCCAGCGCCAGGGGGATGGAGGCGGCCGAGGTGTTGGCGTGCAGCGCCACGGTCGAGATCACCTTGTTCTCGTCCAGACCCAGCCGGTCGCCGACGCCTTTGATGATCCGCTGATTGGCCTGATGCGGCACGAACCAATCGACGTCGGCGATCTGGATATCGGCGGCGGCGCAGGCGGCGGTGATGCCCTCTGCAATATTCACGACAGCATGACGGAACACCTGGTTCCCGGCCATGCGCAGATGGCCCACTGTCCCGGTCGTGGCCGGGCCGCCGTCAACATAGAGCAGATCGGTCTTCGATCCGTCGGCGCGCAGAGCGAAGCCCAGCATCCCCTGATCGGCCGAGGTCCCCTGCCCTTCGCGCGGCTCCAGAACCACGGCGCCGGCGCCGTCTCCGAACAGGACGCAGGTGGTCCGGTCGGTCCAGTCCATCAGCTTCGTCATCTCTTCCGCCCCGATGACAAGCGCGCATTTGGACAGGCCGCGCGCCACGAAACCGTCAGCGACGCTCAAGGCGTAGACGAAGCCCGAGCAGACCGCCTGAACGTCGAAGGCGATGCCGACGCCGGCGCCCAGCTTGTGCTGAACGATCGAGGCGACGGCCGGGAAGGTCATGTCGGGCGTGGTGGTGGCCACGATGATCAGATCGATGTCCGCCGCCGTCTTGCCGGCGTCGGCCAGAGCCTTCCTGGCCGCCTCGACGGCCAGGTCGCTGGTCGGCTGGTCGTCGCGCGCCTTGTGGCGCTGTTTGATGCCGGTGCGTTCTTGGATCCATTCATCGGAGGTGTCGACGAACTTGGCCAGGTCGGCGTTGGTGACGATCTGCTCCGGCAGATAGGAGCCGACGCCGGTCACGGCGCTGCGGGTGACGCTCACTGAAGGGGTTCTCCGGCGGGGGCGGCGGGCGGGCTGGAATGGTCGAACACGGCGTCCAGCTTGCCCAGATTGGCGCCCACCTTGGTCATATAGTCGCTACGAGCCAGATCGACCGCGATACGGATGGCGTTGCCGTATCCGGTGGCGTCGGCGCCGCCGTGGCTCTTCACGACAATGCCGTTCAGGCCCAGCAGGGGCCCGCCGTTGATCGTGCTGGGGTCGATCTTCTGGCGCATCTTCTTCAGGGCCGGCATGGCGATGGCGGCGCCCAGCTTGGATTGCAGGTTCGAAGTCAGGGCCTCGCGCAGCAGGGCCGAGATATAGCGCGCCGTGCCCTCGGCGGTCTTCAAGGCGATATTGCCGGTGAAGCCGTCGGTCACGACGACATCCACCGTGCCCTTGGCGATGTCGTCGCCCTCGACGAAGCCGTGATAGTTCAGGTCGAACGGGCCGTCGCGCAAGATGGCGTGGGCTTCTTTGACCTGTTCATTGCCCTTCATGTCCTCGGACCCGACGTTCAGCAGGCCGATGGTCGGGCGGGCGATGCCGCGCACCGCCGACTGGAAGGCCTCGCCCATGATGGCGAACTCGACCAGTTGTTCGGCGTCGCTGCCTATATTGGCGCCCACGTCCAGAACCGCCGTATGGCCCTTGAAGGTCGGCCAGCTGGCGACGATGGCCGGCCGTTCCAGGCCCGGCGCGGACATGCGCAGAATCAGTTTGGAGATCGCCATCAGGGCGCCGGTGTTGCCGGCCGAGACGACGCCGCCGGCCTCGCCGGTCTTCACCGCCTCGACGGCGTTCCACAGGCTGGAGCCCTTGCCACGACGCATGGCCTGGGCGGGCTTTTCGTCCATCGCCACGACTTTTTCGGTATGGCGAATCTCGGCGACCGCGTCCGACAGGTCGGCGCGCGCCAACTCAGGACGAATCTGGGCTTCGTCTCCGTGCAGCAGGAAGCGAACCCCCTCCCCGCCATGGGTGCGGATATAGCTGCGGACGCCGGGAAGGACGACGGAGGGGCCGTGATCGCCGCCCATGGCGTCGAGCGAGATCGTAACTGGGGCTGGCAAATGGACCTCGTTTGGCCGCGTCGTCTTGTCGCGCGACGCTGATATAGGGCGCTGGACGATAGCGCCCAAGCCGGGGGATGCAACCACCCGGCCCTAACGTCAACCTCAGCCTTGGTCGTCCTGCGGCTTGAGCGCCTTCAGGGCGGCGAACGGCGAGATCTCGGCCGGCTCTTCCGGTTGCACGAACTCCGCGCCCGGCTTGCGCGGGAACGGATCCAACGACAAAGCCAATTGTTCGACGGCGTATTGGCCCAGGTCGATCTTGCCGTCCTCGATCAGGTCGGCGTCTTCCTCGTCCAGGGTGACTTCGATCTCGTCGGTCTCTGTGGGTTCGCGTTCGGCCAGTTGGATCGAGAATCGGCGATCCACATCGACCGGCAGCGGTTCCAGCGTCAGGCCGCAGGTCTGAACGGCATGGGCCGTAACCCGACCCTTCATCGTCCATTCGCTTGTCGACGGCGTCGGCTTCACCTCAATGTCGATCGCGAAATCTTCCAGACCTTGCAGGTCCAGGGCGCGGGCGATTCGCTTGCGCGTGTCGGCATCCGGCTCCAGCCGCCGGTTCAGTCCAGCCCCGATCTGATTGATCCGCACCGTCTCGCTATAGGGAAGGCTAACACTCATCGTCTCAAACATCCGTCCAGGCCGGCTTAGCCAGCACTTCGTTGAATTTCTGCGCCGCCAGGCCGGCGCGCGCGGCCAGCGCATAGTGCGCCAGTCCGCGCGCCTGTTCCGCGCCCGCCTCGGCGTAGACGTTGCGCGCCAGGGCCTCGGCCAGGGCCGTCGCGTCGTCGTCGCGCAGCGGCGTCTCATAGGCGTTCATCCGCCCATACAGGGCCTCGCCCAGTTTGCGCATCTTCTTGCCGACCGAGACGTCGCCGACGCCCTCTTCGCGCAGCGCATGGTCCAGGGCCGACACATAGACGTCGAAAAGGGCCTGGGCCGCATCCCGCCCCTGTTCGGTGTTCTCGTCGCGCAGCCGCAGCACCAACAGCAGGACATGCAGCGTATAGAGTTCGAACCGCGCATCGATCCGGTCGGCTACGCCCCGTCGGGTGTAAAAGCCGACATTTCGCGCCTGTTCCACCGCCAGGGCGTACAGGGCGTCGCCGATACGGACGCCGGGCCGGGGTTTGAACAGGTTTTTCAGCATGGTTTTATACGGCCCCTTTTCCGCCGCGCCGTTGAACTAGGACGCAGGTCCGTCTAGGTCAAAGACCTTGTTCTCTCGCAGGCGCCCGATCATGTCTCGTTTCGTCCCGATTTTCGTCGCCGTTTCCCTGGCCGGCCTGTCCGCCGCCTGCGCCCCGACGATCGGTTCCAACGGCTTCCAGGCCATCGACGCCAAGCCCCAGGACATCGTCGCGGGGACCGACACCAAGGAAACCGTCCTAGCCCGCCTCGGCTCGCCCTCGACCACCTCGACTTTCGAACCGGACCAAGTCTGGTACTACATCAGCCAGACGACCGAGAAATACACCTACAACCGCCCGGTCATCTCCAGCCGCACCATCACCGAAGTCACCTTCGAGCCTAACGGCGACAAGGTGGCCGCCGTGCGCACCCTGGGCCTGGCCGACGGCGAGCAGATCGCCATGAACACCAAGGAAACCCCGACGCGCGGTCGTGAGTTGACCGTGCTGGAACAACTGCTGGGCAATGTCGGCCGCGGCCAGCTGCCGCGCACCGAGGACGACACCCCCGGCCAACGCCGCCCCGACTAATTGCCCCGGACTAAGGTCCGACGCACCGCCCAAGAAAAACGCCCCGGAGATCGCTCTCCGGGGCGTCTTCGTATCCGCTAGCCGATATTTCCGCTGGCCAGCACCGCCAGCAGCAGCAGGGCCACGATATTGGTGATCTTGATCATCGGGTTCACCGCCGGGCCGCTGGTGTCCTTGTAGGGATCGCCCACCGTATCGCCGGTCACGGCCGCCTTGTGGGCCTCCGAGCCCTTGCCGTGGACCACGCCGTTCTTGTCGGTGAAGCCTTCCTCGATCACCTTCTTGGCGTTGTCCCAGGCGCCGCCGCCCGAGGTCATCGAGATGGCGACGAACAGGCCGGTGACGATCACCCCCATCAGCATGGCGCCCAGAGCAGCGAAGGCGTTGGCCTTGTCCGAAATCGCCAGCACCGCGACGAACAGGACGATGGGCGACAGCACCGGCAACAGCGACGGCACGATCATCTCGCGAATCGCCGCCTTGGTCAGGATGTCGACCGCCCGGCCGTACTCCGGCTTGACCTGATAGGTCATGATTCCGGGGTTCTCGCGGAACTGACGCCGCACCTCGGCCACCACGGCCTCCGCCGCGCGTCCGACCGCCATCATCGACATGCCGCCGAACAGGAAGGGCAGCAGCCCCCCGAACAGCAGGCCGACGACCACATAGGGATTGGTCAGGTCGAAGGCGATCGGCCCCATGTCGGCGAAGAAGGGATAGTCCGCCGGATTGGCCGAGAAATACTGCAGGTCCGACGTATAGGCCGCGAACAGCACCAGCGCCCCCAGGCCGGCCGATCCGATGGCGTAGCCCTTGGTCACGGCCTTGGTGGTGTTGCCCACCGCGTCCAGCGCATCGGTCGAATGACGCACCTCGGCCGGCAGCCCCGCCATCTCGGCGATGCCCCCGGCGTTGTCCGTCACCGGCCCGAAGGCGTCCAGCGCCACGATCATCCCCGCCACGCCCAGCATGGTGGTGGTGGCGATGGCGATGCCGAACAGACCCGCCAGCTGGAAACTGGCCACGATGCCGACGATGATGGTCAGGGCCGGAAGCGCCGTGGCCTCCAGCGACACCGCCAGCCCCTGGATCACATTGGTCCCGTGCCCCGAGACGGAGGCGTTGGCCACCGACTGCACCGGACGGAAGTTCGAGCCGGTGTAGTATTCCGTCACCACCACAATGGCCGCCGTCACCGCCAGCCCGACCATGCCGGACCAGAACAGGGCCATCGGCTGGATCGTCAGGCCGCTTCCGGTCACGATCGGTCCCGTCACCATCTGGTCGATCACCCACCAGACCGCGCCGATGGACAGGACGCCGGTCACGATCAGCCCCTGATACAAGGCCCCCATGATGTTCTGGCTCTTGCCCAGCCGCACGAAGAAGCTGCCGATGATCGAGGTCACGATACAGACCGCGCAGATCGCCAGCGGCAGCACCATCAGCGTGTCCACATAGGGCTGGCCGCGGAAGAAGATGGCCGCCAGCACCATGGTCGCCACCGTCGTTACCGCATAGGTTTCGAACAGGTCGGCCGCCATCCCGGCGCAGTCGCCGACATTGTCGCCCACATTGTCGGCGATGGTCGCGGCGTTGCGGGGGTCATCCTCGGGAATGCCCGCCTCGACCTTGCCCACCATGTCGCCGCCCACGTCGGCGCCCTTGGTGAAGATGCCGCCGCCCAGACGCGCGAAGATCGAGATCAGCGAGGCGCCGAAGCCCAGGGCCACCAGACCGTCGATCACTTCACGCCCGACCGGATCCAGCCCAAGGTGGTGCGTCAGCACGATATAATAGCCCGACACCCCGATCAGGGCCCCGCCCGCCACGAACATGCCGGTGATCGCGCCCGACCGGAAGGCCAGGTTCAGCCCCTTGGACAGGCTTTCGGAGGCCGCCTGCGCCGTGCGCACATTGGCCCGCACCGAGATCAGCATGCCGGCGTAACCGGCCGCGCCCGACAGGACGGCCCCGATCACGAAACCGACCGCCGCATAGACGCCGATCAGGAAATAGGCGGCGATCAGGATCACGATCCCGACCAGGCCGATGGTCAGATATTGCCGCTTCAGATAGGCCGAGGCGCCTTCCTGGATCGCGGCCGCGATCTCTCGCATCTTGTCATTGCCGGTGCTCGCCTTCATCAGCACGGCGGTCTGGGCGGCGCCGTACAGCACCGCCAGAACACCGGCCGCGAAGACCAGCGTAAGTGAGTTCGTCATTGGCGTTTCCATGCCCTTGCAAACAGGCGCGCAGGCCTTGGCGCGGCCGGGCTTTATCGCCTCTGTCCGCCTTCCGGTCCCCCCGCACGCGGCGGACGCGTCAGTGCGTCCCTTGGGATTTGCAGGGAGAGCGTGTCATGGGCGTCAAGTTGACGCAACCGTGGTCGCAGACCCGGGTTCAGACGCCCGGCGTCATGCCCGTACGCAGGCGCGGATTTTGGGCGATGATCTCGGCTCGGGCGACCGAGCCCCGTCCGGAGATCGCGTTTGCAGCTGCGACAAGGGCCGCAGACATCCGGTTTTCGTCCAGCCGCGTCCAGTCGCCCGCAACAGTGAAGGGGGTGCGGTGGGCCGCCTTGACGAGGGCGTCGCGGAAGAACGCCTCTTTGGAGCGCATCTGCTCGACAGTCTTGCCCCCGCCGAGATGGAGTTTCAGCGAGACGAAGACATAGTTACGCAGGCGACCGTCGGCGATCACGGGCAGGCCGACGCCGGGTATGCTCAGGGCCGGCGCCTCAGCGGTGGTCTTGCTGGACGAGGCTTGGGCCGACGTAGCCGCGACGCCGGCCAGGGCGACCGTTCCAGACGTGATCAAGGTTCTGCGATCCATGACCGCCACCCTAGAGGCGTGCGGTTAGGATTGTGTTGCCGGCTCAGCCATGGGTCCAGCCGCCGCGCGTCAGCTCCACGCGATGTCCGCCATAGTCGATCGCGACGCCGGCGCCCGCCGTCACCGCACCAATCTTCGTCAGGCGCAGCAGGCGGCGTTCGGCTTCGCGCCGCAGCGTCTCTTCGTGCCGGGGATGGGCGGTGAAGACGATCTGATAGTCGTCGCCACCGGTCGCCAGTTCGGCCAGGGCCGCCTGCGGATCGACCCGATCCTCGAACCAGGCCTGGGCGGCGGCGGACAGGGGCACAATGCTCAGATTCAGCGCGATTCCGACGCCGCTGGCCTTGGCGATATGGGCCAGGTCGGCGACCAGGCCGTCAGACACGTCCGCCGACGCCGTCGCCAGGTTGCGAACGACCTCGGCGAAATCCAGGCGTGGCGTCGGGGTGCGGTAATGGGCGATCAGGCTCTCCAGCCGTTCGGCGTCGAGCTTCAGCTTGGCCTGCGCCGCCTGCAGGCCCAGAAGGCCGTCGCCAATGGTCCCGGTGACGAAGACTTGGTCTCCGACCTGGGCGCCCGCGCGCGACACGGCCGCGCCCGTCGGAACCCAGCCCAGGGCGGTCAGGGAAAACACCGCCGGCCCCGGCGTCTTTACCGTATCCCCGCCCATCAGAAACACTCCGAACAGGGCCTGATCCTCGGCCAAGCCGGCCGCAAAGGCCTCGCGCTCGGGCCACCCGCAGCGTTCCGACCAGCAGCAGGCCAGCAGATAACCGAACGACTCGGCCCCCTTGGCCGCCAGATCCGACAGGTTCACCCGCAGCAGCTTCTTCGCCACCGTGTCCAGCGGATCGTCCGGCAGGAAATGCACCCCCTCGACGATGGCGTCCTTGGTCAGAACCAGGTCATAGCCGGGGCGCGACGGCAGCACCGCCACATCGTCGGCCAGCCCCCTGCCCCATTCAGGATGGGCCAGGGGCCGCAACAGCCTCTCGATCGTCTCGAACTCGCCCGCGACGTCGAGCGCCGGCATTATTTGCGCGTGTCTCTGGACACGCCGTCCAGCGCCGCATTGACGAAGCGCGCCTCGGAATCGTCGAAGAAGGCCTTGGCCAGTTCGACGTATTCGTCGATCACCACTTCGCGCGGCGTCTCCGGGTGCTTGATCAGCTCCCAGGCGCCCGAGCGCAGCAGGGCGCGCAGGGTGGCGTCGATCCGCTCCAGCTTCCAGTTGGACGCTAGGCGCGCCTTGATGGCGGCGTCGATGTCGCGCTGGCTCTCGATCACGCCGCGCACAATGTCGGCGAAATAGGCCTCGTCGGCCTCGGCCAGGGCTTCGCCCTCGATGTCGGTGTCGAAGCGGAAGTTGGCGAATTCGGTGATCACTGTCTCCACGCCCTCGCCCGCCAGTTCCATCTGGTACAGGGCCTGGACGGCCGCCAGCCTCGACACGGTGCGCGCACGGCGCTGTTTGGAGCTCAGATGGGGCTCGGCCCGCTGCTTCTCGGCCTCGGCCAGTTGCTCGAGGACGGCTTTGACGCTGTTCGGTTCAGTCATGCGCCGAGGCCTAGCCGCAACCGCTTCTTCAATGCAATGAGCTCGAGGCAGGCTTTGGCCGCGCCGCCCCCCTTATCCCCTTCGGAAAGCCGGGCCCGGTACCAAGCCTGGTCCTCGTCCTCGGTCGTCAGGATGCCGTTGCCGATGATCAGCCCCTTGACCCCCAGGGCCATGATGCCGGCCGCCGACTGGTCCGAGACGATCTCGAAATGATAGGTCTCGCCGCGGATCACGCAGCCCAGGGCGACATAGCCGTCGTAGCGGGGCGCGGTCGGGAACCGTCCGGCCTCTTCGGCCATGGCGATGACGGCCGGGATCTCCAGGGCGCCAGGCACGGTCACGACGTCGAACTCGGCGCCGCGCGCCTTCAACGTTTCCTTCGCGCCTTCCAGCAGGGCGTCGGCCAGTTCGTCGTAGAAGCGCGCCTCGACGATCAGAATACGGGGTGCGTCGTTCACGCCTTGTCTTCTCCATCCATGTCGCGCCAGCCGACGATACGCAGGCCGTAGCCCTCCAGCGCCGTCGGTTCAGGCCGCGTCGAACTCATCACGATCATGTCCTTGACGCCCAGGTCCAGCAGGATCTGCGCACCCACGCCATAGGCCCGCAGCGACCGGTCCACCGCCGCCGGCTTGTCCACGCCCGCCAGCCGCTCCGCCAGCGAGGTCAGCGACGGATCGCGCAGGAAGACGACCACGCCCGGACCGTCATGGTCGGTGATCTGTTTCAGGGCCTTGGGCACATAGTCCTGGCGCGTCTCGACATGACCCAGCAGGTCGCAGGCGAAGTCCACCTGATGCATCCGCACCAGGGTCGGCTTGGCCGGGTCGATCTTTCCATGGACCAGGGCGACGTGTTCCGCACCCTCGATGGTGTTCCGGTACAGCATCAGGCGGAACGGCCCGCCGTGGACGCTCTCGAAAGGCGTGTCCATGACCCGCTCGACGAACCGCTCGGTGCGGCGGCGATAGGCGATCAGGTCGGCGATGGTGCCGATCTTCAGCCCGTGCAGTTGGGCGAAGGCGACCAGATCGGGCATCCGCGCCATCTCGCCGTCGTCCTTGATGATCTCGCAGATCACCCCGGCCGGCGTCAGGCCCGCCATGCGGCTGATGTCCACCGCCGCCTCGGTATGACCGGCGCGAACCAGCACGCCGCCGTCGCGCGCAACCAGGGGGAAGATGTGGCCGGGCGAGACGATGTCGTCCATGCCCTTCGACGCATCGGTCGCCACATGAATGGTGCGCGACCGGTCGGCGGCCGAAATCCCCGTGGTCACGCCGTCCTTGGCCTCGATCGAGACGGTGAAGGCGGTCTTCATGCTCTCGCGATTGTCGGCGGCCATCGGCGGCAGGCGCAGCTGGTTCGCGCGCTCCGCGGTAATGGCCAGACAGACCAGGCCGCGCGCCTGGCGGATCATGAAGTTGATCTGGTCGGGGGTGGCGAACTGGGCGGGGATGATGATGTCCCCCTCGTTCTCGCGATCCTCGGCGTCCACCAGGATGTAAGGGCGACCGTTGCGGGCGTCCTCCAGGATGTCCTCGATGGGACTGATCGGGCTGTCGTTCATGTTCGCGGCCAATTGCATCACGCCGTCTCCTGCCACCGCGCGAGGTATCGCGCCAGCATGTCGATCTCGAGATTGACCGGATCGCCCGCCTTCAGGCGTCCCAGGGTCGTCACATCCCACGTATGCGGAATGATGTTCAACGAAAACACCCGCTCCTCGACGCTGTTCACCGTCAGGGACACACCGTCCACGGTGATCGAGCCCTTGGCGGCGATATAGCGGTGCAGGGGCGCCGGCGCCTCGACCTCGACCCGGTGCGAGCCGCCTTCGGGCGTGATCAAGACGACGCGGCCCAGGCCGTCGACGTGGCCCGAGACCACATGGCCGCCCATCTCGTCGCCCAGTTTGGCGGCCCGCTCCAGATTGATCCCGTCGCCGGCCTTCCAGCCGCCCAGAGTGGTCTTGGACAGGGTCTCGTTCGACACCTCGACCGCGAACCAGTCCGGGCCCTTCTCGGTCACCGTCAGGCAGCAGCCCGCATGGCTGATCGAGGCGCCCAGGTCGATCCCGGCGACGTCCCAGGCGGTCTGGATCTCATAGCGGCGATCCCGCTCGGTCTCGCGGACGTCGCGAACGCGTCCGATGTCTGTGACGATTCCGGTGAACATTTCGGCTCCGGTCCCTTCCGGACCCAAAAAACATAGTCTGAATAGTCTGAATTGTCTGAAATCGGCCGGCGAAAACGCTCGGCGGCGGCGTCACGATCGCTCGTACCGCTCCCACAGATCGTCCCCGACAGGCTCGACGCCCAGGCGACGGAACTTGGGGGCGTCGGCCAGCTTTGCAAGAGCCAGGCTCGCCACGCAGGGCCGCCCCTCGCCGCCCAGCAGGATCGGCGCCCGGAACCACTCCAGCCGGTCCACCGCTCCCGCTCGCAGAAAGGACGCCGCGACCTGGCCGCCGCCCTCGATCAGCACCGACTCCACGCCCGCCGCCTTCAGCGCCTTCAGAACCGCCGCGATCGATGGGCGACCGTCCTCGGCCTCGACCCGCCGCACCTGAGCCAAGCCGACCGTACGCGGTTCGACCGCCGTCAGGATCAGGGTGTTCTCGCCCGCCAGTTTCGCCGTCCCCGGCGTCCGCAGCCGGCTGTCCAGCACCACCCGCAGCGGCTGGTCCACGCTGCGCCCCGGCAGGCGCGCCGTCAGTTCGGGATCGTCCTTCAGCACCGTCTCGACGCCCACCAATATGGCGTCATGTCCGGCGCGCAGCCGATGGCCTTCCAGCCGCGCCGCCTCGCCGGTGATCCATCGGCTCTCGCCGTCAGCCGTGGCGATACGCCCGTCCAGCGACGTCGCCAGCTTCAGGGTGACGCGCATCAGGCCTTGCCGGAGGGCTCGTCGAAGCCTTCGTCGCCTAAAAATTTGGCGAAATCGCCGGTCGCGCGGAAGTCCTTGTACACGGAGGCGTAGCGGACATAGGCCACCTCATCCACGCCCTTCAGCGCCTTCATGATGAAGTCCCCGACCGTGCTCGACGGCACTTCCGTCTCGCCCAGGCTTTCCAGCTGACGGACGATCCGGTTGACCATCTGCTCGATCTGTTCGGGCTGAACCGGGCGTTTGCGCAGGGCCACGCCCAGCGACCGTTCCAGCTTGTCCCGCTCGAACGGCGTGCGCCGCCCGTTGCGCTTCAGGATGACCAGTTCGCGCAGCTGCACCCGTTCGAAGGTGGTGAAGCGCCCATTGCAGTTGGGGCAGGACCGACGGCGTCGGATCGCCGAGCCGTCGTCCGACGGCCGGCTGTCCTTAACCTGGGTGTCCTGATGACCGCAGAAGGGGCACTTCATCGGTCAAATCATCCGTAGATGGGGAAGCGGTTCGTCAGCTCCCGCACCTGGGCCGCCACGCCGGCGACCACGGCCGGATCGGCTTCGTCGCCGCCGTTCATCGACGAGACGACGTCGGCGATCCAGTGACCGATCTGCTTGAACTCGTCCTCGCCGAAGCCGCGCGTGGTGCCCGCCGGGGTGCCCAGGCGAACGCCCGAGGTGACGGTGAAGGGCGCGGTGTCGAACGGCACGCCGTTCTTGTTGCAGGTCATCAGCGCCTTTTCGAGCTCGTGCTCGGTCGCCTTGCC
>NZ_JAUSOE010000084.1 GCF_030656255.1 Brevundimonas sp. | reverse complement strand
CGCCGCCGACGTCAGCGACGCCGTGGCCATCGGCCGGGGCGCGGCGACCCGGCAACGCGCGGGCGGATGCAGAACGGGCGCGGCCACGCAGGCCACGCAGCAGTCCATGGCCTTCATCGCCTTGCCGGAGTCGGTGGATGGCGACGACGCTTCACCATGGGCCGCGGCCTTCTCGTGACACGGCGGCGGCGAGGCGTCGCCCGGCATGGCCATGGCCGGAACCGCGCTCGTCATCAGAACCGCAAGGGCTCCGAGCAGCATCACCATGGCCTGAAGCGCGCGCATGGCGGCTAACTAGGCGCTGCGGTCCCCGATCTCAAGCGAGTCCGCCGCCCAGGTTCAGCCCCGGCCCCTGGGGCGGCGCGCCGTCCGGGTGCAGGTCCAGCTGCATCAGGGTCACGTCCAGCCACTGGTCGAACTTCCAGCCCACCTGCCGGTAGACCCCGGCGTCGCCGAAGCCCGCCGCCCGGTGCAAGGCGATCGAGGCCGCGCTGCTGTCGCTGTCGCTGATGGCCGCGATCAGATGTCGCAAGCCCAGGCCGCGCACCCGTTCCGTCAGCACTTCCATGAGGGCCCGCCCGACGCCCCGACCCCGGGCGGCCGTCTCGACGTAGATCGACACCTCGACGCCATAGCGATACGCCGGCCGGGGCCGGAACGGCGAGGCGTAGGCGTAGCCGGCGAAGACGCCCTCGGCCTCGGCCACCAGCCAGGGCAGTCCATGGCGGCGCACGGCCTCGAAACGAAGCTGCATCTCCCCGACGCCGGGCGGTTCGAGCTCGAAGGTCGCGGTGCCGTTCAGAACCTCATGTCCGTACAGGGCGGCGATAGCCGGCAGATCGTCTGCGCTTGCATCGCGTATCGTTCGAGCCATGGCGGTCCCCGTTCGCCGTCAGCAACCGTCACTGGCTTCGGCTGCCGCATTTGATATTCTGCTGTTCTTACCGGGGGAGAGTACGACCATGAAAGCCATGACCTGCGCGACCGTCGCCGCCTGCCTGATCCTTGCCGCGGCCCCGCCGGCCATGGCCGGTCCCGCGCCGGTTTCCGCCCCGCAGGCGACGGTCGAACTCAAGGTCTGCAATCAGAGTGGTCGCGACGCCACCGTCGCCGTGTCCTACGTCGAGGTCGGCAGCGGAAGGTTCATCAATCGCGGCTGGTACGCCGTCGCCAATGGTGTCTGCACCGACCTCGTCAGCACCGACAATTCCAACTTCTACATGTACGCCGACGCGACGGACGGGTCCGGCCGGTCGTGGTCGGGCAATCATGCGCTCTGCGTGGAATACCCGGGGCCTTATACCTTCTGGTCCACGGGCAGCGAGTACTGCGACGATCACCAGGAGGTGAAGAATTTCGTCGCGATGCACGCCGACAATCCCGGCGATTACACCTGGACCCTCGATCCCTAGGCGTCGCCGCCGCCGGGCGGGCGGTCAGACCCGCTCCCAGCCCTTGTCGATGGCCCAGACCGCGAAGGCGTAGTCGTGGGCGACCTCCTTCAGATAGTCGAACCGGCCCGAGGCGCCGCCGTGCCCGGCCTCCATGTTGATCTTCAGAAGCACCGGCTTGCCCGAGGTCGTCGCCGGCCGCAGCTTCGCGACCCACTTCTCCGGCTCCCAATAGGTCACGCGCGGGTCTGACAGGCCGCCGGTCGCCAGCACCGCCGGATAGGCCTTGGCCTCGACCTGGTCGTAGGGGCTGTAGCTCATCATATAGTCGTAGGCCTCGGGGTCCTCGATCGGATTGCCCCACTCCGGCCATTCCGGCGGCGTCAGCGGCAGGCTGGTGTCGCTCATGGTGTTGATCACGTCGACGAACGGCACCTGGCCGATGATGCCGGCCCACAGGTCCGGGCGCATGTTGTTGACCGCCCCCATCAACAATCCGCCGGCCGATCCGCCCTGGGCCACGATGTGCCCGGCCTTGCCGTGGCCGGTCGAGATCAGGTGCTCCGCCGCGGCGATGAAGTCGGTGAAGGTGTTCTTCTTGGTGAAGCGGCGGGCGTTCAGGAACCAGTTCCAGCCCTTGTCCGAACCGCCGCGGATATGGGCGATGGCGTAGATCCAGCCGCGGTCGACCAGCGAGAGGCGGTTGGTCGAGAAACTGGCGGGCATCGGGATGCCATAGCTTCCGTAGCCGTACAGCAGCAGCGGGGCCGAACCGTCCACTGGCGTCGACTTGCGGCGCAGCACCGTCACCGGGACCAGTTCGCCGTCGGCGGCGGGAGCGTTCAGCCGCTCGACCACATAGTCCGCGATATTGTGGCCCGACGGGATCTGCTGGGTCTTGCGCAGGGTCCGCTCGCGCGACGCCATGTCGTAGTCGAAGGTCTGGGTCGGGGTGGACGGCGAATTGTAGCTGTAGCGGGTGTTGGTCGTCTCGAACTCGGATGCGCCGGACAGCGACAGGGCGAAGGCGGGTTCGTCGACGGCGATCTCGTGCTCGGCGCCGGCGCGGTCGCGGATGATGATGCGGGTGTTGGCGTCGGCGCGTTCCTGGCGGGCCAGGTGATCCTTCGTCAGATCCAGGCCCTCGATGAACCGGCCCGGCGTATGCGGCACCAGATTGGTCCAGTGGGCCTTGCCGGGCGTCGCGGTCGGCGCCTGGACGATCTTGAAGTCGATGGCGTCGTCCGCATTGGTTCGGATCACCCAGCGGTCGCTCCAATGATCGACGTCGTAGCGGAGGGCCACCACGCGAGGCTCAAGCATCACGGGTTCGGCCGTGGGCGTCGCGGCGGGAATGTAGCGCGCCTCGGAGGTTTCCTGGTTCTGGATACCGATGACGATGAACTGGTCGTCGGCGGTACGGCCGACGCCGATGAACATGCCGTCGTCGGCCTCTTCATAGACCAGGGTGGTTTCGCCGCCGCGCGCCGGACGACGGAAGATCTTGTCCGGGCGACCGTTGTCGTCGCGATTGGTCCAGAAGATCCACTGGCTGTCGGGCGAGAAGACGAAGTCGCCGGTGGCGCTGTCGATCACGTCAGGCAGAACTTCGCCGGTCGCCAGGTCCTTGACGTAGATTTTGTGGACCTCGGAGCCCTGGGCGTCCTCGGCATAGGCGAAAAGGCTGTGGTCCGGGCTGTGGCTCGCGGCCGAAACTTCAGAATAGGCCTTGCCCTCGGCGAGTTCATTGGCGTCCAGGAGCAGTTGAGGCGCGGGCGCAACGACGAAGTTTTTCGTCACCGGCTGACCGTCCATCATCCACGCGCCCTGACGCTCGACGCGCATGTAGCGGGGATGCTGGTCGCCCGTACGATATTCGACGTAGTAGTTCCAATCGCCGTCCGAGGCCGGAACCGAGCTGTCGTCTTCCTTGATGCGACCGCGCATCTCCGTGAACATCGCCTGCTGCAGCGGCAGGGTGGAGGCCATCATGGCCTCGCGGTAGGTGTTTTCGGCCGTCAGGTGTTCCTTGACGTCGGCCTTGATCAGGGTCGGATCGCGCAGCACGGCCTGCCAGTTGTCGTCCTTCATCCAATGATAGTCGTCGGTCCGCGTGCGGCCCAATTGTTCGATGACGACAGGGATCTTCTTGGCGACGGGGGGCTGGGGCATCGAGGGTCCGGTAGTCTGAGCGGGCTTGGCGAGGGAGGGGGAGGCGACCGCGACGGCGGTTGCGGCGGTCGAGAGGATCAGTTGGCGACGGTTCATCGGTTAGGCCCCCTTATTCGGACCCGAACCTTGTGCGTGGCCCATGGCGGCGTCAAATGAAGAAAAGCCCAGAGAGGCGCTTTGCCTTGATGTTCGACCTCCAGACCCAGCCGACAGCCTCTGTCGAGGCCCCGCAGACCGTGTCGCGTTCCGCCAGGGATCTGACCGTGACCATGATCCGGGCGACGGTGCAGATCGACCAGTCGAACGGCGACGGTACGCGAACCGTGGGCGCGGGCTTTCTGCTGAATGCGCCGCGGGCGGACGGCACGCCGCGCACTGTCCTGGTCACCGCCGATCATGTGCTGAGCCGGATGCCTGACAGCGAGGCGCGGATCGGATGGCGCGTCGAACTGCCGGACGGGGGATGGCGTTTCGATCCCCAGCCGCTGACCATTAGGGACGCAGACTCTGACCCGCTATGGACCAAGCCGGACGACCGCGACATTGCGGTCATGGAAATCAGCGCGCCGGCCGCCTTCGCCCACGACGCCATTCCGATCGCCTGGCTGGCGGACAGGGAGGCGTTCGACGCAGCCGAGGTCGGGCCGGGCGACGATATGCGGACGCTGGGCTTTCCCCGGGGATTGTCGGCCAACCGCGCCGGGTTTCCGATCCTGCGCGTCGGGCGGATCGCATCCTGGCCGCTGACGCCGATCAGCGCCTTTCCGACCTTCCTGCTCGATCTGGCCGTCTTTCCGGGCGACTCGGGCGGACCGGTGTTCTGGACGCCGCCGCGGCCCTCGTCGGACCTGTCGCCGGTCCATCCCTATGTCGCAGGGGTGCTGACCCAGGAAGTCATCGTCCAGGACGAGCGGCTCAGGATCGGCGTGGTGGTCCACGCCGACTATATCCGCGAGGCGGTGGCCCTGCTGGACCAGAAGGCCGCGCGGGCGCCGTGAGGCGCCGGGCGCTCGCCGCCTCAGCCCGTCAGGGCTTCGGCCGTCAACCGCTTCAGCAGGTCGCCGCCCTGGCCCACGGCCGCCAGGCGGCTGGAGACATGACCCAGCACATTGGCGGCATAGACCTCATACAGGTCCAGCTTGCCTTGCAGCCAAACGGGGTCGCCTTCACCGGCGTCCAGCCGCGCCTTGGCGGCCAGGGCGCCCTTGGCCAGCATCCAGCCGCCGACCACGTCGCCCATCAGTTTGAGATAGGCGTCGGCGGCCGCCAGAACATCGGCGGCGCCGTCGGCGTCGGCCTTGCGGTCCAGCAGCCACAGGGTGGCGTCCTGCACCGCCTCGATACCCGTGGCGAACCGTTCGAGCGGCTTGCCGGAATAGAGAGACGCCAAGGCCACCAGGGTCGCCTTCATGTCGGCGATCACGGCCTTGGCCGCCTCGCCGCCGTCCATCGACAGCTTGCGGCCGACCAGGTCCATGGCCTGGATGCCGTTGGTGCCCTCGTAGATCGGCGCGATACGGGCGTCGCGATAGTATTGCGCGGCGCCGGTCTCTTCGATGAAGCCCATGCCTCCGTGAATCTGAATGCCCAGCGAGGCGACCTCGCAGCCCACATCGGTGGACCAGGCCTTGGCGATGGGGGTGAACAGATCCTCGCGCGCCTTCCAGCGGCGGCGGTCGTCCTCAGTTCCGGCATGACGGGCCAGGTCGGCGGCGACGCCGGTCGACAGGCAGATGGCGCGGGCGGCCGAGGTCTTGGCCTTAATCACGCCCAGCATCCGGCGCACGTCGGGATGGTCGAAGATTGGAGCATTGGCCTCGCCGGTCCAGACCGAGCGGCCCTGGCGACGGTCCAGCGCATAGGCAAGGGCGTGCTGATAGGCGCGTTCGGCGATGCCGACCCCCTCGACGCCCACGGCGAGGCGGGCGGCGTTCATCATCACGAACATATGGGCCAGGCCCTCGTTCGGACGGCCGACCAGTTCGGCGCGCGCGCCTTCATAGCTCATGACGCAGGTGGGGGAGGCGTGAATTCCCAGCTTGTGCTCGACCCCGACGGGGCGGAAATCGTTGCGGTCGCCCAGGCTGCCGTCGTCATTGACCGCGAACTTTGGCGCCAGGAACAGGCTGATGCCCTTCGGTCCCTTGGGCGCGTCCGGCAGACGGGCCAGCACCAGATGGATGATGTTGTCAGTGGCGTCGTGGTCGCCCCAGGTGATGTAGATCTTCTGGCCGTTCAGGGCGTAGGTGCCGTCGCCGTTGGGCGTCGCCGTGGTGATCAGCGAGCCCAGGTCCGACCCGGCGCCCGGCTCGGTCAGCACCATGGCGCCGGTCCATTCGCCGCTGACCAGCTTGGTCAGATATTTGGCCTTCTGGTCCTCGGTCCCGACCTGGTCCAGCGCCTCGATGGCGGCGAGGGACAGCATGGGGCAAAGGCCGAAGGCCATGTTGGCGGAGTGGACGGTCTCATAGGCCGCCAGCTCCAGCGCCTTGGGCAGGGCCTGGCCGCCGACCTCGACGGGAGCCGACAGACCGGTCCAGCCGCCGGCGGCGAACTGGCGATAGGCGTCGGCGAAGCCGGGGGCGGCCGTGACCGCGCCGTTCGCATAGTGCGAGCCCTGCTGGTCGCCGATGCGGTTCAACGGGGCCAGCACCTCTTCGGAGAATTGTCCGGCCGCTTCCAGCACGGCGCCCGCGACGTCGGAATCATAGTCCGGGAAGGCGCCGGTGGCGGCGACGTCGGCCATGCCGGCGATCGCCTCCAGGGTGAAGGCCAGGTCACGAACGGGTGCGCGATAGCTCATGGGTTTCCTCGGTGTGTATTCAGGCCTAAGTGCCTCGTCATCGCCCCTCGTCGCAAGCGGCTTGGCGCAAGGCTCTTCGTCGGGGCACAGTGGCGCCCTGCCGCCACGGAAGGGAAGTCATGGCCGAACCTCGCAATCGCTATTCGACAGTATCTCTGGCGTTTCACTGGATCATCGCCTTCGCCGTGCTGGCCCAGGTGCTGCTGATCACGGCGCATGAGAAGACGGAAGGCGCTCTGTCGGGCCAGTTCGTCATGCTGCACAAGTCGGTGGGCCTCACCATACTGGTCCTGACCCTGGCGCGAATCGGCTGGCGGCTGGCGCATCCGGCCATCCCTCTGCCGGGCCACCTGCCGCGCTGGGAAAGGCTGGCGGCGCGGGCGACCCATGTGCTGTTCTATGTGGTCTTGATCGCCATGCCGATGACCGGTTGGCTGGCCTCGTCGGCGGCGGGGCGTGAGATCGCCTGGTTCGGTCTGTTCGACTGGCCCCTGTTGCCCGTCGGCGGCGGGCGCGAGACGGCGGGTCGGTTCATGGAGGTCCACGAACTGGTGATGAAGGGTCTGTACGTCCTGATCGCGCTTCATGTGCTGGGTGCGCTGAAGCATCAATTCATCAATCGCGACAATGTGCTGCATCGAATGATCCCGCTGATCCCGCGCCGGCCATGAAGGCGCGGTTGGGCGATACGGCCGATCAGGCGGCGACGGCCCTGCGCCGGGGCGAACTGATCCTGCTGCCGACCGAGACCGTCTATGGCCTGGGCGCCGACGCGGGCAACGCCGAGGCGGTGGCCGCCATCTTTCAGGCCAAGGGAAGACCGCGCTTCAATCCGTTGATTTCCCATGTCGGCGACGCCGTGGCCGCCGAGGCCATAGGTGTGTTTGACGCTTCCGCCCGGGCGCTGGCCGAGGCCTTCTGGCCGGGGCCTTTGACCCTGGTGACGCCGGTGCGGGACGGCGGGCGGGTCTGCGATCTGGCGCGGGCCGGGCTGGACAGCGTGGCCATCCGAGTTCCCGGCCATGCGGCTGCGCGGGCGGTGCTGTCGGCCTTCGACGGGCCGGTCGTGGCGCCCTCGGCCAATCGGTCCGGGCGGCCCAGTCCGACGAATTTCGCCGACGCCGTCGAGGAGACGGGGTTCGCTGTGACGGCGGCCGTGGACGGCGGGCCTTGCGCCGTGGGGCTGGAGAGCACGGTCGTGTCGGTGCTGGACGGTCGGGTGTCGCTGCTTCGGCCGGGCGCCGTGACCCGCATCGAGATCGAGGCCGTGGTCGGGCCGCTGGCGGAGGGCGGCGAGGGGCGCAGATCGCCGGGCCGGCTGGCCGTGCATTACGCCCCCGACGCCCCGGTTCGGATCGACGTCGTCGAGCCCCGTGACGGAGAGATCCTTCTGGGGTTCGGGCCGGGGGCGGGGGATCCGCGCTGGAGCCTGAGCGTCTCGGGCGATCTGAGAGAAGCGGCCGCCAACCTGTTCAGATTGTTCAGGGAAGCCGACCGGATGCACCCGATTGGCATCGCCGTGTCGCCGATCCCGTCGCAGGGGCTGGGCGAGGCGATCAACGACCGTCTGCGCCGCGCCGCCGGCTTCGTCGGCTAGCCGAACCGGGCCTGGAGGTCGACGCTGGACCGGCGTCCGACGCTGGGCAGGCAAGTTTCCAGCCAGTCGTCGGCGGCGGCGCGACCGCGCGCCTTCAGATCATTGAGGAAGCTCCATTCGGTGTTGAACTTGGACCGCAGCGACAGGTCGGACAGCCAGCCGTCGGCCTCGATGGCGTGCAGCCGGACCTGGCGATAGGGACCGCCGCCGCCGCCCTTCAACTGGCCGTTGGCGATCATCTCGCCGGCCATGGCGATGGCGCGCAATTCGGCGACCAGGGGGGCGTTGAAGACGATCTCGTTCAGCCGCTCGACGATGTCGCCGGCGCTGCGCGGCGTCTCGTCGCGGGCCATGGCGTTCAGCGTCACCAGGAGGACGTCGTCCGGCGTGGTGTCGCCAGTCAGGGGCCATAGCGGGGGATTGGTCAGGTAGCCGCCGTCCCAATAGGGTTCGCCGTCGATCTCGACCGCCTGGAACAGATGGGGCAGGCAGGCCGAGGCCATCAGGACGTCGGCGGTGATCTCTCCGGATTCGAAGATGCGGGCCCGGGCCTGGCGGACGGCGGTGGCGGCGACGAACAGTTTGACGTCCGAGGCCTGGACCGCGCCGAAATCGACCGCCGCCTTCAGCACTCGTTTCAGAGGATTGTGATTTAACGGGTTGAATTCATAGGGGCTCATGGACAGGGCCAGGGTCTCGCCGGCGCGCCATAGCGGGGTGTCCTTGATCCAGTCCGGCGTCTGGGCCGGGTTCCACAGGGTGCTGTCGCCGAAGACGTTGCGGCCGCCCGACTGGTTGATCTCGCGCCACAGTTTGTCGAGAGCGGCGCGGGCGTCGCCGGCGGCCAGGCCCGAGACCAGGGCCGTGCCGTTCATGGCCCCCGCCGAGACGCCCGAGACGGCGCGGACATCCAGCCGACCGTCCTCCATCAATCGGTCCAGCACGCCCCACTGGAAGGCCCCGTGCGCCCCGCCGCCCTGCAGCGCCAGGGACAGGGGCCGCCGCCCCGAGGGCGAGGGGACGATGTCCGCCGGTTCGGCGGTCTTGCGTCTGAAGATCGCCATGCCGCCGCCCCCTAGGTCATTTGTCTATTGCGCGGTCCAGCCGCCGTCGATGGAGAAGCTGGCGCCGTTGGCAGAGGCGCCGAGGTCGCTGACCAGATAGAGGAAGAGGCCCGCCAACTGGTCGGTCGTCACGAACTTCTTGGTCGGCTGCGCGGCCAGGATGACGTCGTGCAGCACCTGTTCCTTGGAGATGCCGCGGGTGCGAGCCTGGTCGGCGATCTGTTTCTCGACGATGGGGGTCTCGACGAAGCCAGGGCAGATGGCGTTGCAGGTGATGTTGTCCTGGGCCAGTTCCAGGGCCACCGTCTTGGTGAAGCCGACGATCCCGTGCTTGGCCGCGACATAGGCCGACTTGAACGGGCTGGCGACCAAGCCGTGGGCCGAGGCCATGTTGACGATCCGACCGCGCCCCTGGGCCTTCATGATCGGGATGGCCGCGCGGGTGGCGTAGAAGGCCGAAGACAGGTTGATGGCGATGATCTGCTCCCACTTGTCGGTGGGAAATTTCTCGACGGATTCGACGTGCTGGATGCCGGCGTTGTTGACCAGGATGTCGAGGCGGCCGAACTCGTGCTTGGCGAAGGCCACCATGTCGGCGATCTCGTCGCCGCGCATCATATTGGCCGCGTGATAGCGGACCCGGCCGCCGGACGACGCCTCAAGTCCGGCGCGGGTGCGTTCGATTTCGGCCGGATCGCCCAGGCCGTTCAGCACCACGTCGCCGCCCCGCGCCGCCACGGCCCGCGCCAGAGCCAGGCCTATGCCCGAGGTCGAGCCGGAAATGATCGCGACCTGTCCCTTGAGGTCGCCCACGTCGCGGAACTCCGGCGTATCGCCATGGGCGGCACCGGGACCCTTGGATGACTTCGACCAGTTGAACATGGATCCGCCCTTCGGTGCTTTTGCGAGAGACTAGCGGCAGGAACGGTCAGGGATCAAGAATTTCCCGACCTGATGAATATCCACTCGTTGTCCGTCGAGGCGGTCTTGTCGAATTTGTAGCCGTCGCGGTCGAAAGCCTTCAAGTCCTCCACCCGTTCCACCCGTTCGTCGATGGCGAACCGGGTCATGGCGCCCCGGGCCTTCTTGGCGAAGAAGGAGACGATGCGGCTCTCGCCGTTCTTTTCCTCGCGGAACTGGGGCGTGACGACCGGCAGTTTCAGGGCCTTGGCGTCGACGGCGCCGAAATATTCCTGACTGGCGAGATTGACCAGGGTCGGATCGGCCTGACCTTCAGCGTCGGCGTTCAGCTGTTTCGAGATCCGGTCGCCCCAGAAATCATAGAGGCTGGACCCGCGCCGGGTCTTGAGTCGCGTGCCCATTTCAAGCCGATAGGGTTGGATCCGGTCCAGCGGCCGCAGCAGGCCGTAAAAGCCCGACAGGATGCGCATGTGGGCCTGGGCGAAATCCAGGGCCGGGGCGTCGAGCTCGCGCGCCTTCAGACCCTCATAGACGTCGCCGGCGAAGGCGAAGGCGGCCTGGACTCCGTCGGTCGAGTCCGAATCGAACGCCTTGAACCGTTCCAGATTCAGGGTGGCGAGATCGTCGGATATGCTCATCAGGCGGCGCAGATCGGCCTTGGTCTGGCGCCGCGCCGTGGTCGCCAGGCTGGCGGTGTCCTCGAGAAAGCGGCGGTCCGTGCCCGGGAGGGCCGGGTCGGCTTCGGTGAAGTCCAGCCGCTTGGCGGGAGAAAGAACGATCAGCAAGAGGCGGCTCCTTGGTAGCCCGCTGACATAGGGCGCCTTGGTGACGATTTGAACCGGGTGCGGCGACGGCGCGGGGGATCGTCCCCGCGCTTTCGCTGCGAAGTTCTGGAGGGCTGGGCGGGGCGCCGGGCCTTCGCCCGGAGTTTTGATTTAGAAGTACCGTTTCGACGAAGGTTTGACGCCCCGCGCGGAAGGTTGGCCTGCAAGCTCGGGGCGCCGAGCGGTGGCGGTCTTATCGCCTAACCCC